>JBOIEE010000296.1:0-12001 GCA_050740975.1 Gammaproteobacteria bacterium | reverse complement strand
ACGCTGGATGAAGTCAAGCGTCTCAGGGAGGAAGATAGGGAACGACTACAGGTCGTGCTGCGCCCGCCGGACAGTGCCCTGCTAACCCAGCCGGATATTCGCTTGTCTGAGGATGCGGCTTTTTACTTGCGCAATGGGCAAGCGGTCGTGGTGTCTCATGCGCCTGTCGCGGGATTGGTACGGCTTTACGACCGGGGAGACGAATTCTTAGGCGTAGGCCAGGTGTTAGCGGATGGTAGGATCGCACCCCGGCGGTTGATGAATTCATGAGGTCAGCGCAGTTCGTCGGCGATTTGTCTTGTGGGCGCGAAGGGCCGCGGGTACAATAAGCTAACGTAAGTGTTGGAGTCTTCCAGGATGTCGCTTAGCACCGAACATAAAGGAGAGGTTATCGTTAAGTATCAGCGCTCACCCAAGGACACGGGATCCTCCGAAGTTCAGGTTGCATTGCTCTCCGCGCGTATCGATGGGCTTAGCGATCACTTCAAGCTCCACAAGTCCGATACTCACTCTCGCCGAGGTCTGCTTAAACTCGTTAATCAACGGCGCAAGCTCTTGGATTATTTGAAGGGCAGAGACCTTGACCGATATCGCGATCTCATCGCACGCTTAGGTTTGCGTAAATAAGCGTGTAGCTTTTTCTCCACGCTTTTTTCTGTTTTTTCTTCTGGTATTTCCTCGGCAGCGCTTAGTAAAGATATGGCAAAAATAACGAGGCGTTTTCAATACGGCAGATGTGCTATGGTGCTCGAGAGCGGTGAAATCGCTCGGCAAGCCTCGGGCGCCGTGGTGGCAAGTATGGGGGATACGGTGGTTTTGGTCACTGTTGTGGGCAACAAAGGAGTGCAGCCCGAGCGCGATTTTTTCCCGTTGACCGTCGATTACATGGAGCGTACGTACGCGGCAGGCAAAATTCCCGGTGGATTTTTTAAGCGTGAAGGCCGGCCGAGCGAGAAAGAAACCTTAACATCGCGCCTCATCGATCGCCCTCTGCGACCCCTGTTCCCCAAAGGATTTAGAAATGAAGTGCAGATCCTAGCCACGGTGTTGTCACTGGATCCTGCCATCGATCCCGATATACCGGCTCTGATCGGCGCTTCGGCGGCGCTAACCATTTCCGGTATGCCGTTCGGCGGACCTATCGGTGCGGCGCGGGTAGGTTATATCGATGGCCAATACTTGTTGAATCCCACCTTTGCCGAAGTCGCGCGTTCGGAAATGGATTTGGTGGTGGCCGGTACCGAATCGTCCGTGCTTATGGTGGAATCGGAAGCTAAAGAGCTGTCGGAAGAAACCATGCTGGGTGGCGTGATGTTCGGCCACGAACAGATGCAGATTGTGATCCAGAATATTCGCGAGTTTGCACAGCAGGCGGGTGTTGCTTCTTGGGATTGGATCCCGCCGGCTGAGGACCTAGAGCTTACGTCCACCGTCAAGACGGGGTTCGGAGAAATCATTGGAGAGGCGTACCGCATCACCGATAAGCTCGCGCGCCGCGATCGGCTCAAGGGCATTCGGGAGGATATCATTCGCCAGCTATGCGATGGTGAGGAATACGAATGCAAATGGCCACCGGAGCCGGTGCAAAGGGCAATCGAAGAACTGGAATCCAAAGTCGTACGCCAAACCACTATAGCGGGTGAAAAGCGGATCGATGGTCGATTGCGCGACGCTATCCGGCCGCTAACCATAAAAGTTGGAGTGTTGCCACGTACCCATGGATCGGCGTTGTTCACGCGGGGTGAAACCCAAGCACTGGTAACAACGGTGCTCGGGACCGAACGCGATGCCCAGATCATCGATGCCATCGAGGGCGAGCGTCGGGAACAGTTCATGCTGCATTACAATTTTCCGCCGTACAGTGTCGGAGAAACGGGAAGGACAGGTGCTCCCAAGCGACGAGAGATCGGCCATGGACGTTTAGCTAAGCGTGGCATGATGGCTGTCATGCCGAGCCAGGAGGAGTTTCCTTACGTGATTCGGGTGGTGTCTGAGATCACCGAATCGAATGGCTCGAGCTCTATGGCCTCCGTATGCGGCACGAGCTTGTCCCTTATGGATGCAGGCGTGCCCATCCGGGCCGCCGTGGCAGGGATTGCTATGGGACTGATCAAGGAGGGTGAACAGTTTGTAGTCCTGTCTGACATCATGGGTGATGAAGACCATCTGGGTGATATGGATTTCAAAGTAGCGGGTACTCATAGGGGCATTTCCGCTTTGCAGATGGACATTAAAGTCGCTGGCATCACCAAGGAGATAATGCGAATCGCCCTAGAGCAGGCAAAGCACGGTCGTCTCCGAATATTGGAAGAAATGAATCGCGTGATCGACAAACCACGCGAGGAGATGTCCGAATACGCGCCACGTATTATTACCCTAAAGATCGATCCCGAAAAGATACGAGACGTTATTGGCAAGGGAGGTAGTACGATCCGCGCTATCACGGAGGCGACAGGAGCGATCATCGACATCGCCGATGACGGCACAGTAAAAATCGCTTCGGTCGATTACGCGGCTGGCCAAGAAGCGCGTCGGCGAGTCGAACAAATTACCGCCGAAGTCGAAGTCGGGAAAATCTACGAAGGGCGTGTAGCGAAGCTAATGGATTTCGGTGCCTTTGTTAACATCTTGCCCGGCAAGGACGGGTTGGTCCACATCTCGCAGATTTCTGACGAGCGGGTACAAAACGTGAGCGACAAGCTGTCCGAAGGCGACTTGGTCAGGGTGAAAGTCCTGGAGATCGATAAACAGGGACGGATCCGATTAAGCATGAAGGCGGTCGAAAATCCCAACTGAAGGTTCGTCGCTCGGTTATCGGGGGATCGCCATTGTTTGGTGAACTCTTAAAAAGGCAGGGTCCGTAGACCTCACCTTTTTGGTGATGATCCAGTACTAGGGAAGGAAGTTCTCTAGCGGGTATGCCTCCAGGCGCACGACAGCCGAAAGGACGCGGTTCTGGTGAGGCCCCGAAGCTAAGCTCGCAAGCTCAAGCAAGCGCCCTGCTATGAGTGCGACCACTGAAACATGAAGGGCGAAAAAGAAAACCTCTAGATAGCCGTCAACTGGATCCAGCGACCACAAATCGTTGGTCAAGCACAAAAACGCAATTACAAGAGCCGCGACCGCTGTGGAATCGAGGGCCGCGCAACAACGTGATGCGATACTGGCCAATACGGGCCTCCAAAGCATTAAACATTTTGGCAAGGCAAGTCGGGTGCCACCGCGCATCTTTATCGAAAAAGTACGATAAAATCGAATAGGTTAAGTACAGTTTGGGGACGCGGCTAAAATTGGGTATGCCCGCTGAGTGTCACCTTGCCGCGACTTTACGTCAAGTCGTGCTGATTTTGTGCGCTGACGTGGACGCAGCGTTCTTCGGTCACGATAAGGTTCATGGGGACATCGGTTTGGTCAGTCGGGAGCGCTGACAATAGCTGCGACTCAAACGATAATCCAATCTTGACATTCGCTCCGTGGGTTGAGAACCAACGGTCGTAGTAACCGGCGCCAAAACCTAATCGCGCGCCCGTGGTTGAGAACGCAAGGCCTGGGGTTAGAGCTACATCGACCGGCGCGAAGTGTTCCTTGGAATCGGAAGGGTAAAGGATCCCGAGAGGACCCTTAATTAATCTGTCCCAACCTGGGAACCTACACGCGGCCATTTTGGTACTGTCGATGATCTTCGGCACCAACACGATTTTGCCCTCAGCCTGCAGCCAGTCCACGATCGAATGTGTCGCTGCCTCGTCCTTGTGCGATAGGTAAATGAAAACGACTGCTGCATGCCCGAGTTCCGGGAGTTTAAGTACCCGCTCGGCGATGCGGTACGAAAAAAGGGCGCGCCGGTCTGAGGAAAGCGCTTGCCGGCGCTGTTTCATTTCGCTGCGCAGCGTAGATTTTTCTCTTGCCAGAGGGCCTATCGATAAGGAGTTCATCTATTTTCGGCTTGTTTCTTGTCCTCTTAAGCAATTTTGCTTTAAAATTTGCGCTGTTTTGCATTATCGGGGACTGGACCATTATGGTAAAGATTCGTTTGTCCCGGGCGGGAGCGAAGAAACGTCCTTTTTATCATATCGTGGTGGCGGACAGCCGCTACAAACGGGATGGGCGGCGTATTGAGCGGGTAGGCTTTTTTAATCCTATTGCTACAGGAGCAGTGACAGCGTTCAATATCGATAAAGAACGCCTGCAATACTGGTTATCAAATGGGGCGAAGCCTACCGAGCGAGTGGCATCACTGATTAAGCGTCACGCATCCGTGTAATGCCGCTTTGTGAAGCTCGGCATTCGAAACACACAAAGGAAGGAAAAAACGGGCCCATTCTAGTGGGGCGCGTATGTGGCGTTTATGGGGTCAAGGGGTGGGTAAGAGTTTATTCCTACACCCAACCAAAGACCAATATATTGCATTATTCGCCCTGGTACCTTGGGGATAGCGGGGGCTGGCTGGAACGATGGGTAGTCGATGCAAAAACCCACCGGGATGCAGTGGTAGCGCTGCTGGAGGGTTACGAGGGCCGCGTCCAAGCAAGGGCATCGATAGGTCAAAAGATCGGGGTTTACCGTTCCCAATTGCCCGAACCCGGTTTGGGTGAATACTATTGGGCGGATCTGATCGGGATGCGGGTAGTGAACAGGGAAGGAATCGAATTTGGGGCCGTGACCGGTTTGATTGAGACCGGTGTGCACGATGTTTTGGTGGTGGTGCAGGGAGAGCGAGAACGTTTGATTCCGTTTATTTCGGGCATCTACGTAGATAGTATTGATTCGGTCCTGCGGTGCATCGCGGTGGATTGGGATCCTGACGCGTAATGCACCAGCTTACGTTGTTCGCTGATGCGGATCGCCGTCGTAACTTTGTTTCCCGAGATGTTGGTTGCCATAACCAAGTATGGCATCACCGGGCGCTGTATCAAGAGAGGTTTGCTGCAAGTTACGGGAGTTAACCCAAGGGACTTAGCAAAGGATCGTCGCGCTACCGTCGATGACCGGCCTTACGGTGGCGGACCCGGGATGGTAATGATGGTAGGGCCCCTGCGCGAGGCGATTCAATCGGCTGTACGCGTCCTAGGGGGTCAAAGCAGGGTGATCTATTTATCTCCTCAGGGTAGAAGGCTGAACCAGCGAGGGGTTGAGGAGTTGGCGCGCGGAGAAAGCTTGGTTATGGTGACCGGGCGTTACGAAGGAGCGGATGAGCGTGTGATCCAAGCCGACGTGGATGAAGAATGGTCTATTGGCGATTATGTCCTAAGTGGGGGTGAGCTGGCGGCAATGGTTGTTATTGACGCGCTAGCCCGGATCTTGCCGGGTGCCTTAGGGCATGAAGACTCAGCGAGGGAGGATTCGTTCTCTCGGGGTTTGCTGGATCATCCGCATTACACGCGTCCGGAGATAATTGACGGCCAACGGGTTCCAGAGGTGTTGTTGAATGGTAACCACGAAGCGATCGCGCGCTGGCGCCGGAAACAAGCTTTAGGTCGCACTTGGTTGAAGCGCCCCGATTTGATCCGAGTGTCGGATTTGGATAGAGAGCAATGCGCCCTTTTGGACGAGTTTATTCAGGAACATTATGAGGGTTGTTAGGAACCAATCGGACTTAGGGAACCCTAGCGACGCGGGTGGGGATCGAGGAGAGATTTTCGATCATTTGAGGCGAATAGGGGTAACTATTAACGACAAATCCGCCGGGAGCGGATTTGAACGCCCGCCCCGCAGGAGCGAGGCGCGGGGAAGCGCCGAATAAAATGATCGGAACTATGGACCAATTTCCCACCGCGCAGTAGGTTCTTCCTAGTCCGACAGGTTCTTGCGGCAAGCACCTTATTTTTACAATGGGTCGAAGCGATGAAAAACATCATTGAACAGATAGAGGTGGAGCAAATGCATCGGGCGCTCCCTGATTTCGCTCCAGGGGACACCGTGGTGGTGCAGGTCAAAGTAAAGGAAGGAAATCGCGAACGCTTGCAGGCTTTTGAAGGGGTCGTTATTGCAAAGCGAAATCGAGGGCTGAATTCCTCCTTTACGGTACGGAAGGTCTCCCATGGCACAGGCGTTGAACGCGTGTTCCAGACCTTTAGCCCTTTGGTACATGAACTCATCGTTAAGCGACGGGGAGACGTGAGGCGGGCAAAGCTGTATTACATGCGCGGGCTACAAGGTAAGGCCGCTCGCATCAAGGAAAAGATCAAGCGTTAATCACCGCGCCTGCACCCCATGGGGAGCATACGCGATTCCGCTAATCCGCCCGGGGTCTCCTGTGACGTAGCGCTCATCGAATCCTATTTGGATCACCTTTGGATCGAACGGGGTTTGAGCGACCAAACGCTCGCATTGTATCGCTCGGATTTGCAGGGACTGTGCCGATGGCTCACCGCCCAGGGCCGGACCGTGCTAGAAGCAAGCAGCGATGAGCTGTTGCGTTTTCTCAGAAGTTACACCGATGCGTCCGTGAGAAGCACGGCCAGGCGATTATCGAGTGTGCGGGGATTATGCCGTTATCTAGTGCGAGAGCGGTTGCTGAACGAAGATCCAAGTGCCCACATCGAATCGCCGCGCGTAGGGCGTCCGTTACCAAAATATTTAACGGAGTCCGAGGTCGAACGTCTGCTAAATGCTCCCGATGTAGAAGAGCCAGCCGGGCTGCGCGATCGCACGATGCTGGAAGTGCTTTATGCGACCGGACTTAGAGTATCGGAACTGGCCGCATTAACCACATTGCGGGTTAATCTGAGGCAGGGCGTGGTACGCGTCACGGGAAAAGGCGGTAAAGAACGCCTGGTTCCAATGGGCGAAGAGGGGATCGCATGGGTAACGCGTTACTTATGGGAAGTGAGGCCGTTGCTAGTACATCGGACCAACACCGATCTCCTCTTCCCCTCTCGTCGAGGTGGAGCGATGAGTCGCCAAGCCTTCTGGCATTTGATCAAGCGTTACGCTCGTAAAGCGGGCATAGGCAAGGCGATTTCACCACATACCCTGCGCCATGCGTTTGCCACTCACCTCTTAGACCATGGTGCGGACCTTCGCGTAGTACAGTTGTTACTTGGCCACCGCGATATTTCCACTACGCAGATCTACACCCACATTGCGCGAACGCGCCTTAAAGAATTGCACGCCACCCATCACCCCAGAGGATGAGGAGGCTTGTTAACCCTGGTTAAACCGATTCAGCGAAAAGCACCTGGAAATTCGCCAGCGCTTCATTGACCCCTTGGTTGAGGGACTATGCGCAAATAGGCTTTCACCGCCTTCCAACCACCGGGGAATTTCTGTTTCGCCTCTTCGTCAGAGAGCGACGGCACAATGATCACGTCTTCCCCTTGTTTCCAATTAACCGGCGTTGCCACTTGGTGACTCGCAGTCAACTGTAGTGAGTCGAGCACCCGGAGGATTTCATCAAAGTTGCGTCCGGTGCTCGCCGGATAAGTGAGCATGAGCTTGATCTTCCTGTCTGGACCGATGACAAAGACAGAGCGCACGGTCATCGTGTCGTTGGCGTTGGGATGAATCATTCCGTATGCATTGGCGATCTTTCGATCGGAGTCTGCGATAAGCGGATAGTTGGGCGCGTGGCCCTGGGTTTCTGCAATATCCTTCGACCACTCGCGATGGGAGTCCAAAGGATCCACGCTTAAGCCAACGATCTTGCAATTGCGCTTCTCAAACTCGCCCTTCAGGCTGGCCATATAGCCCAATTCTGTGGTGCACACCGGCGTGAAATCTTTCGGATGTGAAAACAGAATGGCCCACCCCCCTCCAATCCAGTCGTGAAACCGAATTGGACCTTGCGTCGTCTCAGCGCTGAAATCCGGCGCGATATCGCCGAGTTGTAGTGCCATATTCCACCTCCTAGAATAGAATTAGCAGGACATCCAAGCATAGGCTCATCGAGCCGAAAGTCAACCTTTGAAGATCGCCCACTCCGGTGTCGAGTGCCCGCAATGGATGAGGGTCCAGGCTCCCTCTTCGCTCGCCATGGAAGGGACAAAGACGCCATCGCTACGGGCGGCTGCCATCCCTTGTCGGTAAAGTCGCTGGGCAAGACTTTATCCTTTTGCACGGAGGTATGTCAGTGTCACTTGCAATCGGTTTAGTCCGTGGTTCGATAACCGTCTCCACCGTTCATGCGTACATGCTCCATATGGGTTTCCGCCTCGTGGATCAGGCGTTCCATGTCGTGGCCATCGGTTGGACGGTAGGCAATGCCTATGCTCGCTGTCACCCTCAGCTCAACACCGTCAATATTCTTCGGCTCTTTCACCATGGCCAAGAGCTTGTTCACCACAGGGGAGACATCCTCTGGGCTGGAAAGATCTTCGAGTAACACGGTAAATTGATCGCCCCCAATGCGGGCAACCGTATCGTTTTTTCGAACGGCGGCCGTCAAGCGGTCTGCCACCCGCCGCAACAGCTCTTCCCCTGTCTTGCGACCGTGCCTCTCATTGATAGAGTTAAACCCGTCGATGCCCAACACCATGAGCGCTAATAAATGTCCGCTGCGATCGGCGCGGGCGAGCGCCATCCACGCTCGATCATAGAACAGCGGGCGGTTCGGGAGTCCCGTGACCGTATCGTGATAGGCGAGATGCCGTAGCCGCCGTTCGGTATGGGCGGTATCCAGTATGCGCCGGATCCGGTAGCGTGCCACGGCCCAATGCAGGGGCTTGGTCAAGTAATCGGTCACTCCCGCGGCGAATGCGCTTTTCACCAAACGCTCGTCATTGATGGCTGTGATCACGACGATGGGTGTGTTTTCGGACGAGGCTTTGATACGGGAGCATGCTTCGAGCCCATTGAGTCCCGGCATGGCCAGGTCCACGAGCACCAGGTTGGGCCGGTGGCGCTCGAAGAGCTCAACCGCTTCGATCCCGTCCTTGGCTTCAAGGAACTGGTAGCCATCCCCCGCGAGCGCGGTGCGCAGCAGCAAGCGAGTTGCATCATCATCTTCGGCGAGGAGTATCGTCTCCGCATTTTCACGCTCCATTGGTTCTCCTTTTATGTCAAGCAAGCAAGAGCCCTGTTTCGCTTCCTGTCCAGATAGGGTTTCCCTCTCTCAATGAACTCAGCGAATCTCGTATGCTCATGTGAAATAGTAGTACATTTGGCCCGCCACAAACGCCGAGGGGCGGCTGGCGCGAGAGCACAGGGGATTCTAGAATGCGAGAACTTTGACCATCTGCGGATCAACCCCCTTGAAACAGGAAATCAGCCAGCTCTTGATGCAAGCGCTCAAGCGCCTGCGGGAACAAAAAGCGCTTACTATGGCAGAGACAGAGGCGATCCATCTCGAGCCCCCACGCGACTCTCGCCACGGCGATTTCGCCACTAACATCGCCTTGGTACTGGCCAAGCAAGCCGGCATGCAAGCGCGCGATCTGGCGCAAGCGATCGTGAAAGCGCTGCCCGAATCGCTGGTTCTCACCCGCGCTGAGGTGGCGGGTCCAGGGTTTATCAATTTCTACCTCGCCCCCCGCGCGTTCCTCGCGGTAATCGAGCGCATTCTCACGCAAGGAGACCGGTATGGCTGCTCGCAACTCGGCGCGGGGACGCGGGTTCTTATCGAATTCGTCTCCGCCAATCCCACCGGGCCTTTGCACGTGGGGCACGGGCGCGGCGCGGCCTATGGCGCGGGCTTGGCTAATTTGTTAGCCGAGGCGGGCTACGTGGTCGAAAGAGAATACTATGTTAACGATGCCGGGCGGCAAATGGATATCCTCGCGCTGAGTGTTTGGCTGCGCTACCTTGAGCTAGGAGGCCAACTGATCGAGTTTCCAGCCAACGCGTATCGGGGGGAATACGTGAACGCGATCGCCGCCGGGCTGCGCGCGGAAGCGGGCGATGCCTATACCGTTTCCGCCAAGGGGTTAGGGGCCGTTGCAGCGGATCTCGATCCGGAGATGCGCTTGGACGCCCTGATTCAGCAGACGCGGGCGCTGCTCGGGGAAAGCCGCTTTCGCGCCATACACGAACATGGGTTGGAGAAAGTATAAAACGGGATCAAACGCGATCTCGCTGAGTTCGGGGTAGTCTACGATCGGTGGTTTTCAGAACGACAACTGATCGAGTCCGGCGAATTGTTCAAGGTAGCCGAGCAACTTAAGCAAAGCGGCCATCTGTACTTGCGCCAGGGTGCTTGGTGGTTTAACGCCTCCGCATTGGGCGACGAAAAGGACCGGGTGGTGATCCGTGAAAACGGGCAGCCGACCTACTTCGCCTCGGACATCGCTTACCACGTGAATAAGCTGGAGCGCGGCTTTCCCGTGCTCATCGACATCTGGGGCGCCGACCACCATGGATACATCCCCCGCCTGAAGGGTGTGCTGCAAGCGACAGGGACAGACCCTCAGCGTTTGCAGTGCTTACTGGTGCAGTTCGTTTCTCTCTATCGCGGCCAGGAGCGTGTGCCCATGTCCACGCGTGCCGGTGAATTCGTGACCCTGCGCGATCTGTATCAGGAGGTGGGTGTGGACGCCACCCGTTTCTTTTATGTCATGCGCCGCTGCGAGCAACACCTTGATTTTGATCTGGAGTTGGCTAAGTCTCATTCCGCCGATAATCCCGTTTACTATGTACAATACGCGCACGCGCGTGTGTGTAGCGTCATGCGTCAGCTGGTCGAGAAAGGTTATTGGTGGGATCAGGCTATGGGCAACGACCATCTTGCGCTGTTGGTGGAGGCAGAGGAGAAAAGCGTGATCAAACGCTTGTGCCAATATCCGGACCTGGTCAACGCGGCGGCGCTAAGCCGGGAACCGCATCAGATCGCCCAATACCTGCGCGAGCTGGCCAACGATTTTCATGTCTATTATAACGTCCATCCATTCATCGTGCCCTCGGATGGGCTCAGGAACGCACGCCTCAATCTCATCGCCGCCACCCAGCAGGTGCTAAAAAACGGCCTGAGGGTTTTAGGTGTTTCGGCACCGCAGAGGATGTGATGGCCAGGGATTACAAACCGATCGCGAAGCGCGGCGGAACGATGCAGGGCGTGCTTCCTTTTTTCTTGGGACTAGCCCTCGGCTTAGCGGTCGCCTTGATGGTCTATTTCCAAAAACAATCCATATCGCCTGCTGTTAAGCCCGTGCTCACACAGAAGGAAGCACCGCGAGAGCCGCCTGTCGCGAAACCTCGTTTCGACTTCTATACCATTCTTCCCGAGCAGGACGTGAAGGTGCCGACGCAAGACCTGAAGCTCGAAGAAGAACCTAAGCAAACCGAACGGGAAAATGCAGCGCGAGGCGAGGTGTTGCAGCTCGGGTCATTCCGTGACTTTCAAGATGCCGATCAGAAGAAGGCCAACCTCGCCTTGCTCGGTCTCTCAGCACGCATCGAGCGGGTGGTGCTCAAGGGGGGGCAAAACCGATACCGGGTGCGTATGGGGCCATTCCCTCAAAACGCCCAGCTTGAGGCGGTGCGCTCGAGACTCGAACAAAACCACATCGACTTTATCACTTTACACCACGAATGAGATGCACTCGCATGGATCTGCAAGAGTTTAAACAAAGCCTGGGTCAAGGGGAGCCGCCGGGGGGGCTGCAGCCCCCGCTTAAAGCCCTGTGGCATGACGCCAAGGATGAGTGGGAGGAGGCACATAACATCGTGCAGCAAGGACACGACGCTGCGAGCGCCTGGGTGCATGCCTACTTGCATCGCAAGGAAGGCGACAGTGGCAACGCCGCATACTGGTATCGGCGTGCGCAACGACCTGCCGCCCGCGAAGCGCTGTCGCAAGAATGGGAGCGGATCGTTTGGACGCTGCTCGGCGAACCTGAGCTCTGAAATCCGTGCCCTTGGCAGACTCGATCGGTGACACGATAAAGCTTGAAGGCGGGCGCCAGTTAGGTTGGGCAGAATTCGGCGATCCCCTTGGGCTCCCGCTATTCTACTTTCACGGTTTCCCCGCGTCCCGCTTGGAGGGTAAGCTAATCGAAGCCGCCGCCTTGCGTAACGGCATACGCGTGATCGCACCGGATCGCCCTGGATACGGGATCTCCGATTTTCA
>JBOIEE010000295.1:0-7850 GCA_050740975.1 Gammaproteobacteria bacterium | reverse complement strand
GCGCCGGAGTTCCACACCTATTGGATGAACTTCCTGTACATTGAGTTCATACTTGAGGTCACCACAGCCGCACTGTTGTGGGGTTATCTCTATAGAACCCGTGACCGTCATCTGGATCAACTGCATCCGCGTGAAGAGTTGCGTCGTCACATGCATCACTTTGTCTGGCTTCTGGCCTATGGCATAGCGATTTACTGGGGCGCCAGCTACTTCACCGAGCAGGACGGCACGTGGCATCAAACTATTACGCGCGACACGGACTTCACGCCGAGCCACGTCATCGAGTTCTATCTCAGCTACCCGATCTACATCATCACCGGTGGTGGTGCGTTTATGTATGCGAGGACGCGTCTGCCCCAGTTCTCAAAGGGCTGGTCCTTGGCGTATCTGGTGCTGACGGTCGGGCCTTTCATGATCCTTCCGAACGTAGGCCTCAATGAGTGGGGTCACACCTTCTGGTGGATGGAAGAGCTGTTCGTAGCTCCTCTCCACTATGGCTTCGTGTTCTTCGGTTGGATGGCCTTGGCAGTCTCCGGTGTGTTGCTGCAGATCTTCACTCGCCTGCATCAGTTGATGGGCAACGATCTTAAGGCGGGCTTGCAGGGCACCACGTTATAGGCTGCTTGGGCTGTAATGAAGGGCGAAAGCACGCGCCGTACTGATTACGAACAGCGTGCCTAGTCTGAGTCAATAAGGGGATAGAAAAAAACAAAAAGTAGGGTTGCCGGCCACCGGCTTAAGAGTAAGGCTCTCAAGAGGTGGCCGGTTCTTGTCTGCAAGAATAGGGGTGGCTTCCCCCGAAATGAAGCGCGCTACACGGATGTGAAATGTTAGGAATAAAAAGTTCAAACACTCTTTACTAAGGAGGCAATAATTATGAGCGCAGGTGCGTCAGCTGTTCGATCTGCCGCCGAAGCAGTGAAGGTATCGAGGTCTATCGATATCATCCTGATCTTTGCGGCGTTTTTGATTTTGACCGGCGGGTTTCACGTGCACGCGATGTTGACTATGGGCGACTGGGATTTCTGGACCGAGTGGAAAGACCGCCGCCTGTGGGTGACAGTGACACCCATCATGTTGATTACCTTTCCGGCTGCGATCCAGGCCATGCTGTGGGAGCGTTTACGCATACCCTTCGGCGCGACCTTTGTCATTTTGGGTCTGATCTTCGGCGAGTGGATCAACCGCTACTTTAACTTCTGGGGTTGGACCTACTTTCCGATGAACTATGTCTGGCCGGCGGCAATAACCCCTTCAGCCATCTGGCTGGATTGCGTGTTGCTGTTGACCAACAGCTATATCTTGACGGCGATTATGGGTGGCTTGGGGTTTAGCCTGTTGTTCTTCCCCACCAACATGCCGATGTACGCGCCGCTGCATTTGCCGGTCGACTACAACGGCTTGGTCATGTCCATCGCGGACATCCAAGGGTACAACTACGTCAAGACGGGTACGCCCGAGTACATCCGCATGGTGGAGAAGGGTACTCTCCGTACCTTCGGTAAGGACGTGGTGCCGGTGTCGGCATTCTTCTCCGGGTGGGTTTGTATTTTGATCTACTTTGTCTGGCATTGGTTTGGCCGTTGGTACTCCACAGAGAAGTACGTAGAGCAGGCCTAACGCTAAATAAAACAAAGAGGCGGATAACATGAAAATAAGCAATGTGATGAGGTGGTCCGTCGTGGGGGTAGCGATGGCAGTGCTTGCGGCACTGTATGCCCCTATGGCTGCGGCCCACGGTGAGAAATCGCAGGCCGCATTTCTGCGGATGCGTACCCTGCACTGGCACGACTTGAAATGGAGCACCGACCGCATGAAGGTCAACGACACCATGGAATTGTCCGGTAAAGTGCACGTGTTCTCGGAATGGCCCGAAACCGTCAGCCCGCCGGAAGGGGCGTCGTTTCTGAACGTCGGGATCCCCGGGCCGGTGCTGACCCGTATCGAGTCCTACATCGGCGGGCGGTTTGTGCCGCGTTCGGTGCAGCTAGAGCGGGGGAAGACCTACGACTTCAAGCTGGTCTTGCAAGGGCGCCGTCCGGGCGACTGGCATGTGCACCCCATGATCAATGTAGAAGGCGGTGGCCCGCTCATCGGTCCCGGCAAGTGGGTGACCATAGAAGGCAGCATGGCGGACTACACGCATAAGGTGAAGACGTTAACCGGCGAAACCGTGGACATAGAGACCTGGCAAACCGGTACCACCTATTTCTGGACCTTCTTCTGGTGGTTCTGGGGGTGGATCTTCATCTGGTGGTGGGCTCGGCGACCGACCTTCCTGCCGCGCTTTATCGCGTGCCAAGAAGGACGTAAGCACGAGATCATCACCGACGCCGACAAAAAGTTCGGGATTGGCTTCATGGTAGCGACCTTAGTGGTGGTCATCTTCGGATATACCAGCGCCACCGCGAGCTACCCGATCACGATCCCGCTGCAAGCCGGCGTTATGGGGCTTATGGTGCCTAACCCTGCGGACACCTCGGTCAAAGCAACGACGGATCGTGCCGAGTATCGCGTACCCGGTCGTAGCATCAAGGTTACGATGACGGTCAAAAACGACAACGACCATCCGGTAGAATTAGGTGAGTTCGAGACCGCGGGTATACGGTTCCTGAATGCGGAAGTGCTGGAGGACGACACGGGCTATCCGGCGAACATGCTGGCCGAGGACGGTTTGGCGATCGAGGACGGTAACGCGACCGTCGGCCCCGGGGAAAGCCGTACGCTTACCTTCACCGCCACGGACGCGGCGTGGGAGACCGAGCGTCTGTCGGATCTGATCTACGATCCGGACAGCCGCTTCGGAGGCTTGGTGTTCTTCCTTGGCCCAGATGGCCAAAAGCACATGGTGGAGGTCAGTGGGAATCTGATCCCGGTATTCACCTAAGTCGCTGTTAACGATTGGAGGGAGCGAGGATTATAGGCGCTCCCTCCCTTCCCAAAAGGCTACGCAGACCCCCAAGCTCTTCCCAGGGCGCGGGGGTCGATCTTTGAATAGCCGATCAAGAATTACGATCGGCACTCTAGCGCCATATACCAGCAGCGGCTTTGGCGAAACCACCAGTTATCAGTAGAAAGCGAAGGTGATTAATCCTATGAAAAGGCTTAAAGCGCTATCGGCAGTATGTTGTATCACGTTGTTTTGGTGGGGTAATGCGTACGCGCACGGAGGTGTTAGCATCGAGTTTGACAAATGTGTGCTAAAAATCGGGAGCTATTTGATGCACTTCACGGGATACCAACCGGAAACCAGCGGCGGAACGGAGTTCTGCGAAGATATACCGGGGGCGGGGCACGCGATCATCGTGATGGATTTTGTCGATCCCCAGCTGCGTAAATTGGATACCGATTTAAAACTAGTGCAGGCGGACTCCTGGACAGCGGCCCAAGCCTATAAGCTTGGAGATGCAGCAAAAGAGGTGCTTTATTACCCGCCCAAGAAGTACAAGGGCGGCTCGATAACGGTGGAGCATAATTTTCTAGAGCCTGGATACTTCGTGGGCATCGTGACAGCCGAGGGAGACAACCATGAGAAAATGGCGTCGTTATTTCCTTTTTCGGTCGGCTACGGAATCGGGGCGTTCTCAGGAGCCAAAGGAGGGACTACCACGATGCTTTTAGTGGCGGGGGGCGTTGTACTTTCCATAGGAGTCGCGCTGTTCTTACGATCGAGGAGGAGGCAGCAAGAGATGCATGCTTGATTTTGGGGTAGTGGTTTGCTGGGACACGCCAGAGCCATGGGGAAGGCGGCTTACATAATAAGAAAGGGGTTAAGCGATAAGGTAGGGAGTGGATGAATCGAAGACTTTATTTCGTTCTACCGGATGTAGAAATCGCTCGGGCAGTGGAAAAGGACATGCTGTTAGCGCGAATCGAAGAAAAACGCATGCATTTTTTGGGTAAGAGAGGAACGGACCTTAAAGACCTACCCGAGGCTTCGGTGATTCAAAAAACCGATCTGGTTCATGGTTTACAGGTTGGTGTAGTTGCAGGCTCAAGCACAGGCATTCTTGTAGGGTTACTGATATACACTTATCCTGCGTTGATCGGGGTGAAGATCAGTATTGGTATTGTTTTCATCTTAGCGTTTTTCGGGGCGTTGTTCGGGGCGTGGGTGGCGAGTATGGTTGGATCCAGCGCACCGAATAGCCGGTTAAGAAGCTTCGAGAAGACCATGGAGGAGGGGCATATCTTGCTAATCTTAGATGTGCCGAAACAACGCATTGACGAGGTGCGAGACATTATCAAGAACCACCATCCCGAAGTCGAGGACCACGGAATAGACCCGACGATTCCCCGGTTTCCCTGAATAAAGCACAATATTGCTTGCCCGCTTATAGCAGTGTAGGGCACATCGATGACTATTTCACCGGTTATTCTTGCCGGGGGCGGGGGCACGAGGCTGTGGCCTTTGTCTCGGGAGCACTACCCTAAGCAGCTTCTGAAGATCATGGGCGAGTACACGCTGCTGCAGCATACCCTGCTTCGTCTGAAGGACTTCCCCGGGAACGCCGTGGGGGATGAAGTGGAACGCGTCCCGGTAGATCTGCCGATAATCGTGTGCAACGAGGTCCACCGCTTTCTAGTCGCGGAGCAAGTAGAAGAGCTGGGGATCAGAGCGACGAAGATCGTTTTGGAGCCTGCGGTACGCAATACGGCGCCTGCGTTGACGGTAGCAGCACTCACATTGCGAGAAGGTGCCACAGACCCGACCCTGTTGGTAATGCCTGCCGATCACGTTATCGGGAGTGTTTCAACGTTCCAAAGGGCCGTTTCGATGGGCTATCAGTATGCCCAGAAGGGCTTTGTGAACACCTTTGGTATCGTCCCTACCGCACCCGATACGGGTTTTGGATATATCCGTTTGGGTAAGCCCATCGGGTTAGAGCAAGGTTCGAGCGGTCCTTTGGTTAAGGAGCTGGACGCGTTCGTTGAAAAGCCGGATGTAGCAACGGCAAGGTTTTATCTTGATACAGGCAACTACGTGTGGAACAGCGGGATCTTTATGCTGAAGGCTTCGGTATGGTTAAAAGCTATCGGTAAACATAGGCCGGAAATCCTGCAAGCTTGTGAGCAAGCCTGCGCCAGTGGCGCCGTCGATGGTAGGTTTTTCCGTGCCGGAAAGGAAGCTTTCGAAGCGTGTCCTTCGGATTCCATAGACTACGCCGTTATGGAAAGGATTGCGGGTAAAGGAGGCGTTAGAGCGTCAGTAATCGCTTTGGATGCGGGTTGGTCGGATCTCGGATCCTGGTCGAGTTTATGGAATGTCGCGGAAAGAGACGGTAGCGGGAACGTAATAAAGGGCGATGTGTGCAGCATAGACTCCAGAGATAATGTCTTAATTTCCGAGCATCGTTTTGTTGCGGCGCTCGGGTGTGACAACCTCGTTGTCGTTGAAACGGCCGACGCTGTTTTAGTGGCTCCAAAGGATCGCGCGGAGGATGTAAAGCGCGTAGTGGAATGGCTCAAGACTAAGGGCCGTGAGGAGCGGCTGATGCATCGTTGCGTCTGGAGGCCATGGGGCTTTTATGAAGCGGTAGATGCTGGTGATAGATTTCAGGTGAAGCGGATCACGGTGAACCCAGGCCACTCTTTGTCCCTCCAAATGCATCATCATCGCGCAGAACACTGGGTGGTCGTTAAGGGGACCGCCAAGGTGACCCGCGGTGAGGAGCAATTCCTCCTCTCCGAGGATCAGTCGACCTATATCCCCGTTGGTGTGACACACAGATTGGAGAACCCAGGAACCATTCCATTGGAGCTGGTTGAAGTGCAGTCCGGCTCGTATCTGGGGGAGGACGACATCGTTCGGTTGCAGGATACATACAACCGAGCGTAGTGTTCCCGCAGCAATGAATGCCAAGGACAAGCCCCTTTCTTTCGGCGCCCAGTTTCCGGCGCGCACCGCCAGCCGTTTGCACGAGATGCGCCGCAACGACTATTTAGCGCGCCAGTATTTGTCCTGAAAGGCTTTACGGCGGCTTGGCTAAAAGTCCTACTCCCAGATCTTAAAAACATAACATATCCCATTGATTTTAATGGGAGGGTCTGTGTTAATATAGTACAATCGTAAGATTCGGTCTGTTCTGGGGCTCACGCCAGGAACTGCATTTCGTTATTTGCTTTGGCCCAAGCGAAAAGGCGTATGAAAAGGCTTTTCAGCCACGCTCTCTGGGAAGCGACGAGTCTGCTTGTAACCACTGTATTATCATTCAGCATCGTTTTTTTATTATCGGCGTGCGCTAGCCCCGCAAAGCGGAGCGTTTCCAAATCGGACGTTCACAGTGAAGCGTTCCCGGCAGGCCGTAAGGGGGAACTTGAGCGTTTGCTGCGTGATGGACTTTCCAGCTGGCAAGGGACGCCGTATCGATTCGGTGGAGGATCCGGGCATGGAATCGACTGTTCGAGCTTTGTGATGCACGTATACGACGAGCTTTTTGGGATCACTCTACCAAGGACGAGCGCGGCCCAGGCAGACTTAGGCTATCGCGTATCCGATGCGGAGCTCGAAGCGGGCGATTTGGTTTTCTTCAAGCCCCCATCGTATCCCCATCACGTGGGGATCTATCTTAGTGCTGGAGAGTTTGTTCATGCCTCTTCTTCGCGAGGGGTTAGCGTAGCGAACTTGCATTCAGGGTACTGGCGCCGGTATTTTTGGACCGCCAAACGGATCCCATTTCTCCGCTAAACGCCATGTGCGTTTGAGATGCGGGATTGTGCAGCGTAAGATCGGGCCGTACAATAGATTTCACAATGCAGAACTGGCTTTAAGCGAGGCGAGAGTTCTGCGCAGTTATGATGATATCGAGTCCAGAAATAGAAGACGAAACTGGGAGCGTGTTTTTACCCGAAGCCGGACTGCCAGCGGCGGAGCTTAAGGGGTCGGTATTCACCCTGACCGTGGTTCGTATACAAAGCCCAGAGCTGGACGCCGTTGAAACGCAACTGAAAGAATATCTGGCTCGGGGACCGCGGTTTTTTGAAAATGCCCCTGTTGTCGTTGATCTAGAGCCGCTAACAAGCAGAGACAAGCGGCCCGATTTATTCAAGCTGATAACCTTGCTCCAGACGCTACGGTTAATACCGGTGGGGGTGCGCAACGCGTGTCCCGAGCAGCGCTTAGAAGCGATTAAAGGGGGGATAGCCATCATGCAAGGGGGTGTGAACCAGGATCTGCCTCCGGGGGCGAGAATAGACAATAACGCTGCAAACGTGGAAAGCGATCCCCAAAAGCGAATTGAGCGGGGACAAACGAAGGTTGTCAGAAAGACAATACGTTCCGGCCAACAAGTATACGCGGCGGGCGGTGATCTCATTGTTTTGGCTCCGGTGAATGCCGGGGCTGAAGTCGTAGCCGACGGCCATATTCACGTTTATGCGCCGTTGCGTGGGAGGGCGCTGGCTGGCGTAATGGGAGATGCTCAAGCCAGAATTTTTTGTCAATGTATGGAGGCAGAATTGGTCGCGGTGGCCGGTCATTATCAAATATACGAAGAGGAGGTGCCTCGCGATCTCCACCGAAAGCCGGTACAGATCTACCTTGAAGAGGAACGACTTAAGGTTGTGCCACTGGTGGCCTCCGAGCATTAATAAGAACAGGGCTGTTGGTTCATAAGGTTTTGAGGAGCTAGGGTTGAGCAGAGTAATCGTCGTCACTTCGGGCAAGGGCGGCGTCGGGAAGACCACAACGAGCGCGAATGTTGCGACTGGGCTTGCCCAGCGGGGGCATAAGACCGTTGTGATCGATTTCGACGTCGGACTGCGTAATCTTGACTTGATCATGGGTTGCGAAAGGCGCGTCGTCTATGATTTCGTCAATGTATTAAACAATGAAGCGAATCTCAGGCAGG
>JBOIEE010000294.1:0-6253 GCA_050740975.1 Gammaproteobacteria bacterium | reverse complement strand
ATGACTGAGTTCAAGAACTTCTTGTAGAAACGGAGTTGGCAATTTAAGGACGCACGGGCGATCATTGGCGCATGAACTTTCATGATGGTGACATCGCGGCCGGCGATCATGGTTAACGAGCGCTCCTGTTTGGGAGCTTGGCCCGTTTCGCCAAAGCAATCGCTGGGTCTAAGAACATCCACGGGGTCGGTTCCCTTGGTCACGATGACCGATCCAGAAACGATGACGTAAAAGGATTTATCGACCCCATCCTCTAGCACGATGGGTTGGCCTGGGGGGACACGTTGCCAAGCGCATGCGCTGATAAGCTCCCACAACTCCGCATCCGGGAATTCCTGAAAAAATTCCAGCGAACGTATGGTGTCGAATTTTAGTTGGTTACTAACCCGATCCCGATCTGTATCCATAAAGTCGAATACGAGGTGGAGATCACCCCCAAAGTCTCGAGCAGACTGATAGCGATGGGTGGGATTTTTGGTGAGCACGCGCTCCACTATCATTTCCAGCACTTGGGGAATATCGGCCCGGTAGTGTTGCAGCGGCGCGGGCGAAGAATTGAGGATCTTATGCTGGATGGCGGGGAGATTTTGGGCCGCAAACGGGTGTTTACCCGTGACCATCTCGTAGAGAACGATACCCAGCGAAAACAGATCGCTCTGCGGGCCCACGGATGATTTTTCGATTTGCTCCGGCGACATGTAAAGCGGCGATCCAGCTTCGGCCAGGCTATGTCCTGAGCCCTGGGAAAACGCGATCCCGAAATCGCTTAGCTTTACCTTCCCCTGCTCCGTGAGCAAGATGTTTCTAGGCTTAATGTCACGGTGTACCACTCCCTTGCTATGGGCATACTCTAACGCCGAGGCGCATTGTACCAGGATGGAGATGGCATCGTACGGGGGTAGCAAACGGTCGACGCGACAGAAATCCTGTGCGGTCCGAGATCCTGGCACGTATTCCATCACGATGTAATGGGGATCGCCGTCCATGCAAGCGCCGTGGATCGATACGATGTTCGAATGGTCCAATAAAGCACCTAACCTTGCCTCATTGGCAAACAGAGCCCGAGTCAGATCGCCCTCAGGGCCAGCAAGTTGTTCTCCGCTGACGATCTTGAGGGCAACCTCCCGACCGGCATCAGGGTCTTGGGCCAGGTATACGGTCCCCATATTGCCGCGCCCCAGCGTCCTTAAAAGGCGGTATTTCCCCACTGTGTCTTGCTCTGTGATCGATTCGGCCATGACCTGCTTTTCCTCAACGCCAGTCAAAATATTGTCGGGTTTGGACCCTATTCTCCAGAATAACCTGATAATTAGCGTGCTTGGTTTGGAACCCAGCAAGAAAGGCAAGATAAATACCAGGGTGGGAGGAAATGGGTTTGATGGCGGAAGATACCGGTGGTAGTGGCGATTGAAGATACAACCCTGTTAGCGCCTGATAGGCCAAAGCCGGGGTTGAGCGGTTTCATACTGGTGCTGACAGGCGGCAACCGAGCGGCGTTCAATACAGCATACCGCCCTGCGAGATCGAACGAGCGCACCGGCAGGGTCTCTTCGATGCGGGCGAGCACGGTATCGATGTCGATCGCGAACACGCCGCTAACGCGATGGCTCCCGAGCTGCGGGGACACTAAGACTACGCGGCCCGGAGGGTGGCGTTGATCTCCGCGATGACCTCATCGAGGGCGGTGGATTCGAATATGGCGCCGACCTTGTGCTCATCGCAGCGGAGCGTTTAGCCCGCAGAGACGGTTCGGGCAGCGGCAAAGTCTGAACGGTGCATCTCGACGGCGCTCTCGATGACCGAAACCGTAATCGCCTCGGCCTCGATCCGCACCAGAAATCCGTGCTCAGCGCCTGGATACCAACCGGCCCGGCCACCACCACGAAGGGCCGCCTATCCTGGCTTACTTAAAACTCCGCTTCGCCCGCTAGCAGCTGGCTATCCGCGCGAGGCGTAGGTAGGTCTCCTGAGCCAGCTCTGCAGCGGTCTCCTCGCATGAACTCGGCTCCGCAGAGAAGCCGACCCAATGGCCGGTAGTGCTTGGTCATCAGCCCCTCGAGTAGTGCGGGTAGAGGTGTGATCGGCAAGCGCGGTCCTAATCCTTAGGCACAGCGGAGAGGGACAAGATATAGCGCACCAGCGCGTCGATCTCCAGCTGGGTCAGCATGCGGCCGGGCATGGCCCCGGCCATGAGCCCCTTTGGATATCCGGCGGTGATCTCGGCGTCCGGGTCGAAGATGGCGCGAGCCAGGTAGCCGCGATCGCGCACGAGCGTGCGCCCGTCGGCCAACGTGACCTCGGTCCCGGCGAGATCCTTCCAGCTCGGCCCCACCCCTTGGGCGCCTTCGGTGGAGTGGCAGTTGAGGCAGCCACGCTGCTCGGCCAGGCGCCGCCCGCGCTGCGCCGTGGGTGGATCTCCTGGTGCTTGCACTCTAGGCGGCGACCCGGCTGGCACACGCTGGGCTTGCGCCTTCAGCTTGTTCTGGATAGATTCCAAGTTATCGGGCGCGTTCGGATCCATGCGACCGCGCCACTGGCGCGCGATCATCCCCTCCCGATCGATGAGAAAAGTTTCGGGGACGCCGAGCACTCGGAAGAGCTTGGAGAAACGGTTCTCCGGATCGCGCCAGATCGGAAAGCTGATCCCAAGGCTCGCGACATAGCGCTCGACCTCCGAATCCGCTTGGCCCTCGTCGATGTTGACGCCCACGACCTTAAGGCCCTGATCGCGGTACTGGCGGTATAGGGTCTCAAAGGCTGGCATCTCTTTGCGGCAGGGCGAGCACCAGGTGGCCCAGGTATTGAGCAGCACCACCTGGCCGCGAAAAGAAGCGAGGGAGACTTTACCGTGACCCCCGAGCGGGCGCGCCGTATAGTCCGGAGTGGCCTGGTCTTCCGCACAGGCCGAGATCACCGCCGCCAGCAGTGTGAGCGCGATCAGCCGCCGGCTAGTGTTCACCGCGCCTGAGTCGATCTCGCCATGAGCCACCGGATCGCCCCTCCTCGCTCTTCACCTTCGGCCGCCTGGGTGCCCCAGGTAACGATGGCTGTCTCGCCCTGGACCGCCACATCGGGGGCGGTGCCGGGCCAGGCTTGCGACAGGGCAAGCGTGCCTTCGGGGAAGATCCGAGCCAGTTGGATCAGATCCTGCTCCCCGCGCCGGTCTTCAAACGCGACCCACACGTGGTCCTTAGCATCGAGCGCGAGCTTGACATCGCCGTAGGGAACCCAGTCGTCGGCGAGCAGCGCCAAGGGGTTTGAGAAAGTCTTGCCTTCATCCTCGGAGCGGGCGTAGAAGATACCGGGGTGGCGGTCGGTACCGGTGTACCAGGCCGCGTGCAGGCGCCCGCGTGAGTCAACCGCCAATCCCGAAGTGACATCCGGGCAGCCGCTGATCTTGAAGCGGTCGTCATGGACCTTGACCGCTTTGGACCAAATAACACCGTGATCGCGAGAGGTCGAGACGAAGATGTCGCGCACGTCATCGTAGGACCTCTTGAGCTCCTTCCACTGGGCACGAGTCGTCGCGTAAAGAGGGCCGTTCGCACCTTGCGCCACCTTCGTGCCGCAGCAGCCGCACGTGGGCTTGGATACCAACACGCTCTTGGCAAACGTTCGTCCACCGTCGGTCGACCGGGCCACCCGAAGCTGATAGGGTGGATACGCGTCATCAGGAGGGTCCTCGTGATGCGCGAAGAGGTAATCGAACACCTCCCGACTGTCAACCCACGAGGCATAAAGATCGCCGTTTGGAGCGGCGAAGAGATTGAGCATCTCGGTCGTGGTGCGCACACCCTCCACCGACTCTCCCCCGACCTCGACGGGGGGGCCGAAGCTGCGCCCGCCATCTTCAGAACGGGCAAGCCGCAGCACACCCCGGCCCCATTTCCAGTTCCCCGGCACTTTGAAATCCCGGTCATTGTGTTCGTAGAGGACGTAGACTTCGCCTTTAGGGCCCACAGCTACTTGGGTCGGGCTCACGGTGTAGGAGACCACGTGGTCCTGGGGCGAATTCACCACCACCGGCGGCCCGAAGCTCCGCCTTCCATCATCGGAGCGGGCGACCAGCACCTGAAGTACCGGGTCGACCTTCTTGCCCTGCTTAACCGTTTCCCCTGGGATCTCCTGGGCCCAGGCCAGATACACCGCCCCCGAGCGCTGATCCGCGGCCACCGTCGGATTGCGCCCGCCCTTAGGGGTGAGCGTCAGCGTCTTCGAAACCGCCAGCGGCGGCGCGGCAGCAGGCGCTCTTTCCACATCAAGCGCCAAAAGATTGGGTCCGCATAATGCGGCAGAAACCAAAAGGATCGCGAACAAACCCGCAGATCGGGCATGACTCTTTGCTATTGTGGGCATTTTCTCCATTCCTCTTTGGAAGCGGGTGATACCGCCGCAGACGGAACAAGCGCTTCATTATAAGCGTATGATGTTTCGATGAAACTGCGGCAAATTGTCGCACCCCAAGCCGGCGCGAACTCGAAGTTGTCGCGGGCCTCGGGTATCGAAGCCGATCTGTGGCAGCCACAGCTCGCGATTGATGACGCGGTTGTCCAGATCGGTGCGCATGAACAGGTACGGCCAGGCATACATGTGGTCGATCCCCTTAACACGCCACTTCGATCCGAGCCAGGCCTCGTAGACTCGCGTGCCCGGGCAAATCGACGAAGCCGAGCGCCGGATCGAAGCGCTCTCCGATCTGATCGAAGACCAGAGCCCCGTTCCAGTTGAAGTTGGGATAGAGGAGCCGTCCGCCGAAAGCGTTTCCGACACCGGTATCTCCGAGCTTCGGCATCGCTTACCTCCAGTTCTCGCTCACGGTCATTTTCCACCATTCACCGTGTCTCAAAAACTGGGAGTAATACACTGGGATTAATGTTTGAGAATAAATCGGTGCTTTCAAGATACTCCTTGTAACCCGTCCCGCAGATTGTCGCGCTCGCCGCCAATGCCGAAGAAAGCCTGCTTGCACTTGAACTTGTGGAAGGGAAGCCGAGATCGATTGTATCCATAACCATCAATACTCCAGCCGCAGTGAGCCGAGCACTGTGATGGGATCGCCGAAGCGAATGGAATTCCGGTCCCGTGCAGTGACGAAGTACTCGTTATCCAGTAAATTGTTGATATTGACCTGCGCGGTCAGCCGGCTGCCCTGGATCTTCCATCGGTAGGCGGCCATTGCGTCCACTCGCACATATCTCGGCATCTGGGCGGTGTTATCCTGGTCCACTTTCCGGTCCCCGACGGCGTACACACCGGCCCCCACGGAAAACTGCTCAGTTAGATCGTATCTCGCCCACACGCTGCCCGCGTGTAGGGGAACGTTTTCTAAGCGATTACCCGTGCGGCCAAAAATGTCCTCTAGGACCTCGATATCGGTATAGGCGTAAGAGCTAATGACACTCAGTTTATCAGTGACCTGACCCGAGATATCGAGCTCGATCCCTTGGCTTCGGGCCTCGCCGATTGTTAGTCGGTCAGTCGGGTCCTCCGGCGTATTGGGATTGTCGGTCTCTATATCGCTCTTGGTCAGCTGATAAAAGGCAAGCGTGGCGCTCAGCCGTCCACCCATGAAATCCGTTTTCGCCCCAACCTCATACTGGTGTGAGGTCTCTGGAGATTGAGACCCGCCCCTTGGCTCGAAGGACTCCGAGTAGGATCCATATAGGGCCAGCCATCGCCAGGGCTGATATACCAATCCAAAGCGCGGGTTCACTGCGGAATCCTCGCTGGGAGGAACGCTGCCCTCTACGTTAAAAAACCACTCCGCATCGTCGTACCGACCACCCAGCAGGAGATGCAGGTTGTCGAGCACCTCGATCTGATCCTGGATGTACACGCCCCACCATTTGTTCGAGTAGGGAAACGAGATCGTATTGTCTGGGGTAAAGTCTGTACGCGTGGCTAGGCCGAAAACGGGGTTGAAGATATTAATCGACGTGTTGTCCGGAAAGGCGATGATCGACTCGGTGTCCTCGTCATAGTAGTCGCCGCCCATCAGCAACGTATGTTTCATCGCGAGGATATGCAGCTTCCCGATTAGGTTGACTGAGAAGAAGCCCACCTCGCCATCATCGTCCTCTTCAAAGCTACCGCGAGACAGTTCTCCAGTGCTTTCATCGAGGCCAATTGGGTGTAGGTCTCAAACTGATCATCAGTGTACCCTGGCGCCAGGGAATGCAACGACGTTATCCGGAGCCGCGACGTGGGCACGGTAGGTTTGCGCGAGCAACCGCCAGCCGTGATCGAAGCGCTG
>JBOIEE010000293.1:0-15606 GCA_050740975.1 Gammaproteobacteria bacterium | reverse complement strand
ATCGTAATCGCCTCCCTTGGCCTCTGAGAGCGCCAACGCTCCCGCTCGTCCCCAGTTCAATTACCCTGCTCGACACCCACCCGAAACCGAGAAAATTGGCTGCGCTCGTCAAGTACCGATCAAATCTGCGGGTAGCGGGCATTCAAATGGGGTTTGGGCATCTTGGGACATGGAATGCGCAACCCTCGAACGGGGGGGGCGATGCGTTCATCAACGAACATGCGTGGACCTTAGATCTCTGGGAGGATTATGTGAAAGATGTCATCGGTCGTTACCGGAGCTTCTTCACCCTGAAGCCGTTACGCTTCGCGGTGTCACCCAGGTTCATAGATGGCTACATGATTCTGGACCACACCGACACTGCTAAGAGTATTATGAAGCATGCGGCAGAGCAGGGGGCTGAAATTCTGCTCTCGGGAGTACATCCGGACCGGCAAATGTTTGATGACAGCGGGATCCCTTATTTTTGTGGACTATCTGGGCACCCTGACGACCGCAGCCGAGGGGTTTCGGATCGGGTTTACGGACGACTGGCCATTGTGGGTTCCAAACCCAAACGGACCAACTACGGGGCGCGATGTGGATGGATTTGATCGCGAGCTGCAGTACTGCCTCGAGACCTGGACCGCAATTGGCTGGAAGCACCCGATCTTTTTCACGTTTTTAGACGACGAGACCAGCGCAACCAACGTCAATAGCACGGACTTCGTTCTAGAGGTCTATGACGTCGCGGTCAAGCACCTCGCCCCCTCCGTACCGGCAGCGCCAACGGCTCTGGATGCCGTCTCGGTCTCAACCTCGAGCATCCAGCTCTCCTGGGCAGACGATGTCACCAATGAGCTTGGTTACAAGATCGAGCGGAAAGTATCGCGGGGTACCTACGCCCAGATTGCTACTGTTGGTGCCGATGTGACCAGCTATCCGGACACTGGTGTCAAGGGGCATGCAGTTTTCCCCAGTTGTGGGCATCGAAAATTCCCCACCCCCCGGTCAATGTCTGAGGAGTTCCTCAGAGATAAGACACCGATTGTTGGCGCTGTGGAGCTTGTGGGCGAGAGGCCCGAGAGTGTGGGCAGCCTGTGGGCAACAAGGATGTTGTCCATAGGCTGTCCACACGACCCGAAGGGCTCGGGCCGCTCCGCAGGACTCGTCCACAAATCCATAGCGCATCATTCCGCTTAACCGATCGCCACCGGCTCTTCGGTGCGAATCAGTCCCGCCTTGAGCTTCTCTTTGAGCCGGTAGGAGTTGCCGCGAATATTGATCGTGATGGCATGATGCAACACCCGGTCAAGGATGGCGGTGGCGATCACTCGGTCACCGAACACGTCACCCCAGGCGCCGAAGCTCTGGTTGCTGGTCAAAATCATCGGCCCCTTCTCGTAGCGGCGGCTAATCAGCTGAAAGAAGAGATTGGCGCCTACCCGATCGATGGGGAGATAGCCAATCTCGTCGATGATCAAAAGTCGCGGCACGGTATACGTTTTGAGCTTTTCCTCAAGCCGGCCTTCACCGAGCGCTCGGGCCAGCGTCGCAATCATCGCCGCGGCGGTGGTAAAGAACACGCGGTAGCCGTGCTCGATGGCTTTGAGCCCCAGCCCTACCGCAAGATGGGTCTTGCCCACTCCGGGTGGCCCTAAAATCACCACGTTCTCACCGTGCTCGATGAAGTGGCAGGTGGCGAGCGTCATGAGCTGCTTTTTATCGAGCGAAGGCTGATAGCCAAACTCGAAACTCTCCAAGCTTTTGACAAACGGAAAGCGCGCAAGACTGGTGCGCATGGTGATGTTCTTCTGGGTCTTGGAGGCGACTTCTTCGCCCAATAGACGGTCGAGGAAATCGGCATAGGAAAGCTCCTCGGCGCTTGCGTCCTGCAGCAGCGCTTCGAGCCGCTCGCGGCTTTTGAACAACCGCAGCCGCGTGAGGCTCTCTTGGAGGCGTTCACATTGGCCGGCATTCATCAGAGCACCTCCGCAAGCAGGTGCTCGTAGACCCCAAGATCGCGCACCTCGACCTCGGTGAGCCGGGTATCCCCGGGTTCGCCGGCCACGCCTACACTGGACACCAGGCGTCGGGCGTTGCGGGCAATCGCACCCGGTCCGTGCCGGGGGTCAATCGACAACTGGTACCGACCGGCGAGTTGGGCGTGGTGCGCCACAAGCTCGCCCCGATAATAGATGCAAACCTCACCCCCGCGGCGCTCGACTTCCACCACCTGGCCAATCAAGGTAAACGGCACCGAGTAGCGGTTGGTGTCAAGGCTGACGAGGTAATCGGAGGCGACCATTCGACTCAACCGTACATCGGTCAAAAAGCTCGGCTGCCCGGCGGTCGGAATGAGCACCGAGCACTCGCGCTCAAAGCGATCAATCGGCCGCTCGTGGGTGGTGCCGTGGATCCGCACATCGGCAATGATCGTGTTCCATTCATCGAGCTGCGCTTGAAGATCCACGATGTCGATGAAGGTCCGGCCGGGCAGGAAGTTGCGCTTGAGATACTTCACCCCCGACTCCACCTTCCCTTTGGTCATCGCCCGGTAGGGTTGGGCTGTGCCTCGGCTCAAACCCCCAGTAGTCGGCAAAGGCACGAAAGCTCCCGTTCCAGATCACCTTGCCTTCGCCGTTCGGCCGGCATACCGTGCGCGGCCGATCGTACAGATGCTCTCGGGTGCGACTCCCGAAGTGCTCGAAGGCCCGCTCGTGGGCTTCGAGAAATTGGGCCAACTGCTCATTGGGCGTCGCCCAGAAGAAACTCCGGCGACTGAATCCGAGTGTGAGCACAAAGAAGTGCATCACACGTGCCCCGGAGCAAAACTCCACCTTCGCTTCTCCCCAGTCAATCTGGCTTTGCTGGCCCGGCGGGGTCTCAAACCGACACTGCGTCACCTCGGCCGCCGCCGCTAACACCCGCAAAGGCGCCACAAAACGCTTCACCGTGTCGTAACTACCTCTAAACCCTCGGCTCCCTCGGAGCTCTTGATAAAGGATCCGCGCCGAGTAGCACACCTCAGGCGCCCGCCTACGCAGAAACGCCTCATGCTCAGAGAGCAGCCGCTCTTCTTGCACCGCACGACGGTAGGGCTGCCATTGGTGCCACCGTACACAGCGACGCACCGTCTTCCGATCGAGATCAAATCCCCGCGCAATCGCCGATATCGACCGCCGCTCTTCATAAAATAACCGCCGGATCTCACCCCATCGCTTCCGTCCTACCATGCCCTCATCCCCCACTTGTTGAACTGGGGACGGCATACTCACCATCGCATCACTCTCTGCAAGCGTCATCTTTTATCCTCCTTTTGTCATCAGGAGGGTGGGGAATTTTCGATGCCCATAAGTGGGGATTTTTGCATGCCCCGTGACAACTGGGCTTGCGGCGGGCGCCAGATACTTCTATCGCGTGCGCGCGGTGAACGCAGGGGGCGATACGGAGTACTCGAACCAAGATACTGCGACGCTGCGTAACTAATGTAGACCCTCGAAAAGGAGCTGGTGGGCAATATCAATAACTGCCCACCAGCTCGTCGCGCGAGCCATCTCCGTCCTTATTCCCGCTCAGGGGGTAGCCTATACCCTCTTCATCTACCCCATCGGGTGGGAAAATCCTTGCCGAACTGTACGTTCATCGAAGGTAATACCAGCACGGCGGTGCCGATATACTCTGTATTTGCGCCCTTCGGTTCGCTATCAGCGTCAACCAAAACCGATCAAGACCAGGCTTTAAGATTAAGACTGACGGACAGACTCCTATTCTGAGGTGCCCTCGAATTTGTTGTTGGGCATAGGGGACGATGGGCATTATCCTTTCTAAAAAAGCGCTGGCTAAGAAAACCCAAACATAACGGCGGAGAGGCGCAAACCCAACTCACCGTTTACGCTTAACCGTCGGGCCGCGCCGCTCGGTGATGATGAACGTAGCGATGGGTTACAGTATACTGAAACCTGGCCCCTGGCCCAGTCTTTGTACGCTCAGCTTCGATCCGCCTCCTGCGCGCCTATCGTGCGTGGGTGGTGATAGTGCCGTCTTTTCGCCAAGATGACGCTGCTATCGGGGGCATATTTCGATTGTTGCTCTTGGGGCTTTCATGGGCTTTGTTGCCTTACTTCTCGATAGTTGCACATGACCACACAGTATAGAACCTAACTTAGCCTCTGGTTCGGTGCGAATACCATGGTGGATCTAAAAGAAAACAAGCGTTTACCGGCAACGACCAGTTCGACCGCTCCCCTGCTAGCAGGAAGTTCAATGTTGATCGTTACCAGTGCTATAGGCTGGCTGGTAACACCGTTGCAAGGAAAGATCAAGGGGTACGCCTTCCCGATATTGAACAGAATAGATATGGGGGTCGGACTAAATAATCCTCTTGAGATCGGTTCCTTCGGACTTGCCGTAGTTGTGCTCGGCATCCTCATTATTTTCTCGACGGTCTTTCGAGCCCCTGCAAGGCTTCTGTTTTATCTTGGAGGGGCCACCGCGGCCGTGTGCGTTATCTTTATTGGAAAACTGTTGTTCGCGAACGCGGAGATGATCGAGTCATATATAGGGCAAACTATCCAGGCGAATAACATCCGGGCCTTTTCATCAAGTTATCTCGAGGGAAATGCAAATTTTCTTAAACCCGACACCGATGTCACGACCGACAGTCTTGGAGCGAAAATCGAGGTCGGGATCGGATGCCTCGGTGCTGGGTGGTATCTCGCCTTGGCAAGCGCACTCTGCATTTTAATTGGCAGCTACCAGCAGAGAACCAGATCGATGAAGTACGATGTGGCGGGTATAGCCATCATATTAATTGTCATGAGCGTCGGGTTATCCGCAAGGACGCTCAGGGCCGAGTATGATCGGTTTCATGGAAACCTTTATCTCGCAAAGGGACGCGTGGAAAAGGCCATAGAGCTTTACAGATCGGCGGCCAGTTGGGACCCCGCCTTAAGCTTTAACTCCCGGTATGTTCATAATCTCGGAGCCGCCTACTATACCTTAGGTCAGCATGACCGGCCAGAATCCCATGTCTATTTGGGTAATAACCTCGTTTCCAACAAAGCATTCGCTGCGGCTACCCGCGCGTATGAAATGGCATCTGCCCTTAAACCTGACATGGTATTAGCACAGAGAAAGCGCGTTGAAGCACTCAACCGCATGGGGATAGATAACTACGGCAAAGGAAAGATATACACCGCGCTTTCCAATTGGCGAAAGGCTCTCCAACTTGATCCGGCTCAAATCCAGGTGCACTTTTTCATGGCAAAGGCCCTGCTTGATATCAACACTCGGGACCAGTCGCAGGCAAGGGCCGAAGCCCATAAGATTCTGGAAAAAACCCGCGACAAATTGGTTATCGCAGATGCTTATGTGCTCCTTGGAGACAGCTATTACAAAGAGAAGGATTTCCTAACAGCAAGAGAAATGTACAGTCTTTCCAAGAGCCAGTATCAACTGGTGAAGAGAATCGTTAATTTTGCTGCGAGTAGAGGTTTGCAGGGAATATGAGGAAGTGCTTAATAGAGCTGATGGAAAGTCGCACCGGTAGGGCTTGCACTATTGTCCTCTTAATCTATGGATTTCTCCTAGGATATCTTGTTTGGTACAGTTTTTATGACTACGCGCAACAGTCCTATCCGATAAGCTGGCAAGCAGCCTGGATCGCATATCCGCATGGCGATGTGAGCAAAAGCTATTATCGGAAAAAAATATTTCTTTCTCAGAACGTTCGCCACGCCTGGATCAAGGTGATGGCCCCTGATCGCTTCAAAATTTATGTAAACGGGTCTCAGGTTGGGTCTGCGGCCAGAACATCGGTCAATGTGACGAGCTTTTTCGATATTACGGCCGATCTTCAACCCGGAACTAACGTGATAGCGGTCGAAGTCTCGCGCGCGACCTATCCAGGCAACAGCATGGTTGCAGTAGAAGGATTTTTCGAGAATTGGCAGGGTATAGGACACAATATTAGATCTGACAATAGCTGGAAAGTGAACCGCATAGGAGAGTGGCCCTTATCGGGAGAGCCCCAATGGTATGAGGCAGCGTTTATTGATGGCCACTGGACACAAGCCAAGGAGGTTGGTGTGCCCACGGTCGGTGATAACAGCAGGGTTTCATATGATCCAACCATTTACACCGAGCGGGTGCGGGGGGTGTGGATAAGGTCTCCTTCGCTTGTATCTGAGGACCTTTACCTACGGTATCGATTCGATCTCCAGACAAGACCGGTAGACGCTTGGTTAAGAATGGCGGCGAGAAAAGACCAGGACTATCACCTGACAGTTAATGAGGTACCGTTTGGCGAAAAACGAGCATCAGTTGGGCCCGTTGCCGATTATGGTTCTTCTAAGCTGACCTTTGACATGTACAACATTATCCCGCTTTTAAGAGCGGGCCCAAACGTTATTACGATTCGGGTCACGGGATGGTCCTCCAAGCTCGAAGTCCTCGTGGATGGATTCATTCGCGATGCCAAAGGGATAACATCGCGGATCTCGACTCCGGAAGGCTGGAAGGCCTCGACAGTTGAGACCCCTCGTTGGGCTTCCTTAAGGTTTGATGATGCATACTGGGAGTCCGTTCGTTCGAGTGGCCCCGTGTTGGCTGAGGATCGCCTATCAAAGCGCATAGTGGAACCCTTACTGCCGGACGAGTATCACGTGATCATATCCATAAAGAAAGTCTTTTGCATACTGGCAACGATTCTTTCAATACTCCCGCTTTGGGCATTTTCCGCAATAATCGTCTCCAGGGTAAGGCGCGTCAGTGTTGCGCAAGGGTTGTCGTTGTCGTCATCCGCGTATGGGCTAATGCTTTTATTGTTGCTTGGTGTCTTACTAGTAAGTTACGACGTAAGGTTTGATCAAGCGCTTCCGTTTCAAGAGAACGTCATTTCTATAGCCATTGTTCTCCCACTTTTGTTGGTGGTTCCTTTGCTATTTAACAAGCCAGCACCGCTGCGACTCACTACGTTTCGCCGCGTCCTGAGGAGTCGATATGCCGAGATTATCGTTGCTGTCCTAATAGTCTCTGGCCTATACCAACGATTACAGGATATCGATGTACAGCCTCTTAACGGCGATGAAGTCGTCAATGCAATGTTTACGCAGTCTGTTCTCGAAAATGGGTATCCAACGCTGCAATTAACACCCAGCCTTCCTGAGAAAATTCTTACTTCGAGCGAGACCGTTCCGTATTTTATGGCCATCCCTTCCGTAATCTTTAAGGGTATGCCTGTCGAGTTTCAAATAAAGTTTGCGGGCGCTATATTTGGGACTCTGACAATACTGATGCTCTATATTTACGGGTCATGGTGGTTTGATAAAAGAGTCGGCCTTCTAGCGGCGGCGCTTTACTCGGTGCTGCCAATGGCGATACTCACGGCACAATACGCAAGGTACCCCTCGCAGCTCCAGTTTTTTGCCCTCTTAGCAGTTCACTTTTGTTGTCGGTATCTGGCGGCGGATAGTCACGATAAAGACAAGAGGAAATATATCTATCTCTTCCTTGTTGCTTATTCGATGACCTATTTTTCCTGGGAAGGATCAGTCTTTTTGCTACCGGCTCTGGTCTTAGGCATAATGCTGTATAAAGGGAGGGATCTCGCTTGGTTGAAAGATGGGCATGTTTGGTTGTGCGGCATAATTGTGTTCGTCCTTATCTTCCTGCAGATAAGCTTTAGGTACATACAAGGCAAGGGGGCATCGGTATTAGGTGCGGGAATTAGCGAGATCCAAGTGGCGCCCCAGTGGGTTCAGCCTGGTTACGATGCTGCCGCTTTTTTAACCAATTTCCTCCTGGTCGAGAAGACCCAAATTATTTCGGTTCTATGCTTGCTCGGGCTCGTGGTGTGTTTAAAAGACAAGCGCCTACTCTTTATAAATAGCGTTCTTTTCACGGGTCTTCTGCTCTGGACAAACCTGATGGAGACGCAAGACTACCGGCACCTCTACTACTATTTGCCTTTGCTGTTGCTTTCGGGTTGTAGAATCTTTTTTAAGGTGTCAGATTTCCTGTTCAGAGAGCCGAGCGGTCTTTTCCATCGAAGTTATGCAACTAGTCTATCGGCATTGACGAGATTCGGTTTCGTTGGGTTTTTGCTTTTATCAACGAACGACTATTTTCTTAAGCTATATAATCTCCCCGGGGCCGGGTCCGATACATCGTTAACGCGGCTCGACAGTAGAAACGATAGCGGGATAAAGAAGGCCATGGCATCGATTCAATCGGAAATCGAACCGGGCGACAAATTTATTGCCACACGACCTCACCAACTCCTCTTTTATTCAGGCATTTGGTCCTATTTCGCGGAGACCAAGCTAAAACTCCCGGTAATTTTTCCAATTGATGGTAGTATTCCTGTTGGCCGCCTCGTCGGTCTGCCATGGATATATAGCACGAGTAATTTGAACGACGTTCTGAATAAAAACCATAGGGTATGGCTCATTTTAGAGGCGCCAATGATTTATTACGATGACGAGTTCTTAGACTACATAAGACGGCATACCCTTCTCAAGCATGACGATTATCGTACAAGCGTTTATCTCTGGAAAGGTTAAGAGGTAGATAAAAATCGAAGACTGGGATCCAGACGAGGTGCAGGGCACTAGAGAGGACCTCAAGCTCTCAAAAGGGATGCAAGCGTTCAGCGATAAACGGGTTGCATTGGCCCAGAGTGTGCGGTTTACATGGCAGTCAATAAGCATAGTAGGCGGTCTTGCAACGAAGGCATCCGCCTCGGCACGTGCTGCCGGTAAGGCGGCTTCAGGTTGTTCGTCGCGTATATCAGAGGTTATACAAAGAGTTGACAGACGGGGTGTTCGTGTTTTGCCTTCAATTTAAGGGTAGAATTGGTGTCCTAACGAAAAGGAGCCGAGGTGTAGCTTCATCCGGGATGTTTATGAGCTACATATTGTGCGTTTTCGTTGCTTTCTTACCGGCCGAAATAGAAGCGGGTGCAGGGGTCGAGAAACATCGCTACAAAGCCGGCCTTTATTTGCGGCTGCCAAAGCAAGCACGCGAGTGGAATCCGGATTATTTCTTTAGGCACCCCTTAATAGATGCCGTAATTACGACATTCAAGTGGTCGAAGATAGAACCGAAACCCGGGAAATACAATTTTTCAGATATCGATGCAGTATTAGATCTAGCTGCGAAATATAAAAAGGGAATTATCTTAGGGTTCATGACTTATGATCAGGATCCGCGCGATCCGGCGACCCCAGATTGGCTTTACGACCGAGGTATAACTAACATTGGGTTTCGAGGGGGTGGAGTTTCAAAAGGCACGCCAATTTCTGTACCAAAAACGTGGGATGACGCCTACTTGCGCGCATATGGAGAATTTGTTCGAAAGATAGGCCAACGATACGACAATAATCCCCTGATCTGGTATATCGCACCAGCGTTCGGGCACCTAGGCAATCTCACCGCCCAGCCAAGTAAAGGCGGTTCCCGAGCGTTCCTCGCAGAAGGATGGACCGCGGATATTTGGAAGACCTTTTGTCTGCAGGTGGTGGAGTCCTATCAGAAGGCCTTCCCGAATACACCCTTATTGGCCAAATCGGCTCCGCGCCTGCTCAGGGATCGGAGGCGTGACCACTATTCGAAGGAATCCGATGAGATTCTTATCGACGTGGCTAAACGTCGCGTTTCGGTTGTAACCGGCGGCTTGGAACCGGAGCTCAGTGCCTTAAATAAAAACAATGTCGTGAGTAGACTAGCGCGCCTCAGCACTCTGGCGTTGAGTGGGGAGATCAGGGTTGGAATCAGCGATGATTGGCCACTCTGGGTACCCGAAAAGCGACGACAAAAGCAAATAATGCTGGCGGACCGCGATGAAATGGGTTTGAAGCAGGAACTTCGATATGCCTTCGGAGGCGTAGAAGGGTTGGATAAGACCAATATAAGTATTATTTTCGTACTGCACCCCGAGATCGATGCTAGCCATCCAGAGAACGGTGCGGCGCAAAACAAGGAAGTTTACAGACTGTTGGATGCTGCCAGAAAAAGGTTAAAAGAAGAAGATCCGATTGCAAAGCTATAATGCGGATCCATAGTGTCTCTTTAACTAGAACGATACCGGTATAATATCGGCGCATTATTGCCCACGCTTTCGAGGGAGGGCAGGGAGCGCTAAGGTAAAAAATCTTAAGGCCAACATTCCTTTTATATTGATGGAATTCAATACTGGGTGTCTACGCAGCATGTTCTATGACCTATCTTGAAGAAAGGTATCCGTGACTCCGCTCAATGTGAGCTTACATAGCAGTTACCCACATATCCACGCAGGCTAACGACAACAAGATCAATTTTTACTTATTTCTAAGCGATCGTGGTCCAGACAATGGGGTCCACGTTACTCCCAAGCTACTGCGACCGGACCGATACCGTCCATGACGCTGAATCATTTTGACCGGTTTATTTAGGAAACAAGTAAAAGTAGGAAACAGATTAATCGCTTGAAAACGAAAACTGCAACATTTCTTTTGTCATCGGCCGGCCTGGTGGCGGCAAGCCTAGTGGCCTGGGTCGGATTGTTGGTTGCTCAGACGTATGCTAAATATAACGTAGAGGCCGCCAGAAAAGCGGGAACCGGGGTCCCGGTGAAAATTACCGAGGCCAAGATAGAAAAGCTGCCGGAAGTGATCGGAGCGAGTAGTCTCGCAGAACCGACCTTAATTATAGATGTAAAAACCCAGATCTCCGAAGTGGTCAAGGCTGTACACGTTCATGTCGGACAAGTCGTCTCGAAGGGCGATAAACTGATCGAATTAAATTCCACGCTCTTGGTTGCAGCGGCAAAAACCGCCGAGGACACCCTTGCCAAGGCTGAGACGAAGCTCAAGAATAGCCGGTTGTCTTGGCAAAGAACATCTAATCTTTATTTCGAGGGTGTCGTCGCTAAAGTAACGCTTGAAGAAGCGGCCTTGACAATGCGCGAGGCCCAATCCGACTACACCGAGGCAACAGAGGAGCTTGAGGTAGCGCGATATAATTTGCAACGAGCCGTCATATTATCCCCTATCGATGGGGTGGTCATGGGGCGTGTCGGGCTTGCAAGCGATCCTATTGAAGCTGCTAGGCCGATTGTCAATCCAGGCGAAACCGTGAACGCCAACAGGGATAGTCTCCTTTCGCTGGGCGAGCTGCAATCACTAGTCGTCTTGGGGAAGGTTCCGGAAGAAAAAATAGACAGTATACATCTTCTCCAGAATGCCGAGGTCGTCTTTGATTCCTATCCAAACGTAATCCTCTCGGGGCAGGTGGAAAAGATCGATCCGCAGGTTGACCCGGAGACACGAACCTTTAAGGTTTACATTAAGCTATCACAACACAGCTTAACGCTTAGACCGGGACTTTCTGCTTATAGTCGCCTTCAACATCAACGCAAAGCGTTAACAGTACCGAGGCCTGCTGTCATTAAGAATGCTGGTGAGGCAACCGTGTTTGTCGTAGAGAACTCAAGGGCGCGTTTACGGGCGGTCAAGACGGGTGTAGAAGTATCCGGTAAGGTTGAAATTATCAGCGGATTAAAAAAGGGGGAGCAGGTCGTCTATTACGGGCTTATGGGATTAAAGGACAATGATGCTATCAATTTACAGGCTTTTTCAGCGATGCAATAATTTTCGAATTTCAACAAGGGTACGTAGAAATAGCCAGCTATAAGACGCGCGTGTAAGTTATGGGCCCTCGTTTTAAGGGCCACGTGCGGGTAATGGCTTTGCGGCGAGGGAAGCCTGGCGCCTGCGAATTTACCCGTGATTAAAGCGTCGGCGGGTGGCCAAAAAGTAGGCGCATCGCTGAGCTATACCGGGTGCAAGTGTTCGTTTTTGGTGGGGCGCGATTTCGTGCTGCTGCTGATTCGATCGCCTCGCGAGACGAGGGGGGCGGGGAGTGCAAGGCATATGAACCATATATTAAAATTACTGAGCACGGGGACGATTATCACCTTTGCATCGCTAATCATCGCCTCTTACGGATGGACGCAAGAGGCCCAGGTCAACGATAACGGCCAGCCCGCAAGGGAAGCTCGGGTCTTTGACTTAAAGCGTGCGATTGACGCAGCCCTGCGTAACCATCCAGCGCTTGCGACTGCCGAAGCAAGGAAGCAGGCCGCGGAAACCGGAATAGCCGCTATTGGAGCCCAATATCGTCCGTTTATTGCAGCAAATGCTCTGTTGAGCAACACCTTAGCAGGGGACAGGAGCGTGATTATCGGCAACGAGGTCACGACGCAAGCTGTTGTGGAGGGCTCATTTTACACGTCTAACCTGGCTTTCGTTGCCCCCATTGTCAGGGAAGGCAACCTCACCGTCACGACTCTTCCGTCGGAAAGGGTCGCTAAAGCTGCATACGAAGCGGTTGAGTTTCAACATGAGGTGACCAGCAATGATGTGATTAGCAATGTTACGGAGACCTTTTATACAGCCCTTTCAGATAGAGAGGAAGCGGATATCAGCAAGCAACTGGTAGAACTTAATCGGCTTATTGCTAAGAATGAACGGCTGAGATTCGCGCAGAATCTAATCCCGAAAATGGATGTGCTTTCTGCCGAGGCCTCGCTTGCTTCCGCAGAAGCCGCTCTTGCGAATGCTCTCACTGATCTTGCCACGAGCCGTCGCAACTTTGCGGCCGCTATCGGACTCGATCCCATCTCTGATGAGGTTCAGAAACTGGAGTTAGTAGATAAAGAGGAGCCAGTGCCTCCGGTTGAAGCGCTTGAGGATCTATTAGCCCGTGCGCGAAGCCGCCATCCATCGATCCTCGCCCAAGGGGCGATCGTGCAACTAGCCAAGGAGGTGCTCACACGCACAAACAGCGAACGCTACCCGATAGTCGACGTTGGACTATCGATTGGCACGACCGATGATTACGATCTTCCTACCGATTTTTGGTCTCTTCGGTCCTTTGCACGCTTGAGTTGGAACATCTTCGATTTTGGCACCGTAAACTTGAAAGTCCAGCAGCAGGCCGAGGTTATGCAAGTGGAAGAACGAGCTCTCGACCAAATCAGGAGCGAGGTGGCGCAAGCAGTTATTGAGGCCCATCGTAATTTTGCAAACGCCCAATCGCAGGTTCCATCGGCGAAAAAGGCGGTTGAGCTTCAAGAAGAGGTCGTACGCAACGCACGCAAACAACATAAGCAAGACCTTATTCCTCTGGCAGATCTCCTTAGGGGAGAGGCGGCCCTCGCGAGCGCGCACAAAAGTCTCGCCCAAGCCAAGTATAACGCCCGAATCGAGTATGGAACGTTAAGGACAGCCATTGAGGGTTTGTAGATGGCAAGTTTTAACTCAGTGAGATAAGCCCCCGGCTCTGCCGGAGGACTCACCGTGGTTTTGACGTATACTATCAAGGTTTGCATAAAAGTAAAGCGCGTCAAGCGGCATAAGCACAGGTGGGATGGCTGAAGAAGGATGCGACGAGGCGTGGAGTTCGCTGAAGAGCACGAAGAGCGCGTCGCACCTGTCGTTTCAGCTCGTCCTTCGTTGCCGCCAGCGTTTTGGCCAGACGCTGCTTGACGTGCCCCCAGACTAATTCCTTCCGCGACGTGAGCGAGGACACCATCCGTGAGGGCAGCTTCAACAATATTCGCGAGCCTACTCAAGCTATCGAAACCTATCTCGCGGAGCGCAACCTCGATCCCAAGCCCTATCGCTGGCGCGCCAAGGGTGCGGACAACCTCGCCAAGATCCAGCGCGCTCGCGAAATGATGGCGAAGCAGTCTGTAAATGTATAGCCATTTGTGAAACGCTACATTAGTTATGGCGTCACCGGTCGGACACTCTTTGATGGGCCTCGGCCTCTATCTTGTTCTCTCCCCTCGGAGGCATCTCTCAGATCCCCTTCGTCGCTGGAAAACCATAGCCTTGTATATCTTCTTGGCCAATCTTCCGGACGTCGATTTTCTCGTCGGATTTCTCTTCTATGGGAGATTCAATATCCTCCATGGTGAGATGACACACAATGCATCGTTTCTTATCATAACCTCGCTCCTCTTCGCCACCCTGTGTCAGGACCATTCTTCCTTGATCAGGAGTTTTTTTACCGTCTTCCTTCTGATCGGCTCCCATGATCTGATGGATTTCCTCAGTTCTCAGAATTTAGGTCTACAACGTGCCTATGGGATTGCTTTTTTTTATCCCTTTTCCCAGGAAAAGATCGGTGCCCCTTTCTCCCTGTTCTACGGCGTCCGACATAAAAATCTTGAGCAGCTATTCAGTTTGGAGAATCTCTGGACTATCATGTATGAGCTATGTGTTTTTTTACCGGTGCTGGCCTTGATCTACGTTACCCGCAGACCGACAGATTCCAAGATGCATGAGTAGATCTTTTCCGGAGCCCTCCGGAAGGGTCAATACGCTCTCGTCTTGGATAGACTGTGTCTTCCTTCTTACCAGCCCCTTCGTCCCCTCGTTGGCGACCTCCTGCAGGGAAAAATCGGGGGATATGGCTTTCCTGTGTATTCCAGCGATTGTGATCACTGATTCCGAGCATTGTGATCACCTAATCCGAAGTGCTTGATCACTCATCGGAACGAAGTGACGACGTCGTTTTGTTGTTTTGTTTGCCTGTATAGTCCTCGCAGCTGACGACAAGTATATTATCGATTCGGCATCCTGGGCACTGGCATTGACGAATACCTTCCGAAGGTGGTCGAGGGCGATTGGGCGAGTCGGTGATAAAAGTGACCGCCTGTAATCGCTCAGGAACTTCGATCTCAGCTCGACCCTTACTTCAGGTACCCCTGTTTTGCTGGAGTAAGGACATCGTACGCTGACTGCCATGTGGGTGAGAAGTCCGTGGCTTACGCTTTGTGCCCATGCTCTGTGGGCGTGGGAGCGCTCTTGGTCTTACGCATGGAAGGCCCTTTCAATTCCATGCGATGGGCATTATGAAGCAGCCGGTCGCGGATGGCGTCGGCCTGATTCGGGTCTCCGATAACGGCATGCCAATCTTTGATGGGGAGCTGACTTGCGATCAAGGTTGAGGCGTGCTCCGATCGAAGCGGGCGAGACGGTTGAGCAGCCGCGGTAAGCCGCGCCCCGGATATTGTCGTGGTGGGGCGTGGGGGCTAAGGGCTTGGCCGTTTCGTCCTCTGAGGACAAGCGGTCAAGGCCGGTGCTCAAGATATTTTTCACCGTACGGTAGCCATAGGCGCCGAGCCGATGTGCGCGGGTGCAGGCGGCTTCCACTGTTGGCCTAAGCGCATCAGTCCGAGCGAGGCACGGTAGCCTTGTTCGGGGTGATGTCGGCGGCGCAAGATTTCGGTGATCATCTGCGCGGTTGCCGGGCCGCTTTTAGAGGCCCAATGGATCAAACGTTGTGGTGACCACTCTCGGTATTCACGGTGATTACGAGGCATATGCTCAGGGTGTGTTGAGGCCTGCCCGCGACCGTAGAGGCGTTTGTGGGAGGTGAGGCGGCGGCCTTTGTAATAGAGCTCGACGAGGGATGGGGTGAAGCGCGCTTCGAGTTGCTCGTAGAGCAGGGTATAAGGGACGCTGTAGTAGTTGTGGTCAACTTCCACGTGATAATCCACAGGGACCCGGCAGTACTTCCACTCCGCCATCTCGAAACGTTCGTTCGGCAGCGGCTTGAGCGCTGGGCGGTCGATGT
>JBOIEE010000292.1:0-13582 GCA_050740975.1 Gammaproteobacteria bacterium | reverse complement strand
AATTTATCGAATCGCAAAGCAAAAAGCGTGGTTTTTGCTTTGCTCCATTGGTCAATCACTTAAGGTGACTGACCAATGTCCTCACGTCCCTGTAAGGGCGGGCACTTCGAATTAATCGAAGTGCCCTAAAGAAAGATGGGTGACGCAGCTACGAGCATGGATGTTAGCATGTATCGTTTTATCGGCTAAGTGTTAAGCGCGAACGCAGATTGATAATTGACACCCGATGGCAAGACGAACGCTAACCACCCTGGCGGAGCAGGCGGATCCATGCAGGTTTATCTAACCACCTTAGGCTGCCGCCTAAACGAAGCCGAGGTCGAGTCTTGGGCCAGCGCTTTTCAGCGCCAGGGTCATGCGCTTACGGCTCAGGCTGATAGTGCCGATCTGGTGGTGATCAATACCTGCGCGGTGACGGAGGAAGCGGCGCGCAAGTCGCGCCAGTTGATCCGCCGCGTGCAACGCCAGAATCCGCACGCCAAGCTCGTCGTGAGCGGCTGTTTTGTGAGCCTCAACCCCACCCAGGCTCTAGAGGGCGTAGACGTCGTCGTGAGCAATCGCGACAAGGATCGCCTGGTCGCAATCGCCACGGACACGTTGGGCGTACCGGCCAGGCCCGAGTTTGCGAGCGAGCCAGGCGAAATAGCAATGCTTCCGCGCCGGCGTAATCGCGCCTTCGTAAAAGTGCAAGACGGTTGCCGCCACCGCTGCACCTTTTGCGTGGTAACGATCGCCAGGGGAGAGGAACGCAGCCGGCAGATTGGCGATGTGGTGGCGCAGATCAACGCCTTGACCGCTCAAGGCGTGAAGGAGGTGGTGCTCACGGGCGTGCATCTTGGTGCTTATGGCCGTGACCTTGGTAGCGATCTAGCCGAGCTGATACGCGCTGTTTTAAACGACACCGATTGCCCCCGGTTGCGTTTCGGCTCCTTGGAGCCTTGGGACCTGCCCCCGAAGTTTTTTAGGTTATTTGCCGAAGCGCGCCTGATGCCCCATCTGCACCTGCCCTTACAGAGCGGAAGCGACCGTGTGCTCAGGCGCATGGCCAGGCGCTGCCGCACCCGGCACTTTGAAACCTTGGTCGAGCGCGCGCGCAGCGAGATCGCTGATTTCCAGGTGAGCACGGATATCATCGTGGGGTTTCCAGGAGAGACGGACCGAGAATGGCAAGAGGGCTTGCAGTTTATCGAGGGGGTCGGTTTTCTGCACCTGCACATCTTTCCCTACTCCCCACGCCCATACACCCAGGCATCGCGTTTCACCGAGCAGGTGCCCGACGCTATCAAAAGGCAACGCGCCATAGAATTACACGCTTTGGCCAGGCGCATGAAAACCGGCGTGCTATCGGCCTACCTGGGGCGGGAATTTGCGGTGCTGTGGGAAGCAGTGCGACCCGCGGACACGCAGGGAGAGATCCGCTATCTCGGTTATACCCCCAATTTCCTGCGGGTCGAGACAAAACCGCCCGCCGGACTTGTACTGCAGAACACGATCCAAAAGGCCAGGCTTAAAGCCATAGGGCAGGATGGAGAAAAATTGATCGCCGAGCTCGCTGAGCTTCGTTAGCTTGCGCTCTGAGATCCTCCGCCAAACTCAATTTTCTGCGCGCCATGTTTGTCGTGAGGCGCTTTACAGCTGGATTCTTCATCGGGCTCATCACCTGACTTGACCCCGGGTACTCGGTAAACGGCTGATGCCAGGTCTGGCGCCGCTTAAGATCGTGCCGATGCCTTTTGAGTTGTTAATCCACCAGTAACAGTTTGTTAACGTGCGGGTAATAAACGCACGCTAAGTTAATAGCATGATCACCTGCAGGAGTGCTCATGCGTAGCCGCAACCCGTTCCTTCCGCGACGCTGCCGTGCGGTTTGGATCTCCGATATTCACCTCGGTTTTCGGGGGTGCAGTGCGGACTTTCTCCTGCACTTTCTGCGCAGCGTCGAATGCGAATACCTCTACCTGGTCGGCGACATCATCGATATCTGGCAGATGAAGAAGCGCCCTTATTGGCCCCAGGCGCACAACGACGTGATCCGCACCATACTTGGCAAGGCCAAGCACGGCACTAAAGTGATTTACGTTCCCGGTAACCACGATGAGCTGCTCAGGGATTACGCCGGGAGCACCTTCGGGAACATCCGTATCCAAATGGATGCGGTCCACACCATGGCGAACGGACAGCGCTTTTTGATCGTTCATGGGGACGAGTTCGACAGTGTGGTTAAATGCTCCAAAGCCTTGGCCCTCGTCGGCGGTCGCCTTTATGGCCTCTTGCTGCGCGTCAATCACAGGGTGAATTTCATCCGCCGCCAGTTTGGTTTTCCGTACTGGTCGCTGGCCGCGTTTCTCAAGCACAAGGTAAAGAATGCCGTCCAATACATCAGCAATTTTGAACAGGCGGTGGCCTATGAGGCTTCTAAACGCGGTGTCAATGGCGTTATCTGCGGGCATATCCATCGGGCGGAGATCACCCGCATCGGAGAGATCCTTTACTGCAACTGCGGGGACTGGGTCGAAAGCTGCACCGCGCTGGTGGAGGATGGGCACGGCAACCTACAGTTACTCTGCTGGTCGGACATACGCCGCGCTGGCTTGGAGCTCAAAGCGGCGGCTTGACCGCTTACCCCTTTTCAGCCATGCGTATAGCGATCGTGACCGACGCCTGGGATCCCCAGGTCAATGGGGTAGTCACAACCTATCGAAATCTTACCCGGCAACTTGCGAGCCTGGGGCACGAAATCTGCCTGCTGACGCCGGAGGCGTTCAACACCATCCCTTGTCCCACCTACCCTTCCATCCGGCTGGCCGTTTTTCCTAAGCGGGGTGTGTGGCGACGGCTGGCTGAATTTCGCGGCCAAGCCATTCACATCGCAACAGAAGGTCCCTTGGGACATGCGGCACGGGCCTTTTGCTTAGCCCATAAGATCTCCTTTACCACCTCTTTTCACACCCAGTTTCCGGAGTACATCCGCCTCCGGGCGCCCGTGCCCATCGCGTGGTCTTACGCCTACCTTCGCCGCTTCCATGCGCAAGCAACGCGGACTTTGGTGGCCACACCATCTCAGTTGGAGCGGCTCCGCGGGTGGGAGTTTAGCCACCTGGAGATCTGGGGACGGGGGGTGGATGTGGAGACTTTTCGACCGACAGACAAAAACGGGCTTCTCGATGCACGGAGACCGATCGCGATGTACATAGGCCGGGTCGCGGTGGAAAAAAACATCGAGGATTTCTTGCGCCTCGATCTCAGTGGCAGCAAAATTGTCATCGGCGACGGTCCGGATCGCGAGAAGCTCAGTCAACGCTTTCCGCAGGTGCGATTCTTGGGGCAGAAGCTGGGCCGCGATCTAGCGCGCCATCTCGCGTGCGCGGACGTTTTGGTGTTCGCCAGCCGCACCGATACCTACGGCTTGGTTATGCTGGAAGCCATGGCATGCGGGGTACCTGTGGCGGCTTATCCCGTGACCGGACCGATCGATCTGATTCGACCGGGCGTCACCGGATCGTTGGATCAAGACCTAAAAAAAGCCGTGACCCAGGCATTGCACGTAAATACCGATGATTGCGTCGCCTTCGCCCAGAACCACTCTTGGAAGGCGTGTGCAGAGCGCTTTCTCGCCTGTCTCGCAGTGGTAAGCTAAACCGAAAAAAGCTACGCCCATACTCGGCGCACCCCAGATTCACCGGCGGCAGGAAGGCTTACAGAACCACAGACCCCGCCTTTTCCGAATGAAACACCCACCGGCCGGATGGTCTATATAGACATACTACGAGGCGATGCCGGCATTGGAAACGCAAACACGCGACTTGTATGCGGTTATGGGTAACCCTGTTTCCCACACCAAGTCACCCCAGATCCACCAAGCTTTTGCGCAACAAACGGACCAAGCCATAGACTACTGCGCCATCTGCGTGGCCACGGGAGGATTCGAGGAAGCGCTGTGGCAGTTTCGGGCGCGTGGCGGTAAGGGGCTCAATGTCACCCTGCCCTTCAAGCAAGAGGCCTACCGCTTGGCTGGCGAAGTCAGCGCGACAGCGCAGCGAGCGGGTGCGGCAAACACCTTATGGTTCGACTCTAAAGACCAGATCCACGCCGAGAACACAGACGGGATCGGACTGGTTCACGATATCGTGGTGAATCATCAACGCTCCTTAAGCGGACAGCGTATTCTGCTGCTGGGGGCGGGCGGTGCGGCCCGCGGGGTAATGGCGCCCTTGTTAGGCGAAGATCCCGCAGGGGTTTGGTTGGTAAATCGGACCGTAGCTAAAGCGGAGGAATTGGCGCGACTTTTCGGCGACCTCGGTAAGATCCGGCCTCTAGGGTATGAGCGCTTCGCTGGAAATCGGTTTGACGTCATCATTAACGCCACATCCGCCAGCCTTCAGGGGGGTCTGCCCCCACTGGCCCCCGATCTGCTTGCTCCCGGAGCCTGCTGCTATGACATGATGTACGGGGATGAAGACACGCCGTTTGTACGTTGGGCGCGTAAACAGGGTGCCCAACAAGCGGTCGACGGTCTCGGAATGCTGGTCGAGCAGGCGGCGGCGGCATTTTACTTGTGGCGCGGGGTAAGGCCGGACACGCAAGCGGTTATCGCCAAACTACGAGAACGAGCGGGGTGAACCAAAAAGGCACACCCCTCAGAAGAGGCCGCGGATGACAAGCGGTTTGTGTATCTTGAATGGGGGCGGGATCTGCACCTTTTTTGGGCAAGCCTCGGGCAGCTTAGGATCTTGGCTGGCTGAGACAACCGTTTCTTATAGGATGGTTAATTGCTCACCGATTCAGAGCAAAGCCGCGTCTCTAGCGGGCGTGGTGACCTTTCGTCGCAGGGTTTGCACAAGGTTATCCACAGACTTTGTGGGTAATTTTGTTTTGCGACACGGACGGTGGGTAGGGGAACGTGCACCATGATGATCATGCCTAATAAATGCCGCAGTAGCCGGACTGGGCGGGCATTTTCATGGCGACCTTACCCGTTTATTAGGGTTGCCGGCTCCCTATCGCTATGGAACGATGCGATTAGTCGAGGTCTTTTTTTTGGAGGATGAAAGCTATGCTGACCCATGCGGCTCCTGCGAAGGACCTTGAAACAAACGTGCTCGAGCGTGGCCGGCGCCTACTCTCCGCCATGCAACGGCACGCCAAGGAAGCGCGCATCGACGACCAGTGGGTCGATCGATTTCTGCAAAAAATCATGGAGGATGAGCGCTTCCGGGTTCAAGCCCTCAGGTTCGTGGATGTTTTACCGGCTTTAAAAAGCGACGGGGAGCTCGCCCGCCACTTGGAGGAGTACTTCGCCGGGCACGATCTTCCCCTCACCGGTCTGATCCGATTTGGGATCCGCTATACCCGGGCCGAATGGGCCACGGCTCTGTTGGGCGGGGCCGTGCGCAAAGCGATACGGAACCTGGCGCGCCGGTTCCTCGGAGGAGCGGATATCGGCGAGGTATTGGCCACCGCCAAACGGCTCCGTGAGCGCGGTATCGACGCCAGCATCGATTTGCTTGGGGAAGCCATCGTGAGCGAAGCGGAGGCGGACAGTTATCGAGATAGCTATCTGCGTTTGTTGGAGGAAGGACCTCGGCGACTCGCGGACTGGGCCGCAGCAGGCAAGCCCCCCCCTCAACTCAACGTCTCGCTCAAGATCACATCGCTTTATTCCCAAATCACCCCCTTGGATCCGGACGGCAGTGTCGAGGGCGTCGCCTCGCGGCTGCGCCCGATTCTGCTGGCCGCATGCGCGCAGGGTGCCGCTGTGTGCCTGGACATGGAGCATTACGACATTAAAGGCGTCACTCTGGAATGCTTTCGCCGCCTGCTGATGGAGCCCGAGTTACGCTCGTGGCCGGACATCGGGATCGCGATCCAGGCCTATCTGAAGGACACCGAGGCCGAACTTAAGGACCTGGCCGAATGGGCGAAAACGCGGGGCACCCCGGTGACAGTCCGTTTGGTGCGCGGGTCGTATTGGGACTATGAAACGGTGATCGCCCGCCAAAACGGTTGGGACGAGCCGGTATGGCCGACCAAATGGCAGACCGATGCCTGCTACGAGAGATGCGCCCGATTGCTAATGGACAGCCACCCGCACCTGTGTCCGGCGATCGCGACCCATAACATCCGCAGCATTGCGCTTGCCATGGAACTGGCAACGGAGCGTGGCTGGGGCGCGCATCAGCTCGAGTTCCAAATGTTGCACGGAATGGCGCAGTCGCTGGAAAACGTGATCCCGGAACAAGGTTTTCGACTGCGGATCTATGTTCCCTTTGGCGAGCTGTTGCCGGGCATGGCTTATTTCGTACGCCGGTTGCTGGAGAACACATCCAGCCAATCGTTTCAGCGCATGAGTCACACCCAGCATCTCTCGCCGAGCCAGTTGCTTGCGACGCCCCATGCCTTAGGCACGGCTGCGGAGGGCATCCCGGCAGCGTTGAAACAGGAGCCTACCGAGGATGCCTTGCGTTTGCAGAGCTTCGGTAATGAACCCCGGCACCGCTTTACGGCCCGAACAGAACGGCTGGCGTTTCATTCTGCGATTGCTACGGTGCGTAAGCTCCTGGGACAAAGCTATGCCTTTCCCATCGGCGGAGAGTCCCTGGACAGCGATAATCCCCTGATCTCGCTCAATCCGGCCCGACCCGAAGAAATCGTCGGAAAGGTAGCGCAGGCGACATCAGAGCATGTAGAGCGAGCCGTAGAAGCGGCGGCTTCCGCCCTTGAGCCGTGGTCGGCCCTAACGATGGAAAGGCGGGCGCACTATCTGTTGGATGCGGCGGGCCAACTGCGTACCCGGCGCGATGAATTCGCCGCCTGGGAGATCTTCGAGGCGGGGAAAACTTGGGCCGAAGCCGATGCGGACGTCACAGAAGCGATTGATTTTCTCGAATACTACGCGCGCCAGGCGATGTGCTTTGTGGCCGCGCCGGGGGCCAATGCCCCGGGGGAAATCAACATCAATGTGTTCCGCCCTCGGGGGGTGGGGCTCATCCTGTCGCCGTGGAATTTCCCCCTGGCCATACTAACCGGCATGTTATCCGGCGCGATCGTCGCCGGGAACACGGTGATCTTAAAGCCTTCGTCCCAGACCCCCGTGATCGCCGCGCGCTTTGTCGCTTTACTCCAAGAGATAGGATTACCGGATGGCGTAGTGCAGTTCGTACCGGGTGCTGGCGATGTCCTAGGGGATCATCTGGTAACCCATCCCGGGGTCCATTTCATCGCCTTTACCGGCTCCCAAGCAGTGGGCACGCGCATCGTGCGACTGGCTGCGGAGATCCAAGCGCATCAGCACCATGTAAAACATGTGATTGCCGAGATGGGAGGCAAAAATGCCGTCATCGTCGACAGCGACGCCGATCTGGACGACGCCGTGGTCGGGATCGCGCATTCGGCGTTTGGCTACCAGGGTCAGAAATGCAGCGCGTGCTCGAGGGCCATCGTGGTGGGCGGCCAGTACGAACGTTTTCTCAAGCGGCTGATCGAAGCCACCCGCAGCCTGAAGATGGGCCTGCCGGAAGAGCCCGGCACTTTCATCGGCCCGGTCATAGCCGCGGCCGCCCGCGATCGGATCCGTAAAGCCATCGAGGCGGGTCAGGAGAGGGCCGAGCTGGTTCTGCATAGCGAACGGCCCGATTTAGAGCCGGGGTATTTTGTCCCTCCGGCTATTTTCAGCGAGGTGCAACCCGATTCTCCCCTGGCCCAAGAGGAGATCTTCGGACCCGTGCTGGCGGTGATGCGCGCTAAAGACCTGGACCAGGCGCTGCAGATCGCCAACCAGTCGGTCTATGCACTGACCGGCGGTCTGTATTCGCGTAGTCCCGCCAACATCGCCAAGGCCCGCCGGCGGTTCCAGGCGGGCAATCTCTATGTTAACCGTAAGATCACCGGTGCTTTGGTCGGCCGCCAGCCTTTCGGGGGGTATAAGCTAAGCGGCCTGGGCAGCAAAGCCGGCGGAGCGGATTACCTGCGCCAGTTTCTGTTACCCGTGACACTTACCGAAAATACTCTAAGACGCGGTTTTGCCCCGGGTGACCCCCTCGCCGACATTGACCTCGCGGGGTGGTAGCGCGAGCGCAGGAAGAGGGAAGTACCTACTGCGGCGGTGGGACTTTGCTTGACCCTCAGGTCAGACACCGCCCACCATCTACCGATAGGATCTGACCGGTGCAGTAGTGAGCGTCTTTCACTAAGAATAGCACCGCAGTGGCCGCGTCTTTCGCGGATCCCGCGCGCGCTAGGGGGACTCTGGAAAGATAAGCCTGCTTCATCCTCTCGCTATAATGGGGCGGCCAGTCCACCGCGCCTGGCGCCACGCCATTGACCGTGACCCGCGGGGCCAGCTCCAGCGCACAGGTCATCGTGATCTCCATCAATACAGCCTTGGAGGCACTGTAGCTCACATAGCCGCGCAGCGGCTGTTTCAGAATTCGGGTGTCGATCAGGTTTACCACCCGCCCGGTGCTGCTCGGGTCATTGGGCCGATAGTGCTCGCCCAGCATTGGGGCAAACGCCTGGATCAACAGCAACGGGAGCCGCGCGTTAACCGCCATATCCCGGTCATAAGCCTCAGGCATTATTTGCCCGATCGAAGAGCGTTGAAAGGCACTGGCGTTGTTGATCAAAGCGTCTAGCCGCGCGAAACGCTTGGAAAAGGCTTTGAAAATGGTATCTGCCGCGTCGGGTTGTGTTGCGTCCGCTGGGATCGCCTGGCCTTCCCGCCCTAGGCGCTGAATCTGCTGCACCAGTTGCTTCGCCTCCCTGATGCTGCGATGGTAGGTGATAGCGACATCCATCCCCGCTTGGGCGAGCGTCAAAGCCACTGCGCGGCCAACCCGTCTCGCGCCCCCTGTCACGAGCGCGACCTTGCGTTGTGGGTCTTTTCGCACCATACGCTGTTTTTAAAGCAGCGAAGTCCCGCCCCTAAGCCAGGCGGGAGACGGGGGACGAATTACCAGGATCGCACCCGCCCCACGTCCAGATGTACGAAGTCCGACTGCGGGTAATAGCCCACGCCGCCTCGGCGCATGGTCAGCGCAATATCCCGCAGACGAGCCGTCTGTATATGCCCGAGGCGCACATCAATCGCTTTGCCAAGCATGTGCAAACTGTTCTTGGACACTCCCGAGCCGTGGGCGCGCAACAGTTCGTTTGTGCCCGGTGAGCGGTATCCGCAGATCACCTCAAACACGCTCTGGGCGCCTGTGTGCAAGGAAACATCGAACAGCAGGTCCAACAAACGGGGCGCTATGAGACACAGGGTTTCGGTGCGGTGATCCCGCAGCAGGTAATTTATCCGTTGTAGGGCTTCGACCACGTACTTTCCCTCGGAATAATAAACCAGCGAGAGCCTTTCCTTGGTGTGCGTATGATAAAAGGCGAGCGAGCGCACTTCTGCGGCCTTCGCACGGCCTACTCTTGGACCCAACAGCAGTCCCAGCGATCCCAGGCCCGCCGTGGTCAAAAAGTGGCGTTTGGACCCCGATAGCGGACGCTTGGGATCTCCACCAAGCTCCGACTTACCCGACAAACCGTTACCTCCTCGTCAGTTTCCGCGACCGTTCAGGGTAGGGGAAAATACACACTCCCCAGCGACCATTTGGGCCAGATGTTTGGACGCAAAAAGCCGTTCATCGGCAAGCCGCAGCCTGCGACTGATTTCCCGACAAAGGTTCATCTGAATGATGGTAAATTGCTCCAGATCGCGCTTGTAAACCGCATACAAGTTGCTCGCTGATACTTTGATGGCGGAGCTGTATTCCAGCGCCAGCACTGAGCTCGTTCGGGTGCCGAGATCGATCACCGCCATTTCACCGAAACAATCGCCGGTGCCCAGTTTACTCAGCAAATACTGCTCCCCCTTCCAACCCTTCAACACCGCAACCTTGCCCCGCTCGAGCACGAACAAAGAGTCTGCGCCTTCGTTCTCCCGGCAGAAATAATCCCCTTTATCCTTCTTAACAAAGGGCGCAAGCTCAAGCAGATAAGTCAATATATCCCGTCTCACGCCCCCGAAGATGGGCATTTCCTGCAACAGTTTGATCCGTTCGCTGAGCATCACATTTTGGCCGACGCTAGCTCCTGCGAGAAGCGCCGCGGCTTTTCACATTCTTTTAATATTAGCTGCCGGTAGACTATTATGCTCCTTCTGGCGGCGGTGCGAAAACTTAACGCCCGCTGGCTACGAAAAACCATGTTCCACATAACACCAAAAAAACAGACTTATCCTAAGCGGTCGTTCGAATTTCGGCTACGAGGCTGTCGTCCGTGAAGGATCTCTACCGAGAGATCTTGGAGCAACTCGGGGAGGATCCCGGGCGCGAAGGCCTGAAGCGCACCCCCGAGCGGGTTGCGGAGGCGATGCGATTCCTTACCCAAGGCTATCGCCAAAACCTGGACGCCATCATCAACGGCGCGCTGTTTGAGAGCGATTCCTCCGATCTCATCATCGTCAAAGACATCGAGATCTACAGCCTGTGCGAACACCACTTACTGCCGTTTTTCGGCCGCTGTCATATCGGATATATCCCCAAAGGCAAGATCATTGGAGTCAGCAAGCTCGCTCGCATCGCAGACATGTTTGCTCGACGCTTGCAAGTGCAAGAAAGGCTGACCCATCAGATCTCGAAAGCGCTGATGGAGATCCTCCAACCCGAGGGCGTAGGGGTGGTCATCAAGGCCCAGCATTTGTGCATGATGATGCGGGGAGTCGAGAAACAGACTTCGAACATGGTGACCTCCGCAATGAATGGGATCTTCCGTCACTACGAATCCACCCGCAGCGAGTTTTTGAATCTCATCGGGCATTCGGGTCTGCCATAAACGACGCCTTACCCACCTAGCTCAGCCATGGGCAAAATTTGCATCCGCGGCGCGCGCACCCATAACCTGCAAAACATCGATTTGGATCTGCCCCGCGATCGATTGATCGTGATCACGGGGCTCTCCGGCTCTGGGAAATCGTCGCTCGCCTTTGACACCATCTACGCAGAAGGCCAACGCCGCTACGTGGAATCGCTGTCCGCTTACGCCAGGCAGTTCCTTTCGATGATGGAAAAACCCGATGTGGACCACATCGAAGGCCTGTCTCCGGCCATCGCTATCGAGCAAAAATCAGCCTCACATAACCCGCGCTCGACGGTGGGAACCGTCACCGAGATCTACGACTACCTGCGCTTGCTTTACGCTCGCGTGGGCGAGCCGCGCTGCCCCGAACACGGCGGGGTGCTGGAGGCACAGACCGTAAGCCAAATGGTCGATCACGTGCTGGCTCTGCCCCAAGGCGCGCGCCTGATGTTGCTCGCGCCTCTGGTGCAAGGTCGTAAGGGTGAGCACGTCCAGATCTTCGAGAATTTACGCCGTCAAGGTTTTTTGCGGATGCGCGTAAACGGCCAACTCTTCGAGCTCGATCAGGTGCCTGCGCTCGATCTGCACAAGAAGCATGATATCGAGGTGGTCGTCGACCGTTTTAAGGTCCGCCCCGATCTGAGCGTGCGCTTGGCGGAATCGTTCGAGACGGCGCTCGATCTGGGCGATGGTCTGGCTAAGGTGATGGGGATGGACGAACCGGCTTCTGCACCGACGGTGTTCTCGGCCCGCTTTGCCTGCCCGCACTGCGGCTATTCGCTGACCGAGTTGGAACCGCGCTTGTTTTCGTTCAACAACCCCGCAGGCGCCTGCGCCGAGTGCAGCGGCTTGGGAGTCGTCCAATTCTTCGATCCCAACTGCATCGTGCAGCACCCGGAGTTGAGTCTGCCCGGGGGCGCTATCCGGGGCTGGGATCGGCGTAACAGCTATTACTTACAGCTCATCCGCGGCTTGGCGGCGCACTACGGTTTTGACCTCGACACACCGTTTAGAGAGCTTCCCGAAGCGCTCCACGAGGTTGTTCTTTATGGCAGCGGTGATACCGAGATCACCTTCCATTACCCGGGCTCGCGGGGCAAGCTTAAACCCCGCCGTCACCCCTTCGAAGGCGTGATCCCCAACCTCACCCGGCGCTATCGCGAAACCGACTCCGGCATCGTGCGCGAGGAATTGTCGCGCTACCTGTCCTCCAAGCCCTGCCCCCAATGCCAAGGAACACGCTTAGGGGTAGAGGCACGCAATGTCTTCGTCGCCGGTCGCCGGCTGCCCGATATCATCAACCTGTCCGTAGGGGAAACACGGGATTTTTTTAAAACGCTCGCGCTCTCCGGGCGGCGGGCCCAAATCGCGGCCAAAGTCCAGAACGAGATCCTGCAGCGATTACAGTTCCTGGTCGACGTCGGTTTAGATTACCTCACGCTGGCCCGATCCGCGGATACCCTATCCGGGGGCGAGGCCCAGCGCATTCGCCTCGCGAGCCAAATCGGAGCGGGACTGGTTGGCGTCATGTACATCCTGGACGAGCCGTCCATCGGCCTGCATCAGCGCGATAACCAGCGGTTGCTGCAGACGCTTTTACAGCTCCGCGATATGGGCAACACGGTCATCGTGGTCGAGCACGACGAGGAGGCGATCCGGGCCGCCGATCACGTGGTGGACATGGGACCGGGCGCCGGAGTTCATGGCGGACAAGTCATCGCTCAGGGCGCCCCTGGGGCTATTGAAAACCACCCTTCTTCACTGACCGGCCAATATCTGTGCGGGCAAAGACGGATCTCTGTGCCTTTGATTCGCACCCCCTATGATCCGCGGTGCGTGCTAAGCATTCGGGGTGCGAGCGGGAATAACTTGAAGCAAGTCGACATCGAGTTTCCCCTGGGCTTGTTTATCTGCGTCACCGGAGTATCGGGTTCGGGCAAATCGACCCTGGTGAATGACACCCTATACCCACTGGCAGCGCGTAAGCTCAATCGGGCCAACCTGGAGCCGGCGCCGTTTAAGGCCATCGACGGGCTGAAGCACTTGGATAAAGTCGTCGCCATCGACCAGAGCCCCATAGGGCGCACGCCGCGTTCCAATCCCGCGACCTACACCGGGCTGTTCACGCCGATCCGCGAGCTGTTCGCCGCCACCCAGGAGGCGCGCTCGCGCGGGTGCAAACCCGGCCGTTTCAGTTTTAACGTCAAAGGCGGGCGTTGCGAGGCCTGCCAGGGCGATGGCGTCATCCGGGTGCAGATGCACTTTCTGCCCGACGTATACGTACCCTGCGATGGGTGCAAGGCCAAACGCTACAACCGCGAGACCCTGGAGGTGCGCTACAAGGGCAAAAACATCAGCGAGGTGCTGGACCTGACCGTGGAAGAGGCGAGTCGTTTTTTCAGTGCGGTACCGGTCTTGGCGGCGAAACTACAGACCTTGGTCGATGTGGGGTTATCCTACATCAAGCTCGGCCAGAACGCGACCACGCTGTCGGGCGGGGAAGCGCAACGGGTTAAGCTGGCGCGTGAGCTGTCCAAGCGCGATACGGGGAAAACGCTGTACTTGCTGGATGAACCCACAACCGGACTGCATTTCTTCGACATCGAACAGTTATTGCGGGTGTTGCACCGCCTGCGCGATCACGGCAACACCATCGTGGTCATCGAGCACAATCTGGAAGTGATCAAGACCGCCGACTGGGTGATCGATCTGGGGCCGGAAGGAGGCGACCGGGGCGGTG
>JBOIEE010000291.1:0-3837 GCA_050740975.1 Gammaproteobacteria bacterium | reverse complement strand
CGCGCTTGCGGAAATTGCGCTTGTCCAATTCCTCACTGAGGATAAGCTCATACACCCTCTGTAGCTGCGAGAGGGTGAAACGCCGCGGCATAAACTGCAGGGCGATGGTCGAGTAACTCAATTTCGCAGCCAGCCTGTGGTGGGCCTTTTGTACGATCATGGTATGGTCGAAGGCGAGCCTCGGGTGATCTCGAACCGAAAACCAAGCCACGGCCGCCGCATCGGAGGCCGCGCGCGCTTCCAACTTATCCTCTGCAAGCACCGCAAAATAAACCACCGAGATCACGCGTTCGCGGGGATCGCGCCCGGGTGTCCCCACGCTGCAAAGCTGTTCCAGATAGACGCCCGTGATCCCCGTCTCCTCTTCCAATTCACGCAGGGCACAGGGGTTCAAATCCTCGTCGATATCGACGAACCCGCCGGGTAGCGCCCAATAGCCCTGGTAGGGCTCAAAGGCCCGCTTGATCAGCAAAAGCTCGAGACGATCGTTGCGGATCGCAAACACCACCACATCGGTGGTCACAGCAGGGTGTGGGTACTCGTAGCAGTACACGGCCGCGCCATAGTGTGGTCAAGACACCATAAGATAGTGTCAGAGTTACACCATGTCAATGAGGGCCGAAAGCTCTTAGGCGCTGGTGCGTACCCGTACCCCGAGCTCCCGCAGCTGCGCTTCGCTCACTACCGTGGGTGCGGAAGTCAGCGGACAGCCCGCCGTTTGGGTCTTGGGAAATGCGATGACATCGCGGATAGACTGCGCGCCGCTCATCAGCATCACCAAGCGGTCTAGACCAAAAGCGATCCCGCCGTGCGGCGGACAACCGTATTTTAAGGCTTCGAGCAGAAAACCAAATTTGGCGTTCGCCTGCTCTTCATCGATGCCGAGGAGCTTAAACACGGCCCGCTGCATCTCGGGCCTGTGGATGCGCACCGAACCCCCGCCGAGCTCGGTACCGTTCAATACCAAGTCGTAAGCGCGGGACAGGCAAGCGCCAGGGGCATTTTCTAGTGCTTTTACATCATCCGTTTTCGGTGCCGTAAAGGGATGATGCAAAGCCTCCCAGCGCTGCTCCTCAGGGTTCCATTCAAACAGAGGAAAATCCAGGATCCATACCGGCCGCCAGCCCTTAGCCATCAGGTTCAGATCTTGTCCCAACCGAAGCCGTAAGGCGCCTAAGGAGTCATTGACGATGCGGGCGTCGTCGGCCCCGAAAAAGACCAGATCACCGGTCTGTGCCCCGGTGCGCACGAGCACGGCTTCCAGCACCTCATCGGGCAGGAATTTTAGGATCGGCGACTGCAAGCCCTCTCGTCCGGCGCTGCGATCGTTGACCTTGATGTACGCTAAACCTTTGGCGCCGTAAATAGCAACAAACTCGCTGTAGCCATCGATCACTTTGCGCGTCAGTTGCCTCCCTTTCAGGGCGCGCAGCGCCGCCACCCTTCCCGTCGGGCTGCGAGCCGGAGCGGAAAAGACTTGAAGCGGCACCTCGGCCATCAGATCGCCGACATCCACCATCTCCAGGGGGATCCGCAGATCCGGTCGGTCGCTGCCGAAGCGAGCCATCGCTTCGGCATACCCCATGCGGGGGAAGGGGTCGGGTAGCTCAACCCTCAAGCATTCCGCGAATAGCTGCCTCACCATGGCCTCCATCAGCTCCGTGATCCCGGTTTCGTCCATAAACGAGGTCTCAACATCAAGCTGGGTAAATTCAGGCTGGCGGTCGGCGCGCAAGTCTTCATCGCGGAAACAGCGCGCGATCTGGTAGTACCGATCCATGCCCGACATCATCAACAGTTGCTTGAACAGTTGCGGCGACTGCGGAAGCGCGAAGAACTTGCCCAGGTGGGTGCGGCTGGGCACCAAGTAGTCGCGTGCGCCTTCGGGAGTGGAACGGGTCAACATCGGCGTCTCGATCTCAAGAAAGCCGTGTTGTTCAAGAAAACGGCGCAAGGCCCGGCACGTGTCGGCGCGTAAACGCAGATTCTTCTGCATCACGGGGCGGCGCAGGTCGAGATAGCGATAACGCAAGCGCACGTCATCGTGTGCCTGCTCATCATCGATCTGCAGCGGTGGCGTGTCCGCGCTGTTGAGGATCTTGATCTGCTCACCCACAACTTCCACCGCGCCTGTGGGGAGGTCTGGGTTCTCAGTGCCGGGCGGACGACGCCTGACTTTACCCTGGACGCGCACTACATATTCGGCGCGAACCCGCTCGGCAAGCGCGAAGCTTCCTGCTTTATCCGGGTCAAACACGACCTGTACCAAGCCCTCACGGTCGCGCATATCCATAAAGATCACCCCGCCGTGGTCTCTGCGGTGGTGCACCCATCCGCATAATTCCACCCTCTGATCGATGTCGGAAACGCCGATCTGTCCGCAATAATGGCTGCGCATCCCCGCCTCGCTCACGTATTGGTGAAAAGAACGTGGATGGTAAGGGCTAGCGCAAACCGGTGCAATCAGCCGGCAACCAGCCGGCAAGGGGAGGTTCGCTGCTGCGGACACGGCAGTTCTGGGGGTTTAAGATTTCCTCGGTTCCTTCCAAAGCCGGACAATGAAGCGGTGCTCCTGCTCCTCGATCAGGTCGGGCTCAGTCTCGTTGTGAATCCATACTTCCGCCGCCGCATCTTGAAGGCTTCCTTGCCGCCTTCGAGGATCTATTCGACCAGCTCGCGCACGGGCCCGGAATCGATCGAGCCCATGTGCTCCGGGGCGACGCGCGCGTGCCCGCGCTCGGCTTCGCCCGAGGCGCTGAGGCCGACGATCAGCTCGGCGTCATCCAGCACGGGACAGCATTTCATCGTTTACCGTGCGAGCGGGACCATCATCTCCGTCGTTCCGAGGGTCATGGTCCTTTCGTCTCGCTGCTTGCTGGTTGAAATCTGGCGATAAACGCGTACACTTCATCTTAGCTAAGCCTGGCTAAGATGAGGTCGTGATGCTAGTCAATATGCTGGAAGCCAAAAGTCGTTTATCGAGCCTGGTCGCCGCCGCGGAACGAGGCGAAGACGTGGTGCTGGCGCGCAACGGCGTGCCCGTGGCGAAAATTGTGAAATACATAGCGCCCAAAGTGCGGCCACCGGGTGCCTGGAGGGACCAGGTGGCTTATGCCGACGATTGGGATTCCTCCGCGACCAACGCGGAAGTGGCGCACCTTTTCCTAGATACCGACTAATGCAGTTGTTGGTCGACACCTGCATTCTCTACGATTGGTTGATGGGCGAGATCGGCGACCGCCATGCCATTGAAGTAATTGAGACCCAGGGGGCGTACGTCAGCCCGGTTTCTATCTGGGAGTTGGTGATCAAACATCAGTTGGGCAAGCTGGCGCTGCCGTCATCGGATCTGGCGGATGACATCGCGGCGCAAGGGTTTAGTTGGCTCAATGTGACACCGCAACATGCGGAGACCGTCCTTAGACTCGCTAACCATCACAGAGACCCCTTCGACCGCTTCCTGATCGCTCAAGCGAGCTACGAAGATATGCGCATTGCAACTTACGATAAGGTGTTCGGGCTTTATTCTCCTGAGGTGTTTTTGGTGAAGAAATGAGCGTCGTCATGCTCGCGCTCGCGGTCCTCGATTCGTCTCAAGCGGAGTCCTCGTAGAGCTCCGCGCGCGTACAGGCGCGTTGGCCGGTGGCAGGTTGGGTCCGTAGACGTTGCAGCAGGGTTTGCCGGGCGGCGCGGCACAGGGGTTCATCGCGGGGCAAGGCGCCAATGGCGGCCACGGGTTTGCCGCGCGAGGTCACAATAACCGTCTCGCCCTTGGCGACCTCACGCAGCACACTGGAGAAATGCCGGTTGGCGTCACCAGCGGAGATGGTCTTCATG
>JBOIEE010000290.1:0-23172 GCA_050740975.1 Gammaproteobacteria bacterium | reverse complement strand
GTCAAGATCGTGCTCCGGGACGAGAGCATCAGTAAATTAGGCGGAAAGCCCAAACAGCTTGAAATTGGTCTCGAAGGAGTAGCCGAGATCAAGACCGGCGACAAGCGCTTCGTTGAGATTCTGTTTTCTCCGATCTCGAAGTTCTTTCAGCCGGAGGAAGAGTCGGTTTGAGCTATATGTTGGCGCTTTCTCCGAGGTCGCGCTTTAATGTTTCACCAGTGATCCTGTGTACTTTTTGAGAGTGACGCTATGGATGTAAGGCAAGAGGCCATTCAGTACACCTTACAAAACCACATTCTCTTCAGTCTCTTACCCGAGCAAGACAAGCGCACCTTAGAGCCGCTTTTCGAAGTACGCGACTATCGAGACAGCGAGGTGATCGTGGATCAGGGCGACCCTATGGACGGATTGTATGTCGTCTGCTCCGGCGCGGTCCGCTTGAAACAAACCCTCAATGGCAAACGGGTGAGCTTGGGTCAACTGAAAAAAGAAGCCACCTTTGGCGAGCAAGCGTTATTGGAGAACCTCAACTGGCCCTATCAGGTGGTGGCCAGCGAACGTGTTACGGCGCTCAGACTCCCCGGAGACAGGGTCAGAGCCTTGCTGCACAATCGTCCCGTCGCAGCGGAGCTGTTTAAAAAGCACGTTGGCTTGGTGGAGCTGTCCCATCGCTTGCGCGGCTTGTTGGGCACGGCCCAGTACTCGGGGGGGCAGTTCTCCGAGATTCTGACCAATATCGGCGTCAAGACTGTCCTCAAAGGTCAGCCGGTCTTCGAGCAGGGAAAAAACGATCCCAGGCTTTATTGTGTGGAAAAGGGAGCCGTTGATCTCGTGCGACAACCGCTAAGCGGCGAGCCGGTCTACCTCGATCGCCTCTACCAAGGAGATCTTTTCGGTGAGGGAGGCGCGCTGCCGGGTGAAGGTAAAACAGGCGCGCAACCGCACTCCGCCTATGCGGTTACCGACGCCGCCGTGTTAGTCATCCGACAAGAAGCCGTGCAGCATATCCTCGAGATCAATCCAGCGCTCTACGACGAGCTTCGCGCACGCATCCAGCAACTAAAGACGAACGAGGAAGAAGAGGTAGCCGTCAGGGAGCGGGCTGAGGGGGTTGACCAGCGGATCAAACTGGCCGACGCAGTGAGCGAAGAGGAGTTCCTGGCGCTCGAAAAGCGGAAAGATATTCGCCGGTTACCCCTGGTCAAACAGCAGGTGGAGTCGGACTGTGGCGCCGCCTGTCTGACCATGATCTGCCGCCACTACGGTAAGGATTTTACCCTGGGACAGATCCGTGAGCTCAGTAACCTATCCAGCGCTCAGCTGACTCCTAATCTCATCATCACCGGGGCGGAGAATCTCGGCTTCTCGGCCCGCGCTTATGCCCTCAAGTACGCAGACTTAAGGAAGATAAAACTACCGGGGATCATCGGCTGGGAGGGCTACCACTACGCAGTTGTCTATCGCATCACCGACAAGGAGGTGCAGATCGCCGATCCAGCCGCGGGCTTCAAGACGATGACAAAAGAGCAGTTTTTAACCGGTTGGACCCAGGCCCAGGTGGCTGGGGTAGACACAGAGCCCGATCGAGGGGTGTTCATCGCCCTGGAGCCAACGCTGCGCTTCGAACAACAAAAGGTTCCGTCAAAACCCATCTATCATTTCCTCGGCTACATCCTCCCCTACAAGAGGTTCTTCGCCGAGTCCATGGTTGCGGCGCTTACCATCAACCTGTTGGGACTGGCAAGCCCGCTATTCGTGCAGACCATTGTCGACAACGTGGTAGTGCACAACGACGTGAGCCTGCTTAACATGATGTTGGCGGGAATGGTCTTGGTATCGGTGTTTTCAACCTTAAGCAGCATCGCGCAAAGCCTACTTCTGGCGCACACCACCGCGCGCATCGACATGCGCATGATGTCCGAGTTCTATCGCCACGTGTTGAGCTTGCCCATGGACTTCTTCTTGACCCGCAACAAGGGGGAGATCCTGGCTCGCTTTGGAGAGAACGCCAAGATCCGGGCGATCATCTCGGGCTCCACCGTCATGGTGATCCTGAACACGCTCATGATCGTCCTCTATTTCCTCATGATGTTCAGCTACAGCACCTCGCTCACCTTGGTATTCATGGTCTTCATCCCTATGTACCTGGCTATCATCTGGTACTTCACGCCGCGCATCAAGTCCATCTCCCAGGAGATCTTCCTGACCAACGCACAATCCCAATCGAAGCTCATCGAAGCGCTCAACGGCATAGAGACGCTCAAGGCCACGGCTAACGAGTACATGGCCCGCGCTAACTGGGAAAACGCCTTCGTGGATAATGTCAATAGAAGCTTCCAGTCGGCCAAGCTCAACCTCATGTCGGGCAGTTTCAACAAGCTGGTTAGCCTAGCCTCGAGCGTTGTCATCCTATGGCTGGGCGCCCATCAGGTGATGGATGGCGCCATGAGCATTGGGGAGCTGATGGGGTTCAATATGCTTAGCGGCATGGTGATCGGCCCGGTGCTTTCCATGGTGGGACTTTGGAACAGCCTAGTAGAGGTGCGCATCTCGATAGACAGGGTGGGTGACGTATTGAATGTCAAACCGGAACAAGAGCCCATCACCACCCCTGAGCACATGCCGGCCACCCTCTCAGACTGCCAAGGGCGGATTGAGTTTTCCCAGGTCAACTTTAGCTATGTGGCCAATGAGAAAGAAAACAATGTCATGCGGGATTTCGACCTCATCATCGAACCCGGCCAACGGGTCGGCTTCGTAGGACCCAGCGGTTGCGGCAAAAGCACTATTGCCAAAATGATCCTGGGATTCAACATACCCAAGTCGGGCGAGTGCCGCATAGACGGCAAGGATATCCGCTCCATAGATCTCGTTTCTTTGCGAAGAAATATCGGTGTGGTGCTGCAAGATAGCTTTATCATCGCCGGTACGGTGGCTGAGAACATTGCGCTGGGGGACCCTGAACCGGATCTGGCCGCGGTCGTGGAAGCATCGAAGCTGGCCGGCGCCCATGAATTCATCATCAATTATTCCCTCGATTATCAAACCCCGATCGGTGAGAAAGGCATGGGCATTTCAGGGGGGCAGCGGCAGCGGATCTGTATCGCCAGGGCGCTTTACCGCAAGCCCAAGATCCTCATCTTCGATGAAGCCACGAGCGCCCTGGACAACGAGTCCGAGATGCGCATCCAGGAAAACATGCGTTCCATATTGCGCGGCAGAACCTCCATAACGATCGCCCATAGACTCAGCACCATCGTGGACTCGGATATGATCTGCTTTATCCATGATGGCAAGGTGGCGGAGAAGGGCACCCACGAACAATTGACCGATCCGGCCTACCTCAAGGACAACGGCTATACCGGCCTGTATTACCACTTGGCGGAGAAGCAATTCAATCTATCGCCGCTGCCTCTTGACGCGTTATAGGGTAACTTCCTGGGGTGCGATGGACCACAAACCGGATATCGATTACTTACCGCCGGAATCGCCCGAGCCCGGCGCCAACATCGGTGCGCTGCTCAACGAAAACATCGCCCGCATAGAGCTCTTGAAGATGAAGGTCCTGGACTGGCCAGGATCAAGCGATTGGGAGAGGGGAAGCATCCTGCACGAGCTCGACATGCTGCGGGGAACCTTACTTCACGTCTTTAATACCGTTCACCATGCCCACATTGCCCATGAGCATTCCCACACCGCCGCAACACTCCCCGGTAACGAGCCGAGGGACCTTAAAATAGAGGGCATCATTGGTCAGAACAAACAGATCGCAAAAATCCTTAAGATCATTTCGCGCGTCGCCGCGACGGATTTGACTGTTTTGCTGGAAGGAGAAACCGGATCGGGCAAAGAATTATTCGCCAGGATCATTCACCTCAACAGCAAGCGCAAAGCATTCGTCGCGGTAAACTGCGGCGCGTTTCCGGCCGATATCATTGAATCCGAGCTCTTTGGCCATGTCAAAGGCGCCTTCACCGGGGCAGTGGGCGAACGCAAAGGCAAATTTGAGGAAGCCGATGAGGGAACGATCTTTCTGGACGAAATCGGCGACTTAGAGCTGCAAGCCCAGGTAAAGCTGCTGCGGGTGCTCGAGGTGGGCGAGCTGCAACGCGTTGGTTCGGACAGGACGTATAGCGTGGACGTTAAAGTGATCGCGGCCACCAATAAAAACCTTGAGGAAATGGTGCAAGAGGGACAATTCAGGGAGGATCTCTACTACAGGATCAATATGTGCCCGCTATGGATCCCTCCGCTGCGGGAACGAAGGGACGAAATCGAAATACTGTTCGAGCATTTCCTGCAGCAGGCCTGCGCTGCCATTGACAAAAAGAACGTGGTGTTGGAACAGCGACTGCGTGCTTTTATCAACAAACGCTATCATTTCCCGGGAAATATTCGGGAGCTCAAAAACATTGCAAAATACCTCGCGTATATCGCGACCGAGGCGCCCGTGAGGCTAGAGGACCTGCCCGAGCGGTACCAAAAATATGACGCGGATCGAATCACGCTGGATACCGAGGCGCTCCCAAATCATGTCAAGCGTCTCGGCTGGATCAAGGATGACGCGGAGAAACAATACCTAATCAGCGTCATGCAAAAACACGATGGAAACATAAAGCGAATCTGCCAGGAAACGCAGTTATCCCGTTCCCGGATCTACCAACTGCTCAATAAATTCAATCTCCAACCCGCCGATTTCCGCTAGCAGCCAAAGCTGTCATCACCGCCCGAACAGCAGGAGGAAGCTAGATTCGAAGTGCCGGCCGGGTTGCTGCCGCCGATCTGAACATCTGAACGGTGCTGATGAGAAACAGGATCGCGAACATCGCCAATGCCCATTCGGGGATCGACAACCCCATAAACCGCCATGTGACCTCCGCACAATCACTGCTACCCTTGAAGATTTTTAGCAGAACCTCTCCCAGCGGTGAGGTCTCGAGCATATAGGATAGTCCCGGCCCACACTCGGGCACCTGATCGGGAGGGAGATACTGCAGCCAGACTTGCCGGCCGGCGACGATGGCGCCTGTCAACGAAAACAAAGCAATCAACGCACTATAGACGCGCACCCCCAGCAGCTTTGCGTTGTGTACGGCCGCGATGAGGGAGGTCAAGCCAATCAACCCGAAGAACAAACGCTGGATTAAACAGAGCGGACACGGCTCCAGGCCGCCCGCGACCTCCAAGTAGTACCCAAACGAGAGTAAACCAGCGCTCAGAAGAAACAAAATCGAGAACACCGTCCGTGCCGTCAACCAAAACACGACAAAGCGCATGCGATTCCGCGTACTCCACGCCGACTTACGGGAACCACTCCCTGCTCAGGCCCCTTAAAGGGAATGCCTAATCGAGGTAATAATGGTCATAAGGCCGTCCCCACTTCTGCAACATATCGTTGGAGAAGAAAAACCAATACGAGTCATCACCCCACCAAATGCCCCCTTTGCGGTATTCCAACACTTCCACGAGCTTGTCGCCTACCTTATCCGTAGCGATGATGCTGTTGGGACGACCGGCTACCTGTACCACCTCATCCTTGCTCATGCCGAGACGCACGTTCTCAAAGGTGGAGGTGTGGGCACACGCTGCCAGAAGAAACGCCATTACTCCGATTAAGGTGCTCGTCCGCATCGGCTGCCTCCGCATCTTGTTAATCCGAACTTCGGGTTAATGATGGATCCGCTAAGCAAAGGCCCAATCATAGAAGATGCTCTGAGATCCTTCAATTCCGCTTCTCTTGGGCTATGCCGTGGAGGCTCACCCATTCCCCATTCTGAAAATACTCAAGGGGCTGGTATTCGTCCTTATAACGCATCTTCTCCGATTGTCTTATCCAATAACCGAGGTAAAGCCACGGCAGTCGCTGCCGCTGCGCCTCCACGATCTCGATTAGTATGGCGAAACGTCCGAGACTACGACGAGAAAACGCTGGATCGAAAAACGTATATACTGCGGACAATCCGTCATTCAAAACATCAGCCACAGCAACAGCGATCAGGCGTCCCCGTAACCGCGTCTCGTAAAAAACCGTCTGGGACCATGCCGAGATCAAAAATTCCTTAAAGCTTTCCACACTGGGGTTATCCATGCCCCCACCCGGGTGGCGGCTGGTAAGGTAGCGGCGGTAAAGCGCTAAATGCTCAGGATCGTAGCGCGCCGGCACAGCACGAATATCAAGATCCTGGTTTTGTCGCCATGTTCGGCGCTGATTGCGGCGTGGGACAAACTTGTTGACGCAAACACGAACTGGGACGCATGCCTTGCATCGGGGGCAGGCCGGGCGATAGAGGTTTTCTCCACTGCGACGGAATCCGCGCTGAGACAAGATGGAGTACACCTCGCTGCCTTTTGGCACAAGAGGATCTGCAAACAGTGTAACCGCGTTCTGGTTTGGTAAATAGCTGCACCGGTGGGGCGGGGTAGCGTAGAAGCTGAGGCTTCCGATAGGCTGTGCCGTGCTCACGAATGCCACACCCGCCAAGCTTCAGGTTGAGGATCTTGATCACACCAGCGCTCAATCTGCGCGATGAACTCACTGCGAGCAATGAGCCGCGCCCCCATCGAGGCGAGATGGCGGCTGTCGACTTGGCCGTCGATCAGTCGATAACCCCAATCCTGTAAATGGCGTGTCAGCGCCACCAGCGCGACCTTGGACGCATCGACAACACGACTGAACATGGACTCACCAAAGAAGACCTGCCCTAACGCCACACCATACAACCCCCCCACCAACTCCCCTTCTGCCCAACATTCCACGGAATGAGTGTATCCATGGTCATGCAGAACCGAATAGGCCGCAATCATCTCGCGGTTCAACCAGGTTCCAGGCTGATTTTGGCGCGGCGCGGCGCACGCCGCAATGACACTGGGAAAGTCACGGTCGCAAGTGACTTGGAAACGCTCTTTGCGCAAGGTTTTCTTCAGATTCCGGGAAACTCTGAGCGATTCAGGATAAATCACCGCACGCGGATCGGGAGACCACCACAAAATTGGCTGCCCCTGTTCATACCACGGGAATATCCCCCGCCGATATGCACCAAGGAGACGGCCGGCAGTCAAATCACCACCTACGGCTAGTAAACCATTGGGAACCGTCAGGGCCTGATCGATACTTGGAAAGTCATCGCAAACCTTTCTTGTGGACAAACATAATAACCGTGAGGGACCGGAGGCAGGAACGCCCGGCGGACCTTTCTGGTAATTGTTGCTCACCCGCACTGTATCCACGCTCGATGCGACATACCCTCTATCGCTTGGCTCACACCCAGAAACGCCTTCACGGCGATGGTTAGCGCAATAATACTAGCATAGCTGGATGGGTCATTAGGCTATGACCGCGTTTTTAATGGATAGCAGTTTAGCGGCCGCCTCCTCCGCATTGAGCTCTTCGGTTAGGTCGAAAGCCGAGACGATGTGGCCATCGACCTCAATATCAGGGTTTGTGGCCAGCGCGTCTATAAATTCTAGTGATGCCCCTTTGTCTCGCAGCAAGCGGCCAAAGGAGGTCTTCGAGAACTCCAAGAACGATTTCTTATCCGGATCGCTGAAAAAGCGTGTTAATTCCACCATCCCTTCTAGGGGACCTGCGGAGAGGTGGAGCCCGTTGGCGCTCTGGCTTACGTTGGATAAACAAAATTCTTCGCTACGGCTAAACAAGCTATGCCGGATGGAGCCCTGGAAAGCGAATGCCGGGTTGGTCGCTCCTATCATTTTGTGCCGCAAATCACCCCATGGGGTGAATGAAATCCCTTCCATCACCACGATAACTTTATTTCCAGTGGTGAAATTCTCCAATTGGTGGGGGTGGAACGCATTTAATACAAGAAACACTTCTCCCCCAACAGTCGCCCGCAGACAGTAGGTGCCAGGGCCGAGTTTCGTGACCCCAACGTTGTCCGATAACGTTGATAGCGCAAAAGCGGAGAAGGCGGGGAAACGGGCAAGAAACTGATGGCCCCCTAGGATCTCCGCACCAGAGTCGGTCTCATTGCAAAATTTGCTTTTAAGGAAGCTCCTCGCTTTTTCCGAAATAGCATGATCACCGTGCTTTGAAATCTTGGTTATTACTCCGTAGTGCTGATCCATGATCTGATGGCGCGCAAGATAGTCGGATCTCAAGAGCCGAATTGCGCCTAAGCGCACTTCCCACTGGTGTAGTGTGTCAAGGATACAGTGCAGTAGCTCCGCGAACTTGACACCGTCTTGCAGCGCCGTGATCTCGGGTTTCAAGAAGATGGCGAATTGATTTTCCGAGTCGCTGTGTTCCGGCGGATGATACCCCTGTAACCATTCTGGGTCTTTGGTCTGCGCCAGGTGCAAAACCTTGCGCAAAACTTCTGAAATTTGCTTGCGGATCAAAAGGGGTCTCCGTTGGTAACCGTTTGCGGGAATGCGCTTGTCGCGTAGAGTAAAAATACCTACGCTACCGAACGAATACCGGATTAAGAAATATACCTCAGAGGAATGCCTAAGACAGACCCCCGCGACCCGGGCTGTTCTGGGGGAAGCAAGAGCCGCGTAAAACCCCGCATCAATCCGGCGGGCAATTAGGTCGAACCGTTTCTCTACTTAGAAAGTATAAGAAAATTGAACCTTTTGGCAAGCTTCCGCTTATTTGTAATTGGCTTTAGTCCCCACGCCCAGCCGTCTTGTCGGAGGCCAATCCTCGTTCATTGCTGTGGAGCATGCCTTCCAAGTTTCCATGCTCATTTAGCTCGAGCCTTAACAGCATGCGAATTCCGATCTCCCATGCGCGCCACATCGCAGCGTCTGTGTGGGAAAAAGGGATAAAACGTCCTTCGTCATCCCGGTATCCGCCAAACCGGCAGGGATTGACCAGTTTCCCTGAAGGTTGCATACGCTTGTTAGCTCTGTCGCCGACGTCCAACTCGGACGATCAGTTCGCGAACCCTGTGTTGGTGTGCTTGTTCATCTGAACAAGAGCGCGAGGCCGATGGTATAGGTGATCAGCAGGTACAAGCCGAAGAAACGGAGCGATCGCAATGGCTAATACAGAGCCTCTTCTTCTTTAAGCCTGGGGTACCCCTAGAAAGGCCGCTGTTTCACCAACCTCCAGTTTCCGTTCAACCCGGGGACGATGCTGCTGTTACACGGTTAGGGGTGATTTCAGGACCACCTCAGATAAATACTGGTACAGTTGGCTTTGCCCTTCATCACTAACGTGCTGCTCTCGTACTCGCTCGGCCTTGGTCAGCCGCTCGATTTCAACGATCTGTTCTGCCGTGAGTCTCTTTGACCTGTTCATATCGGTATCCTCTATGGTTCGCCCAAACGTGAAATTAATCGGCGCCATGCGCCGTTCTCTTGCAGCTAGTAGACAATAGTCATGCCATATCCCCCTGACGCGAACGGCGCCAAAGCAACCCGCTGGAATCAAGCTTTACTGCCGCTGTTGCTCTCCAGGGCTAACGGCATTTTAAGGGAAATTTAGGGAAATTTTGGACGAAATACGTCAGCGTATTCGATGGGATTGGGAACCGGGCTCCGTCAGGGCAGCGCTGAATCCTATTTTTCAGAAAAGGGCCCAGTGTTTTTTGGGAAACGGACTGTATTGGCTTTCAGGTCTCAGAGATCAGTCCGTGGATTCTTCAAAGTGAGGTTGGTCTCCTAAAAGTTTGATCATGATCTCCAAACAGATTTAGTCGGTCCCCTGTCGTGACGATGGATACCCGAGCCATTCCCTCGCGTTTTTTAGGGACTCGGGGGGGTACCGGAGGCATTTCCCACATGCTGAACCCCCATCGTCAAGTACTCGTCAGAGGCCATTAAATTTTCGCGTGCGTTCCATCGCAGAAAGGAGCGTTTGCAGTGTGTTTGCATCCGCAAAGGTACACGGTCCGTGAATCCCCCGCTGTGAACGCGAGCGGAGATAAGCCCGTGTTCTTGTGCGATCCATCGCAAAACGGCTGGCTCTTGCTTCGTCCGCAACGACACCACCAATATTGCCTGCCGGCTTCGACATCTACAGTATAAGGTGCCTTTTGAGCAGGTATGGGTTTTTCCATTCGGTTCCTCCGCTGATAGGGTATGCTTTTGTCTTCGGCCTGATATTATGAGCTATGTAATGGGATCAAAATACCATACGCTTTGCCCTATCCGTAGAGAAACTAACCATCACGGGAACTGGCATGATAGCTTTACCAAATCAACGTACCCTGCTCTTTCTGCTGGGAGTCGCACTGCCGGCACATGGAGTTGCCGGGAACATGGCGGTCGCGACCTTTGCCGGAGGATGTTTCTGGTGCATGGAGCCTCCATTCGACGCACTGGACGGTGTCATTTCTACGACCTCGGGGTATACCGGTGGGAGCAAACACCACCCAAACTATGAAGACGTTTCAAGCGGCACCACAGGACATGCCGAGGCGGTACAACTGGTGTACGACCCGAACAAGGTCAGCTACGAAAAGCTCTTGGATGTATTCTGGCACAACGTTGATCCGACACGAAACGATGGCCAGTTCTGTGACAAGGGGCTCCAATATCGCCCCGCGATCTTTTATCACAACGAGCAGCAACGCCGCCTAGCGGAAGAGTCCAAGAAAAAGATCGAAGCGACAAAAGCCTTTTCCGAACCGGTGGTTACGGAGATTGTTCCGGCAGGGGCTTTTTATCCAGCCGAAGCGTATCATCAGGACTACTATCGCAAGAATCGCTTGCGTTATAAGTTTTATCGTTCGGGATGCCGGCGCGACAAGCGGCTCAGGGAACTGTGGGGCGATATGAATTCTTGACTTGTGGCTCGAGTGGATTGCCGTCGCGGCCAGCAAGCCAAGGATGCTCGACTGCACGTTCAGATCCTTGCAGCCGCGAAAGCTTGTTGAGATTAACCGGTTGCTTTCTGTTCAGTTGGAACATGCGTAAATTCGGAATATTGTATTAAAATAGCCGCTGAAAAATGACGCTGCGTCAATTGGCGCGCAGAGAGTAGTGGAATGGGGTGCAATTAACGATTTGAAATAATGGGCTTTGTGCATTGTGGTATAAACAATGCTTAGGATCGTTCACCGGGATGGCGTGCAAGCTTCCCCCTGACCGCTGATTGGGAGTCGAGCAAATGATTGCGGTAGATCTGCGAAGGCCAGGGAGGTCGAAACCGTTCTCCTCAAGCCAGCGGTGCTTGCCGTCGTCCCATTTTGCATCAGATCGTGTTCCAAGCTTTAAGCGGGGGTGATGGCGGGGACGACCCAGGAGAAGGCCCGCTAAGCTCCGGCGCTGCAGGAGCGCGCTGTAACATAAACCGCTGTCCGCAATAGGGACAATCCACGTAATCTTTCTCCCCGATCGGTAGATAAACACGTGGATGCCCCAGCGCTCCCAGTCCTCCGTCACAGCAAGGGGTAAGATCTTCCACAATCTTTGGCTTTCCAACCATCTTTTCTACACTCCACTTTTCGTCGGCTTCACGCTCGCCAGGGTGTTGCCAATCTTGCCCAGGTGAAGAACGAAACACAATACCCATGCGCTAGTGTGCCCGCTGTCCGAATTCCAGACATCTACCTGGAACATCCTCGGTCACTACACCACGATGATAAGCGATCTGGCCCGAGACGATCGTGGTATCGATAGAACAGGGAAAGGTATGGCCTAGAAAAGGAGACCACCCGCACTTATAGAGCACGCTCATTGGGGTTACAGCGGTCTCGCTTTTGGGATCAATCACGACCAGGTCCGCCCAATACCCCTCCCGCACGAATCCGCGCTCCTTAATGCCAAACAGTGTGGCGACCGCGTGGCTGGTCTTCTCCACGATAAGCTCGAGAGGAAATGTCCCCTGGCAATGAAGCTCCCAGAGCACACACAGGGCGTGTTGTACCAGCGGGAGCCCGGCAGGAACCGTGAAGTAACTCCCCTGCTTTTCACCTAGGGCGTGCGGGGCGTGGTCGGTTCCGATGACGTCGATGGATCCCTCGATCACGCCACGGCGTAACGCTTCGCGATCCGCTCCCGTTTTGATCGCGGGATTGCATTTAATTAAGACCCCTTTGTCCTGGTAATCCGACGCTTGGAAATAGAGATGGTGCACACAGGCCTCTGCCGTGATTCGCTTCTGGTTTAAAGGGGCGCGTGACAGGAGTGCCAACTCGCATACCGTGCTCAGGTGCAGCAGATGCAATCGCGAGCCGTAGCGCCGCGCCAGGTCTACGGCGAAAGAGGAGGATTTGAAGCAGGCATCTTCACTTCGGATCAATGGGTGACAGTGTATAGGTATGGCCTCGCCATAGAGCTCCCGAAACCTGCGCTCATTCTCTTTTATCGTCGGTGTGTCCTCACAGTGGGTGGCGATAAGCACTGGGGAATCGCGGAAGATAGCCTCCAGGACTTCGGGACTATCAACCAGCATGTTGCCCGTAGAAGCCCCCATAAAAACCTTGAGGCCGCATACACGCTGGGGATCGAGCGCTTTAATCGCTTCGATGTTGTCGTTCGTAGCGCCGAAATAAAAGCCGAAGTTTGCACGTGATGTGCGCGCGGCGATGGCGTATTTCTCCTCCAGTCGTTCTGAGCTTATTGTGGGAGGTAGGGTATTGGGCATATCGAGAAAACTAGTTACCCCTCCGGCCACGGCGGCGCGGGATTCAGAGGCGATATCCCCTTTATGAGTCAACCCCGGCTCGCGAAAATGTACTTGGTCATCGATCAGACCAGGCACCACGAGCTTGCCGCTGGCGTCGATCAGAATGTCCGCGGGGACAGCGCTGAGATCGCCGCCGATGCGCTCGACCCGCCCATTTACGAGCAATAAGTCGAGTTCGCTACGACGCCCCTCGTTGACTACTAATCCGTTGAGCAAAAGAATGCGATCCATCGGATCAGCGCACTGCAACCCACCCGGCATAGGTAACCCCGCCCCGAAGCTCACAGCGCTGACTTTTTCTTTGCCCGAGGGTGTGCCTGGTCATAGACCAATGCGAGGTGCTGAAAATCGAGGTGGGTGTAGATCTGGGTCGTGTTGATGCTTGCATGGCCCAGCAGTTCCTGCACGGCCCTTAAATCGCCTGAGGATTCGAGCAAATGGCTGGCGAAAGAATGCCTCAGCATGTGCGGATGCACCGGCGTGGAGATCCCCTGACGCACACCCCAGGCTCGCAAGCGCTGCTGCACTGTGCGTACATGTACGCGAGTGCCCCGGCGGCTTAAAAATAGCGCGTCTTCGGAAGGATCACCCAACAGCGTCCGCCGGCAAAGCAGCCACGCGCGCAGCGCCTCGATGGCGCAACGCCCGATAGGTAGGATACGCTGCTTACTGCCCTTACCGAGGACGCAAAGCTCGGCATCTTTTATCGCCACATCGCAGCAATCAAGCCCAACCAATTCTGAGACGCGTAAACCGCAGGAATACAACAGTTCCCACATGGCCGTGTCCCGGCGGGCAAGGACGTCATCGTCGCCGCCCTCTTGCATCAACCGCCCCGTTTGATCAACATCAAGCACTCGGGGCAGCTTGCGTTGCGCTCTTGGTGCTCTTATACCCGCGGCGGGATCGCGTGCAAGCAGTTGACGACCGATGAGGAAGCGAAAGAAGGCACGCACGCCGGACAAGGTCCGCTGCAGCGTGCGGCTGCTCTTTCCGTTGCGATGCAAGCACGCGATAAAAGCGCGCACATGAGACTCTTCGAGATCCTCCCAGCCCTCGACCCGTTTGTCGGTACAAAACCGAATAAGCGCAGAGACGTCGCGGTCGTAAGCTTTAACGGTGTGCGCCGCGAAGGAAAGCTGTTGCAAAAACGGCTTAAGCTCCGCGCTCAGCTTTGCTTTGCTCATCACTACTCACCACCCAACGGCAAATCACGCTGCTCACGATCTCACTAAGCCGAATGAGAAAATCGGTGCCCATCTCGGCTTGAAATCGGCTCGCGTCGCGTACTCCGATAGCCAATATACCGCGCCAATCCGCCTCGCGCAGCGCGAGCACCACAGCCGATCCGACTTCTTCCGTCGCGCCATTGAACAAAGCGGCGCGTTGAGCATCGCTGAGCGCTCCGCAAAAAGGCACGGCTTTTTCGAATACATCCTCCAGCACTGCTTGCTGTTCCCTTTGACTCCCCAGAAACTCACGGCGTTGGTTTTGTCCGGGGGGAGCATCGACGAATAACCACAGGACCACACAGTCCGCGCGGAAGTCAGTGACAAGGCTCTGATAGAGCATGGAAAAAACGGTGTCCAAATCGCGGGCGGCGATCAGCATTCGGGTTAAATGGTGCAGCTTCAGGCTTAGCTGATCATTGTGCTCCGCGACCTCGATCCATTCCCGCAGCTTGCCCTGCAACTGCTTGTTCTTCTTGCGCAAGGTTGCGACTTGACGTTCTACTAATGACACCGCCTCCCCGGTCTCGTGAGGCACGCTGATCTCTTGCAGAAGCTCTGGCTGGTTCACCAGGAAATCTGGGCGTCGGCGTAAGTATTCCGCAACCGCACTGATGCTGTCTGGACCGTCATCCAGCTGAATAGGCCTTGGCGTTGTCATAATTGGATGCTCCCTTCAAACACATATGTAGCTGGGCCTGTCATCCACACGGGAGAGCCTTCCCCGTGCCAAGCGACCCGTAAAATCCCCCCGCGAAGTTCCACCGCCACCTCGGCATCCAGTCGCGACATCAACCAACCCGCCACCACGGCGGCGCACGCCCCACTTCCGCAAGCCAGTGTTTCACCCACTCCGCGTTCGTACGCCCGCAATCGCATGCGCCCCCGATCCAGCACCTGCATAAAACCGACGTTGGCCCCTTCAGGAAAGCAGGCATGCCGGCTAAGGCGCGCGCCAAGCTGCGCTACGGCCGCTGTCTCCACATCCTCAACTTCTAGGACGGCGTGCGGATTCCCCATAGAAAGGGCCAAAAAACCGATGGTCTCTCCCCCGATATCTATTTCATAACCAATCGAAGCACGCTTGGCAAGTACCGGAACGTCCTCCGGGTTCAGCTTCGGCTCTCCCATGTTCACCCGAATCATCCCATCCGGTTCGAAGTACATGCTGACCCTACCTTTTAGAGTTTCCGCTACCAGGATATCTTTGCACATATAACCTCGCCTGCGCAGGTATTGGGCAATGCAGCGCGCGCCGTTCCCGCACTGCTCTACCTCCCTGCCATCGGCGTTGAATATACGGTAGCGGACGTCTGCTTGGTCGCTTTGGGCCGGCTGGATCAATAACACTTGATCGCACCCAATGCCGTGGCGGCGGTCGGCGACCGCCCGGATCTGTGCAATATTCAATGAAACAGGATCGGACAAGGCATCGAACAGCACAAAATCGTTGCCTAGCCCGTGCATCTTAGTGAAAGGGATCCCCAAAACAGTCCTCGCTTGCGAGACATGGCTTCGCTTTGCGCCATGCCCTGGAATATGTGGTGTCTTGATTCTAAGGTTTTATCTACGCGCTGCAACAAGCAACGTTTCTAGACAGGCTTATTGCGGGCATGTAGTCTACCCGACTTTTGTAACACGCTGGTCAGAGCCTGCCATCCCGATGTTCTACGATGAGGCACGCCATTTCCTTGAGCAATTGCAGCGCCTGGCGGAGCGTTTCGAAACCCAGTTTGTGGTCGGGATCCCATACAGCGACAGCAGGAGTAACTACAACAGCGTCATCGGCGTGGGCACAAACATGGGCGTTTACCACAAGCGGCACTTGGTGCCGTTCGGTGAATTCATCCCCTTTGCTTCGGTACTGATCCCGATGTTGGAACGGGTGGGGCTGCGGGTCGCGAGCTTCTCATCAGGCGAGCCTATCCAGCCGGTTTTCCCACCATGGCCGATCAGGCGTCCAAATCGGGGATCAACGCACTGCGCAGCCGGGTGATAAGGTCTTTCAGCTGTAGCTTACGTTTCTTCAGGCGCCTTAGTTGCAACTGATCGACATATACCGCCTCGGACATGCGCGCGATCATCTCGTCCAAGGCGCGATGCTCGCTCTGTAGCTCTGCCAGGCGCACCTTCAAACGTTCGATTTCCTCATGCGTTCGCGGAACACGGGTCACGGCGGCAGAGAACGGCTCGCTTCCTCGCGCAAGGCCCGGCGCAGGATTTTTCCCACATTGGATTTGGGCAATTCTTCCCGAAACTCCACCTGTTCCGGGATCTTGTACCCGGTAAGGTACTTGCGGCAGTGTGTGATCAACGCCGCGGCATCCAGATTGGGGTCTTTTTTTACCACAAAAAGCTTGACCATCTCTCCACTCGCTGGATCCGGCACGCCAACTGCGGCCACCTCTCGAACGCCTGGGTGTTCCGCGACCACCTCCTCGATCTCGTTGGGATAAACATTAAACCCGGATACTAAGATCATGTCTTTCTTGCGGTCAACGATACGAAGATAGCCCTGTTTATCCATGGTGGCAATATCACCGCTACGCAACCAGCCCTCCGGGGTGAGGATCTCGGCCGTCTCTTCGGGTCGCTTCCAATAGCCTTGCATGACCTGTGGTCCGCGGATCCACAACTCCCCGGTCTGACCGAGGTCGAGCGTGCGGCCTTCATCGTCTCGTATGGAGCATTCCGTGGACGGAATGGGTAGCCCTATGGAACCGTTGTGGTTTGCGAGATCCAGGGGATTGATGCAAACCGCCGGCGAGGCCTCGGTCAGTCCATAGGCCTCGGTCAAAGTACATCCGGTGGTCTTTTTCCAGCGTGCCGCCACCTCCGCGTGCACCGCCATCCCGCCGCCCAGGGTTATCTTCAGGCTTGAGAAATCCAGCTCGTCGAATCCCGGCGTATTCAGCAAGCCGTTGAACAAGGTATTGACGCCGGTGAGGGCCGAGAATCGGGCTTTGCGTAATTCGTGCACAAAACCCTTAAGGTCGCGCGGGTTGGTGATCAGATGATTCTGGCCTCCGATCGACAAGAACAGCAGGCAGTTCGCCATCAGCGCGAAGATATGGTAAAGCGGTAAAGCGGTGACGACAATTTCTTTGCCCTCTTCCACCACCGGGGCGATCCAGCTTTTGCACTGCAGTAAGTTGGCGAGCATATTTCCATGCGTCAACACAGCACCTTTAGACAGGCCCGTGGTGCCGCCCGTGTATTGCAAAAACACCGGGTCACGCTGCGTTAGCGGCACCGCACGCAAACTGTGGGCCTCTCTTTTGTCAAGGGACTGCCGGAAATCCAAATGCTCGATATTGGCGGGCAGCTTATAGGGAGGGACTAGGCGCTTAAGGTGCTTAACCACCAGGTTGACGACGGCCGATTTCGGAAAAGCCAGCATGTCACCAAGCTGTGTTGTCACCACCGTCTTGACAGCGCTGTTGTCGATCACTTGCGCCAGTACATGGGCGAAGTTCTCCAAAATAACGATGGCAACCGCCCCGCAATCAGCCAGCTGATGCTCCAGCTCGCGCGCGGTATACAGGGGATTTACGTTCACCACCACTAAACCAGCCCGCATCACAGCAAATAGCGCGATCGGGTATTGCAGGAGATTCGGCATCATTAGCGCCACGCGCTCGCCTTTCTTAAGGTTCAGGTCCTGCTGCAGATAGGCGGCAAAACGAGCGCTTAAGCGATCCAGCTCGCTAAACGTTATGCTCGTTCCCATGTTTGCGAACACGGGCCGATCGGCGAAGCGCGCCACAGCTTGGTCGAAGACCTCGACTAGAGACAAATGGGCATCGAGATCTATTTCGGGGGAGATCCCTTTAGGGTAACTTTTTAACCAGATATGGTCCAGCATCTCAGCGCACCGCGGCGGCTGGTTCAGCCATTTTCTGTTTATTGTAGCAGTTCCGCCCCACTGCGGTGCAGGAAGCGGATTTTCAGAACCGCCACGACATTCTGCTCGCGACCGGGCGTGGACCCTCCGGGCGAGATGTCTGGGCCGCTTAGTAAAGGTCACGCGCCAGCCGGATCCCACCGAATTGCCACTGCTGCTGCGGATAGTAGAAATTCCGATAGCTTGGCCGTATGTGCGAGTGCGGGGTCACACAGCAACCCCCGCGCAGAACCATTTGGTTGCACATGAATTTCGCGTTGTATTCGCCTAAGGCGCCGGGCGGGGTTCGATACCCGGGATAGGGTAAGTAGGCGCTGGCAGTCCACTCCCAGGTGTCGCCGAAAAGCTGCTGCGGCTCAGGCGGATTTTCCCGTTGTTTGGCCACAGTGGGATGCAGCAGGCCGCGCTCAAGGAAGTTACCTTCCGGCGCGCCTATTATCTGCGCCGCGTGCTCCCATTCCACCTCTGTGGGCAGCCTAGCGCCTTTCCAAGCCGCATAGGCACATGCTTCGTAGTAGCTCACGTGGCAGACTGGGGTGTGCGGAGAAACCGCCTGCAAGCCGGCAAGTGTCAGCTCGTACCAGCTATCCCCATGCTTTTCCCAATAAAGAGGAGCTTGCCAGCCATCGGTCTGTACCGTCGACCAGCCGTCTGATAACCACAGCTCAGGCCGCTGATAGCCCCCGTCCTCGATAAACTCCAGGTACTCGCCGTTAGTGGCCAAACGGGTAGCCAGAGCAAACGCTGCTCCCCGGAAACGGTGCCTGGGCGTTTCGTTGTCGAACGCAAACCCCCCGCCCTCATGGCCTACCCAGCGGGTGCCGGCTGCGTAACAGAGCCATTGCATAGGCGGTGCGGCCTCGGCTGCGGATTGGACGTGGATCTGATACGCAGGCTTCAGGGGATTGCAGGAAAAAAGGTGCTTGATGTCCATTAACATCAACTCCTGGTGCTGCTGCTCGTGCTGCAAGCCCGTCTCCACCAGAAGGGCGGTTTTTCCGTGGAAACCGCAGTTTTGATCATGCAGGCGCATGATGTGCTCGTCCACATGTTTGCGGTAAGCAAGCACGGTGTCAAAGCTTGGGCGGGTGAGTAAGCCCCGTTGTGGTCGTGGATGTTGAGAGCCCACGCTGTGATAATAGGAATTGAAGAGCACCTTGTAGCTAGGGTCGAAGAGCTTGTAGCCCCCGTCGCGTTCCAGAACGAAGGTCTCAAAGAACCAACTGGTGTGCGCAAGGTGCCATTTGACCGGGCTCGCATCAGGCATGGACTGGACGGCGCAGTCTTCGGGGCTCAAGGGTGCGCACAGCCTATGAGAGGTATCGCGCACGGCGAGGTAACGACTGAGCAGGTCTGGATCAGTGCCGGCTGTTTCGGAGCGTTCGGGTTTTTCTTCCTGGGCTTGTTTCAAGGGACCACCCTTGTTCCGGTGATTTCTCGACAGCGTCAAGAGTATACGAAGCTTTTTCGATCTCATAACGATACGCGAGGGTTTGTTGCTCCTTACCCTGCGCATCAAAGCTCCGCTCTGCAAAAAGGAGTTGGCCGTCCTGGTCCAGCACGACGACGGTAGAGCTTCTGGTGCCGTAGCCGGAAGCGCAGACGAAAAGCGGTGACAACAACCGCTCCCATTCCAGGCCTATGCCGGTATCCGGCAGCAGATGATCGGGCACAATTTCGGTGTCGACCAATAACTGAAACAGTTGTTCAAGCTCTAGCGGCCGATCAGCGTCCAACAAACGAGCGAGCCGCTGGGTTGCTTTATGTACCTTAGGCCAGGGCGTATTGAGAACGTCATTGCTCAGGCCATAGATGCCGGGTGCCAGCTTGTTGCGCTTGTCGCGTACGCTGGTGTAATAAAAAAGTCCGGTTTCATCGCCTACCAACAGGTTAAAGTGATTATAACGGTGGCGCTCATGATGCACCCCATCAAGATAGTCGGCGGCGGTATCTCGCCCCATAAGGAAGGAGCTGACCAAGGTCCCACGAGAGCGGGCAGAGGGATGTCGGACACGTGGGTCGCGAATATTGGTAACCGCTGCAAAACGGCCCCCGCGGTCACAGCCTAACCATGCTCCGCCGCCCGCCACATCGCGTCCAGCGAGGATCCCACGGTGCTCCGGCCAAAACGCCGCTAGCGTGGTCGGGCGGGAGTAAAACTCGTCCCTATTTGCGATCACGACGAGCGGGTAGCGAGGGTAATTGTGATATGAGAGAGCGATGAGACACATAGCGTTTTAGACCGTGCACAATTTAAGATCTATCCGCGGGGGACGGTAGGGGATGTTACTGCCGCCTATGGGCCTGATAGCCCAACGGAGCGATCGACAAGGCGATCGTTGCAACAAGCGCTTGGATTTCATACATGCTCACATGCTAGAATTGCCGTTAGATACCGGAAGCTTGGGGAAGATCTCGGGCGCGGTCATCAGGTCTCGACTTGTGTGCTATTGGTTGGGTTCTGATGGGGTTCTTTCAATAGCACTGCAATAGAAGAGTACATTGATGAATATTTACGTTGGCAACCTAGCGTATCAATTGAGTGAAGACGAATTGCGCAATGCCTTTGCGGAATACGGCGAAGTAACTTCAGCGAAAATCGTGATGGATAAAATAAGCGGCAAGTCTAAAGGATTCGGGTTTGTAGAGATGCCCATGGCGACAGAGGCCGAAGAAGCCATTCGCCAGCTCGACGGCTTTCTGCTCAATGGGAGGAATATCCGCGTCAACCAAGCTCGCCCACGAACCGAGGAGCATCGCAGCCCGCGTTTTGATCGCGCAGGTTAGCACCGGTTAACAACATCTCCTGCGCTAGAGGATGGAACGGCTTCGGGGCTGATGCTCCTAAAGTGCGCTCCGGGTGGGTTTCTTGTCATAATCATCGTTAAGTGCTCAGAGCCGATTCCAAATCGCTAGCGGCCTAATCCCTGCCCGCGATTTCTTTGCCCATGTTTTGACAGTTAAGATAAACCTTACACCCGGCTCGGACGGACATCGTCAATTGTCAGGAGCCAATGGCTGTGGTGAAAGCCAAGTGGGATCGCATGCCGGCGGAAACACGAGGATCGAGCCCTCGGGATGCGCCTGAAATCCCGAGGAGGCGGGTTGGCTCGCGCACGACTTACCGAACGTTTGTTGGTATGGCCGCAGCACGCGATCCCCCAGCACCTGCTGTCCCGCTTGGTGTACAAGGCTACGCGCTGCAAGCTTCGGTGGTGGAAAAATACGCTAATCGCGTGGTTCACGCGCTTCTACGACGTCGACCTGTCGATCGCCAAGGAGCCAGAACGAGACAGCCATCCAGATTTCAACAGTTTTTTCACCCGCGAGTTGCGACCTGGAGTCCGTATTTTAGCCCGGGAAGCAGGCTCCGTGATAGCCCCGGTCGATGGATGGGTGAGTGAAATCGGTAACATCCTGGGGGACGGTATTACGCAAGCTAAGGGTAGGCGCTTCACGCTTTCGCAACTCCTGGGGGGCGATCTCGAACTCGCGGAACATTTTCGCGACGGGAGCTTCACCACCCTGTATCTCTCCCCAAGGGACTATCACCGTGTTCACATGCCGGTCGGCGGCCGGCTGCGTGAGATGGTCTACATACCCGGCCGTTTGTTCGCGGTTAATCCACGTTCGGTACGTGTGGTCAGCAGCTTGTTTGCACGAAATGAGCGCATTGTGAGTTTGTTTGATACGGACGCAGGCTTGATGGCGTTGATCATGGTTGGCGCGATCTTTGTCGGATCTATGGACACGGTCTGGCACGGGGCGGTTACGCCCGCGCGCACCCGCACACTGCGACGTTGGCACTATGAAAGGGATACCGTATGCTTGGACAAAGGTGCGGAAGTCGGGCGGTTTAACATGGGATCTACTGTGATCCTGCTGTTTAAACAGGGAGCCGTACGCTGGTCCGACACGCTATCACCCGGCGAGCGCATTCAAATGGGGCAGTCCATAGGGGCGTTCACCCCATCGCGTTGAAGACCACAGCCCTATCCGGCGTTGGTCACTGCGCTCAAATGCGGTGCGGGCTAAACAGCTAACTCAAAGCTAAGAGATGATCGACGTGCCGCCAGCCGTTCAGCGCGTGCTGGATTATCACCAACGCACGAAACACCACTTACACCGCTATGCGCGTTCTCTCGGTTATCTAGACTGGGCGCAGCAGCCGACACCGTTTCGGCTCTACCAAGGCGCGCCGCTTATCCCCTTGATGCATCCTCCCGTGGGTAAGAGACCTTACTACGACGAGCTGTTCGAGCCTCACGCTATCCCCGCCGCCGCACTCGATCCCGAGAGGCTATCGTGCTTGTTTTACGACAGTCTCGCCATCTCGGCGTGGAAGCAAGCACAGGGTACTCCACCCTGGTCCTTGCGGGTGAACCCCTCGAGCGGTGACTTGCACCCCACAGAGGCCTATTTGGTTTGCGCTCCCGTGGCGGGCCTGTTTCGCGAACCGGGCGTGTTTCACTATAGTGCGTTCAACCATGCTCTTGAACGCCGATATGTTCTAACAGAGTCCGAGTGGCGAAGTGTCGCGGCCCAATTACCACCGGGAGCCGTTCTGATCGCATTCAGCTCCATTTATTGGCGGGAGGCTTGGAAATACGGCGAACGCGCGTTTCGCTACTGCCACCATGATGTCGGCCATGCCATCGGTGCCATTATATTTGCCGCTGCTACCTTCGGTTGGGAGGGGCGGCTTATCGAGAACATAGGCGATGAAGATCTTGAGCGCCTGCTTGGTTTGCGTTCCCAGGTAGGACCGGAGGCCGAACAGGCCGACTGCCTGATCGCGCTTTTCCCCCAGGGCGCGCTCGGTGACTCCGACGCGGTTGTCCTCGAGCTACCGAGTGATTTACTGGCGCGCCTGCGAGCAACGGAAGCCATGGGCCGACCCAATACCCTCAGCGCTGCGCACCATCCCTGGCCCATCATCGATGAGGTTGCCGCACTAACGCGCCACCTGCGCATGGAAAGCAAGAAAATGCACACGCCCTTCGTACACCTAGAGACGCGGGCGTCGGTGCTTGGGCAGCGCCCGGTGTCGGCCAGGCCTATCATTCGCACTCGCCGCAGCGCCATACGCATGGACGGGCGGACCGGCATGGCCGAGGAAGTCTTCTATCACATGATGGCGCGCAGCCTGCCTGCCGGCCGGCCGTTCCGGGTATTACCTTGGCCGCCTCATGTTTCTCTTGCTTTATTCGTGCATCGGGTGTCCCGACTCCCATTGGGGCTGTACGTGCTCGCACGCTCTCTCGAGCACTTGGGCCTCATGCGAGCCGCAATGCGCGAAGACTTTCTCTGGCAGCAGCCGGAGCGCTGTCCCTGGTGGCTTAATCTGTTCCAATTACTCGCCGGAGACGCGCGGGGAGCGGCCGAAATCATCAGCTGTCACCAAAGCATCGCCGGCGATGGCGCTTTCTCTCTAGGGATGC
>JBOIEE010000289.1:0-5555 GCA_050740975.1 Gammaproteobacteria bacterium | reverse complement strand
GTGAAGCAGGTGTTTATGTCTGCCGTGTGGTAGACCGCAAGCTGTCTCGCGGTCAGGTGTTTCTGGTCACCGATGGAGGACTGCATCATCATCTGGCGGCCTCCGGCAATTTCGGCCAGGTGATCCGCAAAAACTATCCCGTGCTCATCGGAAACAAAGTCCAGGGGAAGGACCGGGAGATCGCGTCTGTGGTGGGTCCGCTGTGCACCCCTTTGGATTTGCTCGCCGATAAGATGGAGATGGCCAAAGCCGAGGTGGGTGATCTGGTGGTAGTGTTGCAATCGGGAGCCTATGGCTTGAGCGCTAGCCCCACCCAATTCCTAAGCCATCCGCCACCGCTTGAGGTCTTGGTTTAACGGAGAATCCCGGGTACATGGTTTACGACTACGTGATCATCGGCGGCGGGATCATCGGCCTGTCCACCGCCATGGCCCTCACGCGCGACAAAGCCGGCGCGAGCGTGCTGCTGCTGGAGAAAGAGCCCGAGCTCGCGCGGCATCAAACAGGCCACAACAGCGGGGTCATCCATTCCGGGATCTATTACCAGCCTCAAAGTTTCAAGGCCCGCTTCTGCCGCGACGGGGCGCGCGCTATGGTGGCCTTCTGTCAACAGCATGGGATCAAACACGAGGTTTGTGGAAAGCTCATCCTTGCCACCGAACCGCGAGAGTTGCCGCTGATCGAGGATCTTTATCAGCGCGGACTAAAGAACGGCATCGAGGTCACGAAGCTCACGCCAGAGGAGGCGCGAGAGATCGAACCGCATATCTCCTGCCTCGCGGCGATCCATGTGCGCTCTACTGGGATCGTCGACTTCACGCAGGTTAGCCTCGTTTACGCCAAGCTGATAGAACAGAATGGAGGTGAAATACGCCTGCGCACCAAGGCGGAAGGACTTCGAGCGGAAAACGGCCAAATCGAGATCGAAACCAACGCAGACACGATCCGAGCCCGTTTTCTCATCAACTGCGGTGGCTTGCACAGCGATCGCATCGCGCGCTCGGCAAAAGCGGACCTTAAAGCGCGGATCGTTCCCTTCCGGGGCGAATACTACGAACTTAAGTCCGATAAGCGCCACTTGGTAAGAAACCTGATTTATCCCGTTCCGAACCCCGACTTTCCGTTTCTCGGGGTGCACTTCACGCGCCTGATCGACGGTACGGTACACGCCGGGCCCAACGCGGTTTTGAGCTTCAAGCGCGAAGGCTACAGAAAAACCGACTTCGCATTAAGGGACACGCTGGAATCGATAAGCTACCCCGGTTTCTGGCGGCTTTCCGCCCGGCATTGGGGTGAAGGACTGCAGGAGGTGTGGCGCTCCTTGAGCAAGAAGGCATTTACCCGCAGCCTACAGCAACTTATCCCTGAAGTGCAGGAACACGATCTTGTTCCCACCGGCGCCGGGGTACGTGCCCAAGCCTTGATGCGAGACGGCAGGCTGGTGGACGATTTTCTGATCGTAAAAGCTGAGAATTCGATACACGTCTGTAATGCGCCCTCCCCGGCCGCCACTTCGTCGTTGTTAATCGGCCAGCACATAGCCAGCCAGATCTCGAGCTAGGACATTCGATGCTGCTCCCGGCACAGCAGGTATTCTTGGACTAGAATTCTTACGATACGATAGCCACAGGAAAAACCAGATCACCACAACGACACCGGCGAAAGATGAACGTATTGGTTACCGGCACTGAAGGCTATATCGGTTCTTTGCTCGCTCCCTTGTTGATGAAAGAAGGCTTTAACGTTGTCGGGGTTGACACGGGATTCTACAAATCGGGGTGGCTATACCATGGGGTCGATCTGACCGCCAAGACTCTGAACAAGGATATTCGTCAGGTAGCCTTGCACGACCTCGATGGCGTGCACGCCGTAGTCCACATGGCGGAGCTGTCGAATGATCCCGCCGGCCAGCTCGCACCCAAGATCACCCACGATATAAACCATAAGGGTTCAGTGCGCTTAGCCGATCTGGCTAAAGAAGCCGGTGTGCGCCGATTTATTTACACCTCCTCGTGCAGTGTTTACGGGCTCGCTACGGAAGATATCGTGGGCGAGCAATCCCAGGTAAACCCGCAAACGGCTTATGCCAAATGTAAGACTTTGGTAGAACGCGATGTGGCCCCGCTGGCCGATCCCGATTTCTCGCCCACGTTCCTACGCAATGCTACAGCCTATGGGGCGTCGCCGCGCATGCGCTTTGACATCGTTTTGAACAATCTGGCCGGCTTTGCTTGGACGACCAAGGAAATAAAGATGGTGAGCGACGGGACTCCCTGGCGTCCTTTGGTCCACGCCTTGGATATCTGCAAAGCCATCCTGTGCGTGCTCAGGGCGCCGCGCGATGTGATCCACAATCAGATCTTTAACGTGGGTGACACCAAGGGAAACTACCAAGTGAAAGAGATCGCGCAGATCATCGCCTCGGTGTTCAAAGGCTGCCGGCTGGTATTCGGCAACAGCGATGGCGACAACCGCAGCTATCGGGTGTGCTTTGATAAGATCAATCAGCAATTGCCTGGATTCCGTTGCGATTGGGACGCCAGACGCGGAGCGCAACAGCTTTATGAGTTGTTCTCCCGCATCCTGCTCACGCCGGAGGCGTTTAATTCCCGCAGCTTCACCCGCTTGAAACAATTGCAATACCTGCTTGAGACCAAGCAGATAAACCCTGATTTCTTCTGGAACCCTGCACCATAGATCGTTACGAGAAGGAATAGTCCCCCTCTTCCGCTTGGGTTTCGAGCACGACGGGTTCCTCCTCCCCACCTTGGAAGATCTCTAGCCAGGCAATGTACAACAACGCTCCGATGTAGACTGGAAGCGGCAAAGCCAAAACCTGGACCACGCTGTCCAACAGCGGGACCGCGGGCAATAAGATCAACAACAACCCTGCTAAGCCTAATGGCGGCCAAAGCCATGGATTAAGCTGCATGGCCAAAAAGCTCAGACGCCAGCAGTAATAGAACGGCCGCTCAGAAAACAGGTGTAAGGGGACGACAAACGTGCAAAACAGCAGCTGAAAAACGAGCAAGAGCCCCCCTAAGGCACCGATCTGGGCGCCCAAGACCGAATCGAACATGCCAAAAGAGGAGGCCCTACTTGCAGCATCAAGGCTGGAGGCGGAGGTCACCGGTCGGATGATGTCCTCCAGCAGGTAACCCGGAAAATAGGCTTGAAGCAAAAGCGCGAAGATGAAAAGACCGGTACGGCCCAAAACCCGGAGCGCAGAAGCGGAAAGGAGTTGTCGGGTCGAGGGGACTCGCTCCCGGTTCACTGCCCGCGCCAATGCGCATGCGAGCGGTACGACGATACTCACGGGCAGGCCGTAACAAGTCGCCGCGGTGACAACTGAAAGCCATCCGCTTGAGCGGGAACCGAGCTCAAACAGATTCAGAAGAACGGTACTGCCAAGGGGGGCGAGCAAAGCGCCGGCAATGAATAACCCCGGCCGGCGCAAGAGGAGCCAAAGGGCTTGTCGCAGCCATTCGAGCCCTTCACGGGGCTTAATTGTCCGTGGGCCAGAATGTTTCATCGTACCGCGTGGTTGTTTTGGTCCTCGCCGCGGGGCCCCTACCCGCCGGTTACGGTCCCTGTGAGGCGTCGGTCAACATCGCCTGTCCGGCACCTAAGTCCGTGCCCAGCGCCAGCTTCGGCGCCGATGCTAAAAAACTCACGATCTGATCGACAGGTACCGACGTTGATTCGCCAATGTTAACCAATTCATCGCCTATTCTATAAGCAATGAACGCGCGCAGCACACCGACCAGTTCATAGGCCCCGCCTTGGCAACGAAACAAGCCACCCCCGGAGCTGCCGCTGTTGACATGCACGTTGCTATACAGCCTGCCACCATCTACGCGCTGAAACAAGCCGAGGGTTGTTCTTTGCTCCAGCGCCAAGGGGAAGCCCACAGCCCAAACCGGCTCGAATTCGGATAAACCTTTGGTACCCATACTGGCGGGTTTCAGACCGGCCGTGTCTACCGATAGCAAAGCGAGATCTTTCTCCAGATCGATTGATATGACTTTCGCTGCGCGGAAATGGCCGGCAATCTCTACCGATACCCGCAGATCTGTCGTCTCGATGTCGTCCAACGCGTGCGCGACCGTTAGCACCTGCCATCGGCCGACGATAACACCGCTGGCGTCGCTGCCTGTGGAGGTCGCGATCCGAACGATAGCGGCGCGGGTTTCTTGGTCTGGTACGAGGCAGGCGTTTTTGTAGGGTGTGGTGCAGCCCCATATCGGCAACAAGCAAAGGAAAAACCAGCGTGTCACTATCGTAGCGGTCCAATTTTATTACTAAAAATGCAGATATTGTTCCAGAAGGGAGGTCGTGCAAAACCCAGATCCGACAGGTGGCCTGATTTACTGCTGCTGACATAGGGCCAGGATCTTTGCCGGGATTTTGGCTAATGGAAGCACGCAATCCACAGCTTGAGCCTTGACCGCTTCACCCGGCATTCCCCAAATAACGCTGCTTTGCTCGTCCTGGGCGATGGTATAAGCCCCAACTTCATGCATCGCTTTCATGCCTTTCGCGCCATCGGCGCCCATACCGGTTAGAATTACTCCCAGCGCTCGCCGACCCACGTGCTGCATCACAGAACGGAATAGCACATCCACCGAAGGACGATGTCGGTTAACAGGGGAAGCGTCACTCAGTTTGCAACGGTAGCGTGCGCCGTCTCGCACCACCAACAGGTGGCGGTTACCGGGAGCTATGTAGGCGTGGCCAGGCAGGATCGCCTCACCATCCTCGGCTTCCGAGACCGTGATGGCTGATAGCCCATTCATACGTGTCGCAAACGATTTGCTAAACGCCTCGGGTATGTGCTGGGTGATTAGGATCCCGGGGCAACTCGCGGGCAGGCGTGCGAGAACTTCTTTTATCGCCTCGGTGCCACCTGTGGAAGCGCCGATCGCGATCACGCGCGTGGTGCTTTTGTATCCCTCCGCGCTTAGCTTTTGCGGCCCCTCAGCCGTGGAAGCTTGGTCTTTGACCACGCGGGCGGTTTGTCCCGAGCGAACCTGCACACGCGCTTGGCTGGCCGTCTTGACCTTGCTGATGATCTGTCCGGCATAGTCCTCAAAGGTATGCTGGATATCTTTCGGTTTGCTGATAAAGTCCACCGCCCCGAGCTCGAGCGCCTGTAAGGTGACCTCGGCGCCTTCTTCTGTCAGTGCGGAAACCATGACCACGGGCATGGGACGCAGCCGCATCAGATTTTTCAGAAAGCTAAGGCCGTCCATCTTTGGCATCTTGACATCTAGGGTAAGAACGTCGGGATTACACCCCTTAATGAGCTCTCTCGCCTCGAGTGGTTCACTGGCCTCCCCTACTACTTCGATGGATGGATCAGCGCTTAGGATCTCCGTCAATAATCGGCGTTGCAGGGCTGAGTCGTCCACGATGAGCACTTTTATTTTCTTCATCGTTTATACCCGTTAAGTCCAGTGGCCACGCTAAAACAAATCAACCTCACCCTCGACTGGCTGCTGGTCAAGGATGTGCGAATAGCGTTGTTCGCGTCGCGTAATGGTGTCGTTCTGCAG
>JBOIEE010000288.1:0-4075 GCA_050740975.1 Gammaproteobacteria bacterium | reverse complement strand
GGCGTGGTGCCCCAATCCTCGTGCAGCTTAAGCCCCATAGCGCCCGCCGCGATCTGCTCGCGCAGCGCCTCCGGTTGACTGGCGTTGCCCTTGCCGAGAAACCCGAGATTCATAGGCAGCCCTTCGGCGGCCTGCAACATGCGATGTATGTTCCACGGCCCTGGCGTGCAGGTGGTCGCATTAGTGCCGGTCGCGGGGCCCGTGCCTCCCCCGATCATGGTGGTGATGCCGGACATCAGCGCGTCTTCGATCTGCTGGGGACAGATGAAGTGAATATGCGAGTCTATGCCCCCGGCGGTCGCGATCAATCCTTCTCCGGCGATGGCTTCGGTGCCGGGACCGATGATGATATCCACATTGGGCTGCACATCGGGATTGCCCGCCTTGCCTAGGCCGGCGATGCGGCCGTCCTTGACGCCGATATCCGCCTTGATGATGCCCGAATAGTCCAGGATCAAGGCGTTGGTGATCACCACATCGACCGCTTCGGCGGAAGTCCGCTGGCTTTGCCCCATACCGTCGCGAATGACCTTGCCGCCGCCGAACTTGACCTCCTCCCCGTAAGTCGTGTGGTCGTGCTCCACCTCGATGATCAACTCGGTATCCCCGAGGCGAACGCGGTCCCCTTTGGTGGGACCGTAGATCTCTGCATAAGCACGGCGGTCGATGAGGCTCATGGGTTTTTTTCCTCCAGCGGGCCCATCACCTTGGCGTTAAACCCGTACACCTTGCGCTCGCCTCCATAAGCCACCAAGCTGACGGTTCGCTCCTGTCCCGGCTCGAAGCGCACCGCAGTGCCGGCCGGGATATCGAGTCGGTAGCCGCGGGCCTGCTCCCGGTCAAAGCTAAGCGCCGGATTGGTCTCATAGAAATGATAATGAGAACCGACTTGGATCGGCCGGTCTCCGGTGTTGGCTACTTTGAGGCTCAGCGTGTCGCGAGCCTCGTTGAGCGTGATTTGGCCTTGGTCGACGAAAAGTTCTCCCGGGATCATCACCTTCTCCCTCATACGATCGGATTGTGCACAGTGACCAACTTGGTGCCATCTGGAAACGTCGCTTCGATCTGCACTTCGTGGATCATCTCCGGCACACCCTGCATGACTTCCTCACGGCTCAGCAGGGTAGCGCCATAGCTCATCAGCTCGGCCACGGTCTTTCCGTCTCGTGCGCCTTCCAGGATGGCGCTGGAAATATAGGCCACGGCTTCTGGATAGTTGAGCTTGATCCCTCGTTGTTTACGCCGTTCGGCGACCATAGCGGCCATGGCGATCAACAGCTTATCTTTTTCGCGTGGTGAGAGCTCCATCGCTTTCCCCTTGATAGGCGCGTTTGTAGATAATTATGAACCGCAAAGGCTACACAAATGATAAGTTAAATTCTTTATTTCCATAACTTCTCACCTGTGCTCCGTCGTTGGCACCGACCGGCACTGTTTACACCTTGCAGGGTAGATGCCTTTTCTCTATCCTTCAGAAGTTTCGGTAACACATTGAAGCACAGTGGGAAAAAAGCCCGGTGCGAGTCTCCAGCGCGGTGCGATATGGGAGATCGGCAATTGATATAGAGGCCGCTAGGAATGAGTAAAGAACACGGTTCCAACGTGCCAAAGACCGGCTCGTTTGCACAAGTTGTCGGGTGGGCGCTGGTTTCCATCGTGGGCGCGAGCGCACTTGGCGGCATCGCGCTGAGCCGGGGTGAAGCGGTCAACAGTTTTTGGTTTATCGTGGCTGCCGTCTGCGTTTACGCGCTCGGCTACCGCTTCTACAGTGCCTTTGTGGCCGCCAAGGTGTTAACTCTAGACGCCACACGCGCCACGCCGGCGGAGCGCTTGAACGACGGGCGCGACTTTGTCCCCACGAATAAATGGATCGTATTCGGGCATCATTTCGCGGCGATTTCAGGGCCCGGGCCATTGATCGGACCGACCCTGGCCGCGCAGTTCGGTTACCTGCCGGGCACCCTGTGGATCTTGATCGGTGCGGTGCTGGGTGGGTGTGTGCAGGACTTCATCATTCTGGTTTTCTCCATACGGCGCGACGGGCGCTCGCTCGGCCAGATGGCGAGGGACGAGCTGGGCCCGGTGGGCGGGGCCGTGGCGCTGCTCGGGGTGATGGCGATCATGATCATCCTCATCGCGGTGTTGGGTTTGGTCGTGGTCAACGCCATGAAGCACAGCCCCTGGGCGACCAGCACGGTGGCGGCGACCATACCCATCGCTCTGTTGATCGGCGTGTACCTGCGCGGCCTACGTCCGGGACGGATCTTGGAGGGTACGGCGCTCGGGGTGGTATTGCTGCTCCTGGCGGTGGTCGGCGGCGGCTGGGTGGATCAGAACGCGACGCTGCGCCCCTGGTTCGACTATGACGGTCCCACCCTGGCGCTCTATGTCATCGGCTATGGTTTTGCCGCCGCCGTGCTCCCGGTCTGGTTGTTGCTCGCCCCGCGCGATTACCTCTCGACCTTCATGAAAATCGGCACCATCGTCGCTTTGGCCATCGCCATCGTGATCTTGCGCCCGGAGGTGAAAATGCCGGCGCTTACTCAGTTCATCGATGGCACGGGCCCTATTTTTGGTGGCAAGCTGTTTCCCTTCGTGTTTATTACCATCGCCTGCGGGGCGATTTCTGGCTTTCACTCTCTGGTCGCCTCCGGCACCACGCCCAAGTTGCTCACTAGCGAGCGGGACGCGCGCTTCATCGGCTACGGCGCGATGATGATGGAGTCGTTTGTCGCCATCATGGCCATGGTTGCGGCTACGGTGTTGGAGCCCGGGGTCTACTTCGCCATCAATAGCCCGGCGGGCTTGGTGGGGAAAGAGGCCGCCGAGGCGGTGGCCAAGATCGCTAGCTGGGGCTTTCCGGTGACGGTGGAACAAATGCAAGCGCTCGCCGAAGAAATGGGAGAAGCCAGCTTATTCGCGCGCACCGGCGGCGCACCCTCACTCGCGGTTGGGATGGCGAGCATCTTCTCCAGCACTTTTGGCGGCGGATTGATCGCCGTCTGGTATCACTTCGCCATCATGTTCGAAGCGCTGTTTATTCTCACCACTTTGGATGCGGGCACCCGGGTCGCGCGCTTTATGCTGCAGGATCTGTTGGGCAACCTGGTCCCGGCGCTGGGCCGCACCAGTTGGTATCCCAGCGTGTTGTTGACCAGCGCTTTGGTGGTAGGGGCCTGGGGGTACTTCTTGTATATGGGCACCATCGATCCGCTGGGAGGCATCAACAGCTTGTGGCCTTTGTTCGGGATCTCGAACCAGATGCTGGCAGCCATCGCTTTGTGCGTCGCGACTACCGTTTTAGTCAAATCAGGCAAGGTGGGCTATGCCTGGGTTACGGGCCTGCCCTTGGCTTGGCTCGTGATCGTTACCAGTACGGCCGCTTGGGAGAAGCTGTTTAGCGCCGAGGCCCGGGTGGGGTTTTTAGCCCACGCGCGCGAGCTCGCGGATAAGCTTAGCGCTGGCTTGCTGCCCGCAGAGCAAGCGGCGCAGGCGCCGCAGCTCATCTTCAATGACCGCTTGGATGCGGTGCTTACGGCGCTGTTTCTCGCGACCACTTGGGTGCTGGTGTTTGAGACCTTGCGGGTTTGCCACTCGGTGTTGAGCGGCCGGCGCTATCCGCCACTGTCGGAAACGCCTCGGCTCCCGAGCCGGCTCGCCGAAGACTGGGTGCGTGACTGACATGGGCGGATCAGCGAAACCATTGCGCATGCTTTGGGGCGCTCTGCGTGAGGCCAGCGGGGACGACGCTTACGAGCGCTATCTCGCCCACTGGCGGGCGCGGCCTAGCCACGAAAAGCCGCTTTCACAGGCCGAATTTTACCGTACAGAGCTGGAGCGTAAGTGGAGCGGACTTCGCCGCTGCTGCTAAGCTTGTCGGCGCAAAAAACAGGGCTCGATCGACCTTATGAGCGGGCAAAACTCCTCGGATAGTTTCTATTGTTAACGGGGTTCTCAATCCGCTGAAAATTGGGGCTTAGCGCGTAGCGCCCCCAAAATCTTTCATCGCTTAGATCTCGAGGGTAGGTGTTGTAAGCGGCTGGACGGGATCGGACCGACGGTGTCGGGATGAGAC
>JBOIEE010000287.1:0-5808 GCA_050740975.1 Gammaproteobacteria bacterium | reverse complement strand
CTGCTGAGGCGTCCCGTGGGCCGCCACCCAGCCCTCAAGTCGCTGCCGGTCAGCATCCGCAAGGTTCACAATCGCGCTTGTTCTGGACATGAATCAGCATAACTGAATTCGCGTCATAACACCATCTCTTTGTTGGACACTACACTAGGCACTCATTCATTTCATGTACGCCATCCAGATCGATTTCGCACCGGTCTTAAATGACAAGAAGGCAATGGTCACAGACCTCCGGGGACTATGTTCAAATCTCCCAAATCGAGGAATGGCCGCGGGCGATCGAACGCCTCAGGGACGCTCTTGCAGGAACGGCGGGGATCCCTTCCCCGTCGTCTTCTCCCGTCCCAATCTCATCCTCTGATTCCAAGACACCTGACGCGGATGAGGCTCTGTCCCAGACGCCTTCGAAAGCGTTATCGTCGGAGGAAGCGCCTGAGACAGCGCAATCCACGATCTGGTTATGGGTAGGATTTATCCTTTTAATCCTGTTGTTACTCTCCTTGGACTTAGGGGTCTTCCATCGCCGTTCCCATGTGATCCAGGTTAAAGAAGCGCTGATCTGGAGCGGCGTCTGGGTAGGGCTCGCCTGCTTTTCCACGTATTCATCTATTTTGCCTACGAGCACCACTGGTTGGGGCTGGACGCGACGGAGGATGAACCGGATGGCCGGACGGCCGCGGTGTTGTTCTTTACCGGCTACGTTTTGGAAAAATCGTTAAGCGTGGACAACTTGTTTGTAATCGCGATGATCTTTTCCTACTTTGCCGTGCCGCCCCAGTATCAACACCGGGTGCTGTTTTGGGGAATACTTGGGGCGCTGGTGATGCGGGCCGTGATGATCGTCGTCGGGACGGAACTGATCCAACGTTACCATTGGATCTTGTACCTGTTCGGGGTATTCCTGATCATCACCGCGGCAAGAATGCTCTTCGCCAAGCATGACTACGACCCCGGTAACAACCCCGTAGTACGCCTGGCACGGCGGCTATTCCCCATCACGGAGCATTACGCGGAGCCACGTTTCACACCGTGCGCGTGGACGGCAAGCTAATGTTCACGCCCCTTATGCTGGCGCTGATCATGGTGGAAAGCTCAGATCTCATGTTCGCTATGGATTCGATCCCGGCCATCTTCGCCATCACCAAAGATCCTTTCATCATTTTCAGCAGCAATGTTTTTGCGATCCTTGGACTGCGCTCGCTCTACTTCGCCCTGGCTGGGATCATGAACAAGCTTTACTACTTGAAGGTGTCGCTGGCCCTGCTCCTTGCGTTGGTCGGCTGCAAGCTGCTGCTGAAGGATGTGCTCCACACGGTCCCCGATGTGACCTATTACACGTTAGGGGCGATGGCCCTGATCTTGACCGGTGGCATAATCGCTTCCTTGATCCGCGCGAAGCACATGAACAATAATGAATGCCGACCGGCGGCGGATCGGAGTTACCAGTCAGAACCAGTCCGATGCCGGCCCGCTTTTTTCCTTGACGTGATCCATGAAGGGATTCGATATTAGCGCGACATCGCCGTGGGTAACGTGATCGGCAGCAATATCTTTAACATCTTGCCGATCTGGGTCTCGGTAGCCTCGTGGCGCCCACAGGCATCCCGGTAGCGCCGGCGGCACTCAACTTCGATATCCCGGTGATGGTCGCGGTTGCACTTGCTTGTGTGCCCATATTCATCCGTGACTATCAGATTTATCGCTGAGAGGGTGCGCTGTTCTTCGCTTACTACATCGCCTATACCTTGCATCTCATCTTGGATGCCCCGAGCACGATGCCCTGCAGGCATTCAGGCACGGTGATGTTGGGTTTCGCATTACCGCTGACCATAATCGCTCGTGGTTTTGATCCTCCGAGCCTCGAGGCGCCCCTCTGCGCACACCGATTCTGTGATCGTCCGATGAGCAAGGAATTCCTTATGACCGCGGGCACCGCAGCGCCCGACACCATTACTTTTGCGAGGAATATTGAGGCCTGAGACAAACCTGCACCAGCACCAGAATAGGCACAAGGGTAGGGCTCTCAACACATCGTCACAAAACCGTGATTTAACTGTCCGCAGGAATGCTCCTCGTTTGTGAAATTCAGTTTTAGGAGAATCTTTTGTGGACACGCTTTGTCTTGTCAACCAGTTATGAGTAGTAACGCTGGAAGACTGTCAGTTTGGCTTTTAGTGCTGTTGCTTGTACCTGCCGTCCGTGCCGAAGAAAGGGACGTGGTCCTGGTTCTGGATAACTCTGCAGTCATGAAAAGGGTGGATGCACAGGGGACTGGCCAGCCCGGCGATTGGTAGCTTCGTTGAGAAGCTTAAGGGCGATGTGCGGGCTGCGATGATTCTCTTTGATCAGTCTGCTACTGTCTCCGTCCCACTCAGCGCGGTCACCGACGAGTCCGGAGTAGAGTTTCTCGAGGCCCTTCAAAAACTCAATTACCGCGGCCCGTATCCGGATATCGCGCTAGCCCTTAAACAGGCCATCCGTGAGCTTGAGGTCAACGGTCGGGGCGGGGCGGAGAAGTCGATCATTCTATTGACCGGTGGCCTTCTGGACCCAAGTGACACGGCGCTCGTGCAATCACGCCTGCGCGCCCTGGGTTACGAGGTGGGTCCGATCGACGGGATTATGGGGCCAAAAGCAAGGGGCGCGATCCGCCAGTTTCAGAGGCAGATTGGGATGCTGGCGGCCGATGGAACGCTAAATAAGACCCTCCTGGTCCGTTTAGAAAAGGCCTATGGGGCAAGATGGCAGGGGGAGTTGGTAGCCCACGCTGCTCGCGCCGAAATCAAGGTGATCGCGGTGGTATGGGGCGAGGATTTCGCCCTGGGTCAGACGTTGGTGGAGAAGACCTCCGGGGAATATGTTCAGATCCCAAACGCCGAGGTCCTGGCGGGCGTATTCGAACGCCTAAGCAGCGCCTTCAGCCAAGAACTGGGGGTTCCTGCGCCAGCCTTGGAAGCCCCCGTAATTCCGGCACCTGAGAGGGTAGAGCCCCTCCCCGCGCCGCCGGCGGAAGTGGCGCTGCCCGAGGAGCGCCCGGAGGTGATGGAGTGGTTAGCGGATCCGGCGATCTGGGTTGGCCTACTGACGTTGGTCGTGTTGGAAATCATCCTCGGCATCGACAACCTCATCTTCATCGCCATCCTGGCCGACAAGTTGGCGCCTGAGCAGCGCGATAAGGCACGCAGACTCGGCCTTGCATTGGCGGCGGTGATGCGTCTCGGGTTGCTGGCCAGCATCTCCTGGGTGATGGGCCTGACTGCACCGCTTTTTACGGGGCTGTCCTTGGAAATCTCCTGGCGCGATATCATCCTTATCGCCGGCGGCATATTCCTGATCCTCAAGGCCACTATCGAAATGCATGAACGGCTTGAGGCCGCACCGCACCAGCAAGCGGGTCCACGGTGCACGCCGCGTTCTGGCCGATCGTGGCGCAGATCGTTATTCTGACGCAGTGTTCTCCCTCGACTCCGTCATCACCGCCGTGGGCATGGTCGACGAGCTCTACGTGATGATGGCCGCAGTCGTGATCGCGGTGACCGTGATGCTCGTGGCGAGCAAGCCGCTCACCGTGTTCTTCAACGCCCACCCGTCCCTGGTCATCCTATGCCTGGGATTCTTGCTGATGGTGGGCTTTGTCCTGGTCGTCGATGGTCTCGGCTATCACATTCCCAAGGGTTACCTCTACACGGCGATTGCGTTCTCGGTACTCATTGAGACCTTTAACCAACTGGCACTGCGCAATCGCCGCAAACTGGCGGTCTCGACTCCCTTCCGGCAGCGCACGGCCGACGCGGTGCTGCGGCTCCTCGGCGGTATTCCTTTGGCGGGCCTCGCCGCGGCCGGTGAGGAGGCGAGTACGCTCATCCCGGAAAACGAGACGGAAACGTTCGCATCGGCCGAAAAGGAGATGGTGCGCGGTGTTCTGACGTTGGCTGACCGACCGGTGCAAGCGATCATGACGCCTCGGCCAGAGGTCATCTGGCTCGATCCCGCTGATTCTAAGGAGACTGTGCTGGCCGAGGTTCGCAATAGCGTGCATCGCCAGTTTCTCGTGAGCAACGGATTTATAGACAACATCGTAGGCATCGCGCGCAAGGAGGATATCCTTGAACTCTGTCTCAGCAGCGATCCCTTCGACCTCACGCGCGTGGTCCAGCAACCGGTAGCGCTGCACGAGGCCACTTCGATCCTCAAGACCCTGGATCTCTTCAAGCGCGCGCCCCTCGAGATGGCGTTGGTGGTCGATGAATACGGGGGAGTAAAGGGGATTATCACACTGACCGACCTCATCGAAGCGATCGCGGGTGATCTGCCAGAAGAAGACAACGAGGAGCCGGAGGCGAGGGTGCTGGAGGACGGCTCACTTCTTCTCGACGGAGCGATGTCGATCTACGACGCGCAACGGCGGCTCGACCTGAACACGCTCCCGGATGGGGACTTTAATACGTTAGCCGGTTTCGTTCTCTCTCTCTTCGAACGGATACCGGCGGCGGGCGAACGAGTCGACTGGGGCGGCTGGAGCTTCGAGGCCTCGGAGATGGCGGGATGGCGGATCAGTAAAGTGCTGGTACGGCAGGCTGGTACAGACTCGGAATGAAGTGCAGCATTGCGAAACACCGTTAATATTACCTGACGGAGCTTGGCTATGAAACGCATATTTCTCTTCTTACTTACCAACCTTGCGGTCGTTTTTGTGCTCAGCATCACGCTGCGGCTCCTGGGAGTCGAGCGTATCCTTGATGAGCAAGGTACTGGGCTTGATCTCAATGCCTTGCTGGTGTTCGCGGGTGTGTTTGGATTTGGCGGTGCGCTGATCTCGCTCGCGATCTCCAAATGGACCGCCAAGCGTCTGACCGGCGCGCAGGTCATCGAGCAACCTGTCCATGAGACCAGAGCGCTGGTTGGTGGATACCGTCGGGCGACACGCACAGCGGGCGGGTATAGGGATGCCGGAAGTGGCGATCAAGGCCCCGCGAGGGCGTTATCGCGTTATCGCGTTCATCGTTATTGACTTCGCGCTGACCCAGGAGAAAAAAGAGCCGACCCGCGCAGAGGCGATGGGATGGTTTTAAGCAGCGGTGCTCTGAGCCTGCCCCAGGCGATCACCGCACGCGCCTACTCCAGTATGTATTACACCACTGCGCTCATCTATGAGTTCGAACGCGGCGCGGACGGCGAAGGCGCTGCGTATTTAAAAATCCCGAGCGAACTGCAGGGCAAGAGGCCATTCCAAGGCCTTGTAAGCGCCGCGCTCGGCGCCTTTTTCGTGAACAAGAAATAATAGTCGCCCTGAAAAACCACTCTGGCGGCGCGATGGAAAGCGCGTTTGGCTTCGCACTGGCGCCAGTTGTCCGACAAGCCGTTAAACTAATCACCCATGACCCATGGGCCCGTGGTACTTAAGGTCGCACTGAAGATCCCGCTTAGGGAGTGTCTGGATTATCTTCCGCCGCCCGCGTTCCCGATCGACAAGATTAGGCCCGGTATGCGCCTGCGTGTGCCGTTCCGGCGGGGAGTGCGGATCGGAGTGCTCATGCGAACGTCTTCCCACAGTCAAGTTAAAGCGAACAAATTGCGGCAGGCCATCGCAGTCTTGGATGAGCAGCCCTTAGTAACGCGAGAACTCCTGGAGCTGATTCGGTGGGCCGCAGACTACTACCATCATCCCATTGGCGAGGTGGTCTCATCCGCCTTGCCCGGCTTGCTGCATCGCGGAGCGCTGAGTTCGCAGACCAAACCGGCGCCGTGCCGGTGGCTGCTTGACCGCGACCCTGGCCCGCTCAAGCGGGCACCTCGGCAAGCGGCCATCGT
>JBOIEE010000286.1:0-6685 GCA_050740975.1 Gammaproteobacteria bacterium | reverse complement strand
AAACCGGTCGGCCGTCACAGCGTCTCGGTGTGCACCAACATCTCCTGCATGCTGCGTGGCGCCGATAAGGTGGTTGAGCATATCGAGAAAAAGCTCCGAACCACCCTGGGACAAAGTACGCCCGACGGTCGCATCTATCTCAAGCGAGAGGAAGAATGCTTGGCCGCCTGCTGTGGGGCACCGATGATGATGGTGGACCACAAATACTACGAAAACCTCAGCCTAAAGAAGGTGGACCAGATCCTCGATCAACTGACATGAGCGAAATAGCGCAGAATCTGGTGTGCTTTGACACCCTCAAGTTCGATCCCCCTTGGAGCCTTGAGAGTTACCTCAAGGTCGGGGGATACGAAGCCTGGAAACGTATCCTGCGAGAAGAGACTACGCGCGAGGCCATCATCACCGAAGTGAAGGAATCGGGCCTGCGCGGGCGAGGCGGGGCGGGCTTTCTGACCGGGCTTAAGTGGAGCTTCATGCCTAAGGAAGTCAAAGGGCAGCATTACATCGTCTGTAACTCGGACGAAAGCGAGCCGGGGACCTGCAAGGATCGCGACCTGTTGCGCTTTAACCCCCATGCGCTGGTCGAAGGAATGGCCATAGCGGGTTATGCCATCGGCGCCACGGTGGGTTATAACTACATGCGCGGCGAGTTTATGGACGAGCCCTGCCAGCGCTTTGAGCACGCGTTGAGAGAAGCTTATGCAGCGGGCTTCCTGGGCAAGAACATCGTGCACTCCGGGATCGATTTTGATCTGTATAATCACCTGGGGGCCGGGGCTTATATCTGCGGCGAAGAGACGGCGCTGCTTGAATCCCTGGAAGGAAAAAAAGGCATGCCCCGTTTCAAACCGCCTTTCCCCGCCAATTACGGCTTGTATGGCCGCCCCACCACCATTAACAATACCGAATCCTTAGCGTCCGTGCCCAGCATTATGCGCAACGGCGCCAAGTGGTTTGCCGAGCTCGGTCCGCCCAAAAGCGGCGGCACCAAGCTCTTCTCCGTGAGCGGTCATGTCGAGCGGCCGGGAAATTTCGAGGTTCCCATGGGGATCCCGTTTCGGGATCTGTTGGATCTCGCAGGCGGCATGCTGGGCGGACGGCCGCTTAAAGCGGTTATCCCCGGTGGGTCCTCGGTGCCGGTAGTGCCGGGCGAGATCATGCTGGAGACGAACATGGATTACGACTCCCTGGTAAAGGCCGGTTCCTTGTTGGGCTCTGGGGCGGTGGTGGTGATGGACGACAGCACCTGTATGGTGCGCATGTTAAGGCGCATTTCACGCTTTTACTTTGCCGAGTCCTGCGGCCAATGCACGCCCTGCCGCGAGGGTACGGGGTGGCTGTACCGCATGCTGACTCGGATCACCGAAGGCAAAGGCTGCCCGCAAGACATAGACAAGCTGGACCATGTCGCAAGCAAGATCGAAGGGCATACGATATGCTTCCTAGGGGACTCCGCCGCCTGGCCCGTGCGCAGCTTCATCAAACATTACCGGCACGAGTTCGCTTACTACATCGAACACGGGCGGAGCCTGGTTGAAACCCCGCATTTGCAGGCGGCATAAGCGGTGCGGGCCCGTACGCCGCGTAAGCGATGAGCGAAGATAGAGTCACCCTAGAAGTCGACGGCAAAACCCTGCAGGCGCGCAAGGGCGCCATGCTGATCGAGGCTACCGATGACGCGGGGATCTACGTACCCCGCTTCTGCTATCACAAGAAACTCTCCATCGCCGCTAACTGCCGCATGTGCCTGGTCGAAGTCGAAAAAGCGCCCAAACCCCTACCCGCCTGCGCCACGCCCGTGACCGAAGGCATGAGAGTTTTTACCCGCTCCCCATTTGCCAAGGAAGCGCAAAAAGCGACCATGGAATTTTTGCTGATCAACCATCCATTGGATTGCCCCATCTGCGATCAGGGCGGTGAATGCGAGCTGCAGGATCTCGCTATGGGGTATGGCGGCGATGTGTCACGCTACACGGAGCGCAAACGGGTGGTCAGGGATAAGAACATCGGGCCTTTGATCCATACCGACATGACTCGTTGCATCCATTGCACGCGCTGCGTGCGCTTCGGCGAGGAAATCGCGGGGTTGCGCGAGCTAGGCGCGACCGGCCGCGGGGAATACATGGAGATCGGGACGTATATCGAACAGGCGATGATCTCGGAGCTTTCCGGGAACGTCATCGACCTGTGTCCTGTGGGTGCGTTGACATCCAAGCCGTACCGCTATACCGCGCGTGCTTGGGAACTGCGTCAATACCCCGGCGTCGCTCCCCATGACTGCATCGGTTCCAATATTCACATCCATGTCAAAGGCGATCGGGTTAAACGCGTAGTCCCGAAAGAAAACGAAGCCATCAACGAGACTTGGATCTGCGATCGCGATCGCTACAGTTATGAGGGGCTGTACAGTGAAGATCGGCTAACCGTCCCACTCATCAGGGAGAGCGACGGATGGCGGGAGACCGACTGGGAGACGGCCTTGAATCTTACCGTGCTAGGGCTCAAACGCCTAATCGAGCAACACGGGGCGGAACACCTGGCTTGTCTTTCGACCCCAAGCGCCACCCTGGAAGAGCTTTATCTGCTGCAAAAGCTCGCACGCGGCTTGGGCTGCCCGAACCTGGACCACCGGCTGCTTCAGACCGATTTCAGCGATCAGGAAAAGGCGCCGCAATTCCTTTGGTTGGGTCAGCCGATTGCCGATCTGGAGCGCGTGGAGGCGGCTCTTTTGATCGGCTGCGATCCGCGCCGGGAACAGCCCATCGCGAATCACCGATTGCGCAAGGCTGTGCTCCGCGGCGCCAAGGTGGCAGTTTTAAACCCAGTGGAGTTCGGATTTAACTTCGAGCTAGCCGAAGGCCTGGTGGTGCCGCCCTCGGAAATGGTCGCTGCGGCTGCCGGCCTAACCAAAGCCGTTTTGCAACGCCGGGGTCCCAACGTCGACGCGATCCTCGCGGCCTTGCTTGCAGATGCGGAAGTCGATCCCGTGCACGAGGAGATCGCGGGCTTGCTCATGGCGGGGAAAGAAGCCGCCGTGGTGTTGGGCGAGCACGCGATCAATCATCCCCAATTCAGCCTGCTGCGGTTTTTGGCGGGTTCCGCGGCGCGCTTGAGCGGTGCGCGTCTAGGCTACTTGCCGGAAGCCGCCAATAGTTGCGGCGCCTGGTTGGCCGGCATGCTACCCCACCGGGAAGCAGGAGGGGAAACAGCAACGAGAATAGGGCTGCACGCCCAAGCTATGTTTGCCCAAGCGCGAAAAGGTTACATTCTGTTTGGTTTAGAGCCGGAACGCGATCTGGCGAGACCCATGCTAGCCTTGAACGCACTGCAAGCAGCGGAATTCGTACTCGCTTTCTCCGCCTACCGCACCCCGGCGATCGAACGCTACGCGCACTTGGTATTACCGATCGGCTTGTTCGCTGAGTCTCCGGGCACCTATGTGAACGCCGCCGGTGACTGGCAGAGCTTCGGGGCAGCAGTGCCACCGCTCGGCGAGGCGCGGCCGGGGTGGAAGATCCTGCGCATGCTGGGCAAGCTTTGTGGTTTGCCGGGGTTTGATCACGTGTCCGTAGAACAAATCACCGAAGAAGTGCGCTCCAAGCTCTGGGCTGCGGCACCGGTGAACGAAGGCAGCTGGGTTCAACCTGCCGCGCTTCCCCGGACCCCGACGAACGGCTTGGAGCTGGTTTACCAGAGACCTTCGTATAGCCTAGACCCCTTGCTACGCCGGGCGCCTGCCCTACAACAGATGCAGGCCATAGCCTACAAGGACGGGATCTCCATCAACCCGCGCTTGGCGCAGGCCCTTAGCCTGGGGCCGGGAGTGGAGGCCGCGTTGGCGCGCGATGGCGCGGAACTGGTGCTCCCCGTGGCCATCGACCGAGCGCTGCCCGACAATACCGTTTTGTTGCGGTTGAATCGAGAGCTGGGCTTCGACTTAGGGATAAGCGAGGGCTCCCTCACCCTGGAACCGCACACGGCCGCCGGCGGGAGCGAGTCGCCGCCGTGATGGAAACCCCATGATGGAAACCATTCTCGTCGTCGCCAAGATCATCGCCATCGTGGTGCCTTTGCTGTTGTCGGTGGCCTATTTGACCTACGCGGAGCGCAAGATCATCGGCTACATTCAGGTCCGGATCGGCCCCAATCGGGTAGGGCCGGGGGGCTGGTTACAACCGATCGCCGATTCGCTCAAGCTGCTCACCAAAGAGGTGATATTGCCCAGCGGCGCCAATCGGTTCTTGTTCCTGCTCGCGCCTGTGATCGCGCTCATCCCGGCCCTTGCCGCCTGGGCGGTTATCCCCTTCGATGAGCTGAAAGTGCTGGCCGATATCAATGCCGGACTGCTGTACATCCTGGCGCTTACCTCCATGGGAGTCTACGGTATCATCATCGCGGGCTGGGCATCGAACTCGAAATATGCGTTCTTGAGCTGCATGCGCGCGGCGGCACAGATGGTATCGTATGAGATCGCGATGGGTTTCGCTTTGGTCGGCGTGTTGATCGCCGCCGGCAGCCTGAATCTGAAAGCGATCGTGCTCGCCCAGCAAGGGAGCATTCTGCATTGGTTTTGGTTGCCTTTGGCTCCCCTGTTCGCGATCTATTTCATTTCCGCCGTCGCGGAAACCAATAGAGCGCCATTTGACGTCGCCGAAGGCGAGTCCGAGCTCGTCGCGGGTTTTCACGTGGAATATTCCGGTATGTCTTTCGCCCTCTTCTTTATGGCGGAGTACGCCAACATGATCCTGGTATCGGCCTTGGCGGCGATCCTATTCTTGGGCGGATGGCTGTCTCCGTTTCAGGGGATCCCTTATCTTGAGGATCTGTTTGCGGGCATACCGGGGGTGCTGTGGCTGCTGTTAAAGATCGGGTTCTTTCTGTTCTTGTTTCTTTGGTTCAGGGCGACCTTCCCGCGCTACCGCTACGACCAGATCATGCGCTTGGGATGGAAGGTATTCATTCCCATCACCATCGTTTGGTTGGTCTTGGTGGGCGGTCTAGTCATTCTTGCACTGCCGCCTTGGTTTGACTGAGAGCTTGTGAAAAAAATCGTCGCGAGCGAAGGGAGGTCGTGTTCCGCCGGAGCGGAGGAACCGGAATGTATAGTGAAATACACGAGGATTCCGAGCACCGCCGGAACACGAGATCCCGAGCGCAGCAGATTTTTTCACAAGCTCTGAGGAACGCACAGATGACACAGGCGATCACCAATTACTTTAAAAGCCTCATGCTCACCGAACTGATCAAGGGCATGCGGCTCACCGGGCGGCATCTGTTCAGCCGCAAGGTCACGGTGCAATACCCGGAGGAGAAAACCCCTCTATCGCCTCGCTTCCGTGGCCTGCACGCGCTACGCCGCTATCCAAATGGGGAAGAGCGATGCATCGCTTGCCAGCTCTGCGAGGCGGTGTGCCCCGCGGTGGCGATCACCATAGAGTCCGAGCAGCGGGAAGATGGCACCCGACGCACCACGCGTTACGACATCGATCTGACCAAGTGCATCTTCTGCGGGTTTTGCGAAGAATCCTGCCCGGTTGACGCCATCGTAGAGACGCGTTTTTTCGAGTATCACGGAGAGAAGCGGGGCGATTTATTGATGACTAAAGAGCAATTGCTCGCCGTCGGTGATCGGTTCGAAGAACAGATCGCAAGCGATCGCATGATAGAGGCGATGTATCGCTGAGGCGGGGCGGTGGCAACCGCGATCTGAAGAATAAAAAGACACCGACAAGAGAGAATAATGCCGGTCCCGTTTTAGGGCTTTAGGGCTTTAGGGCTTTAGGGCGCTAGTAGGGTTATTGGCTGTCGCAGACCGGAATGGATTAACAAACAAAGCGAATGATCACCACGCTCATCTTTTATTTCTTCTCGGCGCTGCTCGTTTTCTCCGCGGGTATGGTGATCAGCGTCCGCAACCCGGTGCGGGCCGCGCTCTTTCTGGTTCTCGCGTTCTTCGCCAGCGCCGGGATCTGGCTGCTACTGGAAGCGGAGTTTCTCGCCATCGCCTTAGTGCTGGTTTACGTGGGGGCGGTGATGGTGTTGTTCCTGTTCGTGGTGATGATGCTCGACATCAACCTGACCCCACTACAAGAAGGATTCGCGCGCTATCTGCCTGTGGGCGCCGGGGTCGCCGTGTTGATGCTGATCGCCATGGCGCTGACGGTGGGTCCGTCGCACTTCGGGCTCGAACGCGTCGCTGCCCCGGATCGTCATGGCGCAGGCTACAGTAACACCCAAGCGCTCGGCAGCGTGTTGTATACGGATTATGTCTATCCCTTCGAGATCGCTTCGGTGATCTTGTTGGTCGCGATCATCGCGGCCATAGCCCTCACGATGCGGCCTAATCGTCAGACCAAGGCGCAAAAACCGGAACAGCAAGTCCGGGTACGCCGTGCCGATCGCGTGCGCCTGGTCCGCATGAAGGCGGAGACGATGCGCAAAGACGGCCAGGATTAGCGCACAACGATGCTCGCCTTGTCGGACTTTCTGGTGCTCGGGGCGATCCTGTTTTGCCTCAGCGTGGCCGGCCTATTTTTAAACCGCAAGAACGTGATCATCCTGCTCATGTGTATCGAGCTGATGTTGCTCGCGGTGAATATCAATTTCCTGGCGTTCTCGCATTTCTCTGGGGACATCGCGGGGCAGGTGTTCGTGTTTTTCATCTTGACCGTGGCGGCGGCGGAGA
>JBOIEE010000285.1:0-5271 GCA_050740975.1 Gammaproteobacteria bacterium | reverse complement strand
CTACTGAAATCATGGCCAAGGTCATCGAGCGATCCTATCCGCCTATTGCGTTCCAAGTCAAAAAGCGGGAACAGTTTTTCTAGCGAAACTGAGGTCTTCGGCCTTTTCCTATTCATCCGCCAGCGAGCTGGCGCTTACGATCCGCCTGATCGCCGAACAGACTTGCTTTCACGGCATCCAGCGCCAGTGTTTCCAGCGGGCTTCCCGCGATTCGCTCTGCTATTTCCCGCAGTTTTTCTAAGCTTACGGGCTTCCCGCGATCGCTTGCTAGCGCGCGCGCGACGTCGTCCAGGTCATGTCGCCCTTTGGTCCGTTTTCGGATCTCACTATCCAAAGCGCGAAATACACTCACCGCTTTGGCCGTTACCGCGCCGCTAGCCCGCGGTTGCCTCAGGCTTGCTACGTCCTTACCCCAGTCGGAAAGGGCCTGGTGCGCGATCGCGTAACGATTTTTGGTGATAGTGCCCGAGCGCCGCATGACCTTTAGCGCATAGAACTCCGCCAAGCCTTCGACGATCCAATCATCCGGAGGCACAGCGCGAATTCGCATGGCGACATGCACCAATTCGTGCAGCAACACACTGGTGCCGTTTTCGCTGATCAAGGCTTGATTCGCATGAATGTACAAAGAGCGCGGCCCGAATAACCCGCCCCGCCACATCGGATCGCCTGCGCTGACGATCAGCAGCCTCTTGGTAAAGCGCGGAAATATGTCGATGAGATGGGGTAGATTCCAGTTCAGAAAAGCCAGCATGTCCTGGCGGGAGACCCCGCTGCCGATGGCCCCGGCAACGGTGACTTTCCTGTCGGCCATCGTCTCCAAACGCACCCCGAGTTTTCCTACCACCATCCATCCTAACGGGCGATCGAACTTTCGTCCCGCTTGCACGACTCGGTATCGCCCGCTGGCAAAGCGTTTGTAAGGGACTGCGGCCGTCCACTGCTCTGGCAATTGGAACGTCAAATAAGCTCTGGATTCGGCCTCTTTGAGCGCACGTACGGTCGTCGGCGGCACCAGATCATCCCCACGAAACAGAGCCCACTGCGGTGTGAGCAGCGCATCATAGGAGCCGGAGCCTCGCTGGTGGTTTAACGATACACGATAGGCGAGCTCCCCCCCTCCTTTCGGGGGTCTCCAGAGGAGTCGCCCGTGGCCCATCTCCAAGTCGCCATCGGCTTTAAAGTCGCGAAACCTTTTTGCATCGAAGCGAAGCTCCACCGAGCGTAGCAGTTTAGCATTCGTGCTCACCTTGATCCGCACCCAGACGTCCCGCTCGTCCTTCCCCGGATCGATTGTGAACACATAGTCGAGGCGGTACATGCGTTTGGCGGGATCGGCCTCAGCCCTGTCCGCGGCCACAACGGGCTTCCACGTCCCCAGCAAAAGGGGAAGCGTAACGCCCGCGTACACCAACATACGACGCAACAATTTGTACCTATCGGAAGCCATAGTGATCGTCATTCTAGTGTACTGTACTTATGGGTACTTCGATAAATTGCTTCCGTGCCATTTATCGAATCGCAAAGCAAAAAGCGTGGTTTTTGCTTTGCTCCATTAGTCAATCACTTAACGTGATCGACCAATGTCCTCACGTCCCTGTGAGGGCGGGCACTCCGAATTAATCGAAGTGCCCTTATGCAGACCAATGCAGCACGCGGTGCTCAACCCCGACGGTATAGGCTCACGCTAGGGCGCAGATCTGCGACGTGATCAATGCCGTAACACGATCGGCCGCACCCCTATTCTGCTCAACTACGCGCTGTCCTCGCTGGCCCCATTCCTGGCGCAGCGGTGGATTGGACAATAGCGCCAGCACACCGCCGGCTAACTCCTTGCTATCTTGCACCACCTGCATTGCTCCGGCCTCCCGGAGCAAACGGCTGATATCGGCGAAATTTGAAAAATAAGGCCCGCTCAGCACCGGGATCCCCAGCGCAGCCGGTTCCAGCATATTGTGTCCGCCTGCGTTTTCGAGACTGCCGCCGACGAAAGCCAGATCGGCGGCGGCGTAGAATTCCAGTAACTCTCCTAAGGAATCGAGCAGGAAGACTTGGTCTTGCGGCGCGGCTGTTTTTCCGGCACTTCGTGGGACGTAACGAAAACCTTGCTCTTTGATCAACGCTCCCACTTCGCCAAAACGCTGTGGATGGCGTGGTGCGAGCAGGAGCAAGCACTCTGCTCTTTGGGTGAGCAGAAGCCGATGCGCCTCTAACACGGCGGCTTCTTCACCGGCATGGGTGCTGGCCGCGATCCACACCGGTCTGTCCAAACCGAGCCGGGCGCGGATCGCTTGCGCGCGAGGCTTTAAATCCGCCGGCAGCTCCAGATCAAACTTGATATTGCCGCTGACATTCACCCGACTTGTTTGCACGCCTAAGGCAATGAGTCGCTCGGCGTCTTGCTTCGATTGTGCCGCTACCGCTGTAACGCTCTGTAACATAGCCCGGGTGAGCCAAGATAAACGCTGATAGCGACGGAAAGACTTTTCGGAGATCCGGGCATTGGCTAAAACGACGGGTACCCCATGGCGGGCGCAGCCGCGCAATACGTTAGGCCAAAGCTCTGCTTCCATCAGCACTAAAACCCGTGGTCGCACACGCTTGAGGAAACCGCTCACCGCCCAGGGGAGATCGTAAGGCACATAGCGGTGGCTAGCGACACCGTCAAGCTGACGCCGCACGCGTTCAGCGCCGGTCGGGGTCATGGTCGAGATCAAAACCGGTAACTCCGGGCATGCCTGCCGCATGCGAGCCACCAATGGCACCGCGGCATTCGCCTCGCCCACCGATACAGCATGAAACCAGATCGCACCCTGCATGGAGCCATCGACGGCCGCAAAACCAAAACGCTCGGACCAGCGGAGCCAATAGGCGGGTTGCCGCATGCCCTGCCCTGCGAGGCGTACCAGCACGAGGGGAAGTAGCAGATGCGCCAAGAGCGTATAAATCGCTCTCGCTAGCTCATGCTTCATGCCGTGTGCTGCGTGCACAACCACCGCATGTAGCTCGCCACTCCTTGCTCGACGGTGCGAAATTCACCTGTGTAACCGGCCTCGCGTAAGGCACTAATGTCCGCTTGGGTGTAGCTTTGGTAACAACCCAGCAGCTTTCTTGGGAACGGAATGTACTCAATATGCCCACGGCCTTGGTGCGCGATCACGGCATTGGCGAGCTCATTGAAGCTTTGGCTGCGGCCCGTACCCAGGTTGAATATCCCCGATTTATCGGGGTTAGACAAAAACCACAGGTTTACCGCCACTACATCATCCACGAACACGAAATCGCGCCGCTGCTCGCCGTTGCCATAGCCATCGCTGCCCTCGAACAAACGTACCTGACCGCTCTCGAGCAACTGGCAGTAAAAATGGTAAGTTACACTGGCCATGGGGCCTTTATGCTGCTCTCTGGGCCCGTAGACGTTAAAATAGCGCAATCCTACGACTTGGCTCTGCAGGCCGGAAAGCCGGCGCAAAACATATTGGTCGAATAACAACTTGGAATAGCCATAGATGTTCAGGGGTTGCATGGGGGCGGCGTCCTCGCGAAAATCCGCCCCCCGGCCATAAACCGCGGCGCTGGAGGCGTAAATGAACGGGATCCCCTGCGCGGTGCACAGATCCAACAGGCGCCGGGAATAGGTGTAGTTGTTTTGCATCATGTAACGGCCGTCCCACTCCGTGGTATTGGTGCACGCCCCTAAGTGAAACACCGCGCGTAGCGGTTTTAGCGTAGGCAGGCGTTCCAGCAGTTCGTCCTTATCCCAATAGTCGCTGATGTTGCTACCGATCAGATTACGGAATTTTGCTCCATCGGTGAGGTCATCGACGACCAGAATCTCCTCATTCAGTTGGCTGTTAAACGCATGCACGAGATTGCTGCCGATAAATCCGGCGCCACCGGTAACGACGATCATAGCGCTTTCGAAGGAGTTACACGCTGTAGCGCATCGATAACCGCAGTGGTAGAAAAGCCTTCCAGGTAGTCGATCACGACCACCTCACCCCCATGGGCTGTTACCAAGGAAGCACCAGCGATCCGATCCACAGAATAGTCGCTCCCTTTTACCAGCACATCAGGCAGCAAACGGCCGAGCAAGCGCTCTGGGGTATCCTCCGAGAAAGGCACCACCCAATCCACGGCCGCGAGCGCATCCAGCACTACCATGCGGCGGGGGAGGGGGTTCACCGGGCGATCCGCTCCCTTTAAGCGTTTTACCGATGCGTCATCGTTGACGGCGACGATCAAGCGATCGCCGAGCTTGCGTGCCGCCTCGAGATAATACACATGGCCGACATGTAGGATGTCGAAGCACCCGTTGGTCATCACGATACGCTCTCCACGCTCGCGTGCTTGGGCCACCAAGGTCGCTAACTGGCCTTCGTCCACGATCCCGGAAGCGGCGTGCGGGCGCCTATGCAGCGCCGCTGTAAGCTCCGCCGTACTTACGCTTGCGGTCCCCAGTTTGGCCACCACCAGCCCCGCCGCGGTATTGGCCAGAGCCGTGGCCTCGGGGAGGCTAAGGCCGCTTGCCAAGCCCGTGGCTAAGGTTGCGATCACAGTATCCCCGGCGCCTGTCACATCGTATACCTCCACCGCGTGCGCCGGCAGATCGCTGCGTTCACCCTGCTGCGGGATCAAGGTCATGCCGCGTTCGCCCCGGGTTATCAGCAAGGCCTCAAGCTCTAGTTGTTCACATAGAGCGCGCGCTTTCTGTTCGACTGTCTCTTCATCCTGGCAGGGACCGACAATCGTTCTAAACTCGCTCCAATTCGGCGTGATCACCGTTGCCCCCCGATAGCGGGTAAAGTCACTGCCCTTGGGATCCACCAGCACGGGCTTTCCTGCCTCGCGTGCCAATCGGATCAGGTCTGCGACACAACCAAGGCTGCCTTTGGCGTAATCCGATAGCAATACGATGTTCGTGTCCTTTATATGCTGACGATAGGCGCCGATCACGGTTTCCCAGGGCACCGCCAAGACGTCGTCCTCGAAATCCAAGCGGATCAGTTGTTGGTGCTGGCTCAACACGCGCAGCTTGGTTACGGTCGGGAATCCGGCTACCTGGACAAAGGAGCACTGTACTCCCTTTTGTTCCAAGAGATCGCGCAAGCTCTCGGCGGCGGTATCGAGCCCGGTAACCCCGATCAGTACCGCCTGTCCGCCGAGGCTGCGCACGTTCAAGGCGACATTACCCGCTCCCCCCGCGCGCTCCTCGGTGCGTTGCACCTGAACGACAGGGACCGGTGCTTCGGGCGATATACGCCTGGTCGT
>JBOIEE010000284.1:0-5520 GCA_050740975.1 Gammaproteobacteria bacterium | reverse complement strand
CGCTAAGCTGCTTGGTTGGTACACGCGATCCGAGCTCACGGAGGCGTCGAGCGGCTTCGACCAGAAAATGGCCATCGCCAAGGGAAGGATCGAGTATTAAGTCGCCCGGCGAGCGAATAGCCCAACGGACAAGAGGCTGTACGATTTCCCCGGGCGTGTACCAGGCGCCCAGGCGTTTTCGGATCGATCGGTCGGTAGGGAGGCTGCTCACAGCATGCAAAGACTAAACGCATGCTCAGCGCCCCGCAAGCCTAACCGACCGGCAGGAGGATAAGCCATATGAACCGTGACCTGTTCGAACGGGCTAGTAGCAAGGTCGACCGGACGACGTGAAACAAAATCCAGTATTGATCATTACCGGGCTCCGCTACGCTGTACCCGGGCTACGTGCTGAGCCTACCACGAAGAAGCGCAAGCAGGGTGTATTAGCCGGCCAGCGAGAAGACGAGCGCGTGTACCGCGGCGAAGACCAAGCCAACCTGCGCGAGGACGAACACGCCTTGAAGTTGTGCTATTTTTGCAACGAGGCGACCAACTGCGGCGAAGTCGCCTGCCTTGAGCCTTCGGTTGAGGCGGCGTATGGGCCAACGAAAAGGGCGCCAGAGGGCAAGAGACATTTCGTTCAATAGGACGTCTAGATCGACCTCCGACGCGGGGATTCCCGAAGCGGCGAAAATCTGGCGACCCTCTTCGGCCCCCGCCGCGCCTGCAGCGATGACCACGGCGAGATAGCGCTGAGCTACCGTGGCAACCATGGACCATGCGAACAGCCTTACGGCTGCCTGGAGCTGAGTGGCTGGTACATGGGCGAGGACCGTGTCGAGGTTCGCGAAGAGCAGTCCGACCGCGGCACCAAAGCCTGCGAAGAGCCAGACGGAAAACTTGTCGACCGCCGCACTGGAGCGACCGATGCTCTTCATAAGCAAGGTGTTCGCAAGGACTCTTGCGTTGATCGACTTCTGATCGGTCATTTGATGATCTGGCCGCGTAAAGCTCAAGGTCACCGGCGCGCCGCTGTTTGGCGCGTCCGGTGCAGCGCAGCATAGCTTACGATTTCCACCCACGCGTTAAGGATCCTCGGCCGTGCGTGCTTCCTGAGAAGCGTATAGGAAATTCAAACACTATTTGCCATTGCTTCAGCGGGGCATACTTTCTTTTCACTCCGGTGGAACTTAGGCCGCACTGCCCTCAAGCATGACCAACGCCCCGTGAAGGACGCGATGATTCCGACCGATGCACCGTTGCCGGATGCCCGACTCTTGGTACTCCTGATACTCCTTCGCCAGTTGAACCCTTCATTGACACTCCGCCTCTAAGCGCCTAGCCGGAACACCCTGGACGATAGCCCGCCACAGGGACCGTACCTGATCGAATCAGGCCCGAGGACGCTTGTAGTTCAAGACTACCCATTGTAAACCGAGCCTCGATTTCGGTTTGCCATATTCATCTCGTCCGGCCACACCCGCAGGAAGTCAGCCGCCCTTTAGCGTAGGGTGACGTTGAAACCCCTATCCGTACCATTACCGCACGGCCTTCGCTTTCTCTCGCGTCCCTTACCCGCTGCGCCATTCCCCGCACTTACGCTTGGGCGACTCAACCCTATCGGGCCGAGAGCGCATCGGGCTTACCACGTTTCGCAACTCGCACCCCGGGCCGTGCCGGCTAGCATCCGTGCAGAGCACGCTCTGGATCTACCCCCGCCCATGAGCGAACGCGCGGCGTTGTCGTATATGCGCCGGATGCGCGAGCGCAACAAGGTCTTCGTCTCCATGCTCGGCATGGGATATCACGGTACCATCACGCCGGCTATACGCTATACGCGAAAAGGAGTCACAGGTGTCGTATCCGGATGCCCGCTATCTAGGTGACAAGGGCGAGATCAATGCGAAGTTCCGGCCGGCGGACCAGGAGCCCGAGATGACGATCGATTCGGGCACAGCGATGCGCTACCTGGCTACCGGAGCATCCACGAACGGACAATTTGGCTTCCTCGCCTAGAAACCCCGGGTTATGCCGCTGCACAGCTAACCCAGGCTACGATTTCCGTGGTCATCCAACCAATCCGAGCGACGGTCCAGACGATCATCTATGTGGTCGCCGCGGGTTTAGTGTAGCCCGGAACAGATGAGCGGAATATCGCCACTAGCCGTGGAGCGCCGCCGAAACATCCGGGGAAGGGTTGATACGAACCTGCATCAAAAGAACAGGCTGTTCAGCTTCTTGCCGGGATTGGGTGCGGCCATAAACGCCTCGCCGACCAAAAACGCATTGACGCCGTGACGCCGGAGAAGCGCGACATCCGCGGGTGAGTGGATCCCGCTTTCGGCGATCACCGTGCGATCGGGATACACATCGACCAGCAGGCGGAGAGTCGTGTGGAGATCGGTTTCAAATGTGCGTAAGTCTCGATTGTTGATTCCGATGAGCGGGGTGCGCAATCTCATACCGCGTTCTAATTGTTCCCGATCGTGAACCTCTACCAGCACGTCCAAGCCGAGCTCCCCCGCCCGCCCCGATAACTCTTGCAGAGGAGTGTCTTCCAGGGCGGCTACGATTAAAAGAATGCAATCCGCGCCCAAAACCCTGGCTTCGTAAACCTGGTAGGCGTCGATGGTGAAATCCTTGCGTAAAACCGGCAGTTGGCAGGCCGCGCGTGCCAGCACCAGGTGCTCATCGCATCCTTGGAAATAGTTTTGATCGGTAAGCACGGATAGGCAGGCGGCACCCCCCTGCTGGTATGAGCGCGCTATTTCTTGCGGCGCATACTCCTCTCGGATCACGCCCTTGCTGGGCGAAGCCCGCTTTAGCTCCGCGATCACCGCCGACTTACCGCTTGCGATGCACTGCTGGATGGCCGTGGTAAAACCGCGGGTCGCGGCGCAGTCTTGAGCGCGCGATTTTATTTCAGCAAGGGAACAGCGTGCTTGGCGTTGTGCAAGCTCCGCACGCTTGTGTTTTAGTATTTCAGCCAGGATGTCGGGGACATGACCCATAAGCTAATAAACAGATCTCTTAACCAGCTGTTGTGTCAATGCGGTGAAGGCCCGCAAGGTCTCCAGCGCTTTGCCTGATCCGACCGCCTGCCGCGCACAGGCGATCCCTTGGGTGAGAGTCTCGGCGCGCCCGGCAAGGTAAATCGCCGCCCCGGCGTTCAGCAACACGATGTCGAGCGCGGCGCCCGGTTCCCCTCGCAACACGGCCTGCATCAGTCGCAGGCTCTCAGCGGCATCGCGGGCACGAATGCCGGAGAGATCCATGCGGGCAAAGCCGAATTGTTCTGGGGTGATAACATAGCTCGTGACCTCGCCGTTCTTGAGCTCTGCCACTCTGGTTGGCGCCCCGATGCTGATTTCATCCATGCCGTCATCCGCGTGCACTACCATCGCACGCTCGCCACCTAGACGCTTTAGCACTTGGGCCATCGGCTCTAACCACCGTGGGCTGTAGATCCCCAGGAGTTGAGCGGGCGCCCCGGCGGGATTGCAGAGCGGGCCGAGGAGGTTGAAGAGCGTACGCGTGCCTAGCTCCCGGCGTGGTCCTATCGCGTGCTTCATGGCGCCGTGGTGAGCGGGTGCGAACAGGAAACCGACGCCCACGGAATCGATACAGTGGGCGATCTGGCCGGGTGACAGCTCAACCGCAACCCCCGCCGCTTGCAACACGTCTGCGCTGCCCGAGCCGCTCGAGACGGAACGGTTGCCGTGTTTAGCCACACGCGCACCAGCGGCGGCCGCTACGAAAGCGGCTGTGGTCGATATGTTAAATGTTCTTATGCCATCGCCGCCGGTACCGCACGTGTCAATCAAATGTGTTGACGCGACCTCGACCGGGACCGCCAGTTCGCGCATCACCTGCGCAGCCGCCGTTATCTCGTCCACGCTTTCGCCCTTCATGCGCAGTCCCACCAGAAACCCACCGATCTGGGCCGGCGTGGCTTCCCCCTGCATAATGCGGTGCATCACCTCGGTCATGGCCTGCGGTGACAAGTCACGACCCTCGATCACTTGATTGAGAGCAGTTTGCAGATCCATGAATGAGCGAGCCCGATCTAGGAGCCTGTCGGACTTAGGGAACCGTAGCGAGGCGAGTGGGAAATCGAGGACAGATTTTCGATCATTTGAGGCGAATAGTGGTAACTATTTAACGAAAATGATCGGAGATATGGACCGATTTCCCACCGCCGCAGTAGGTTTTTCCTAAGTTCGACAGGCTCCTAGGCTTGTGCGAGGAAATTTCTAAGCAGGTCGTGACCCTGGCTGGTCAGTATCGACTCGGGATGAAACTGTACTCCGAAGATCGGGTGCTCTTTATGCCGCACACCCATGATTTCGTCCACCTCGTGGCCCTGTGCCTCCGTCCAAGCCGTCATCTCCAAGCAAGCCGGAAGCGTTTTCTTTTCGATTACCAGGGAATGGTAACGGGTGGCCGTGAACGGGCTGGTCAGGCTCTGAAACAAGCCCTCGCCGCGATGAAAGATGGGTGAGGTCTTGCCGTGCATGATGCGTCTGGCGTGAACGATGTGCCCACCGAAGGCCTGACCTATGCACTGGTGCCCCAAACACACCCCCAGGATCGGCTTGCTGGTGCCAAAGCGCTTGATCACTTCCACCGAGATCCCCGCCTCGTTCGGGGTACAAGGGCCGGGCGAGACCACGATGCGCTCGGGGTTCATTTCTGCGATTGCGTGTGGCGTCACCTGGTCGTTGCGCACCACCCGCACATCCGCGCCCAGTTCACCCAGGTACTGCACCAAGTTGTAGGTGAAGGAATCGTAGTTGTCGATCATCAGCAGCATATAGGCTATATCCTATCGCGTTACCTAAAATTGTGTAGCCAAACCCTCACGGGTACCCCTTTTTCGTACGCTACCCTGTCGGACTGAAAACCGAATAGGGAATAATGACATTCGCGCCTAGTTCGTAGCAATGCGAAATCAATTGCGATCGGTCAGATCACGTGCATATGTTGTTACGGATCCCGCCGAAACATTCAGTGGTGGTGGGGTATCTCAAAGGGAAATCGGCGATTGCGGTGGCCCGACAGTTTGGAGCGAGGAACAGGAATTTCAACGGCGAGCATTTTTGGGCCAGAGGCTACGCGGTCTCGACCGTCGGGTTTGAAGAGAAGCAAATCAGGAACTACATCCGAAATCAGGAACAGATCGACGCCCAGGGAGAGGACCAGGATGGTGAATTCTAAGAGGTTTTAAACTTTAGCCCCGGCAGCCCTTGGGCCGGAGACTACCGAAAAACGGGCGGAAAGCCGTATGAATCCTAGAGTTCGCGTTCTTCTTGTCCTTTAGCTGCCCTAGGGATTGCCCCTGTGCCTAGCGCGCTGCCCCGATTTTTCCGAACCGGTGCTATATAACCCCAAATGTCTCAGATCGTTAAGGGTTGTTAGATGCCTGCCCTAGAGCGAGCGCCTGATGCCTGGCAAAGCACTCACTGGGGCAGGCGTCTAACAAGCCTCGATGTAGGAAACCGCGGGAGTGTGTCTGTGATCCCGGACTATGGGGATTGT
>JBOIEE010000283.1:0-7910 GCA_050740975.1 Gammaproteobacteria bacterium | reverse complement strand
GGGCATTCCACGGGTTTGTACTCTTGGGATTACCTCTATGATTTGGGGGTAAATCAGGATAGATATTGGATCGACTATCTCGCTGCATTAAAGCAGGCGGGCCATCCGCGACGGCCCGTTGCCTGACTTCTTTTCCGAAAGACAGAACCCACCCTATGCCGTCTCCCCTCTCGCCGAACTGGACATGAAAACGACCGATTTCGGCTTTGAACGCGTAAGTAAGCGGGATAAGACGCGCCGCGTCGCTCAAGTATTTTCCTCGGTTGCGAACCGCTACGACTTGATGAACGACCTCATGTCCTGGGGCCTTCACCGCTTGTGGAAGCGCTTTGCCATCGCTATGGCGGGCATTCGGCCCGGCGACAGGGTGCTCGATCTCGCGGGCGGCACTGGCGATCTTGCCGCTCTGATAACGCGGCGCGTGGGTGCGGAGGGTTGTGTGGTCTTAGCCGACATTAACGCGGATATGCTGCGTATGGGCAGGGACCGCCTTCTCAACCAGGGTATGGTGAGCGGCCTAGCTTACGTGCAAGCCAACGCCGAATCATTGCCGTTTGAAAATAACGCGTTCGACGTGTTGGCCCTAGCCTTTGGTTTGAGGAACGTAACGGAAAAAAACCGAGCCCTGGCTTCTATGTACAGAGTGCTGCGGCCGGGCGGAGTAGCTATTATCCTGGAGTTCTCACACGTCGTGTTGCCGCTGCTGCGCACGCTTTATGACCGCTACTCGTTCTCCGTATTACCCCGGCTGGGGGCGTTGGTGGCCGGAGATGGCGACAGTTATCGATATCTAGCGGAATCCATACGCACCTTCCCAGAGCAAGCCGAGCTCGCGCAAATGATGGCCGCTGCGGGTTTTGGCGACGTACGCTGGAATAACCTGAGCGCTGGCATCGTCGCCGTGCATCGGGGCTACAAGTTGTAAGGCGGAAGTCGTGGTGCTTCGGGGGATCCTGGATCTGGTTGAGCGCCCGCTCAACGAAGCACTGCGCACCGATCCGGAAACTTTAGCCCGATTGAGCGCCTTGCAAGGGCGGGTGGTGGCGGTCGATCTGCTGGGTTTGCAAACTTCAGTCTTCGTGTTGCCCACTGAGCACGGCATGCGCTTGCAAACACAGCATGAGGGTCCAGTGCACGTGCGGATCCGCGGAACACCGATGGCCTTGCTCGCTCTGGTCACGGACCGAGGCAGGCAACAGGCGACGTTTTCAGGAGAGGTAGAAATCGGCGGCGACCTGTCCTTGAGCCAACACCTTCAGGCGCTGATCCGAGGTCTGGACATCGATTGGGAGGAACTGTTGTCACAGAAGGTCGGCGATGTGGCAGGGCGCCAGATCGGCAACGTCCTGCGCCGGATCGGCCGGTGGGGCAAGCAGGCCCAGCAGGCTCTGGAAAGCGATGTGTCCGAATTCTTGGGTCACGAGCTTCGTTTGTTGCCGCAGCGCTCGGAGGTGGACGGTTTTCTCGATTCGGTAGACACGCTGCGCACCGACGCGGACCGACTCGAGCAGCGATTGCAGCGTCTGCAAAGGCTAATGCGTAGTGACTGATGATTAGCGTCGGCCAGTTTCTCAGGCTACTGGGCATTCAGCGAGTACTTATCCGTCATGGGTGTGACGAGATCATTTTGGCTACCCATTTGTTTCGTCCAGTACGGTTTCTGCTGTATCTGCTGCCCTGGAATTGGATCCGTCGGCATCGTGACTCTCGCGCCAAACGGCTGCTTCACGTGCTGGAAGACCTGGGACCCATTTTCGTCAAGTTCGGGCAGTTCCTTTCTACCCGTCGTGATCTGTTGCCCGATGACATAGCCGACGAGTTCAGTAAGCTGCAGGACAGCGTTCCTCCTTTCCCCGGCCAACAAGCGTCGCGGATCATCGAGCAAGCTTTTGGACACTCCTTGGACCAAGTCTTTTCCGAGTTTGACCAAACGCCGCTTGCCTCTGCCTCGATCGCGCAAGTGCATGCGGCTAGTCTCAGGGATGGAAAAAAGGTGGTGGTAAAGGTCGTCCGCCCTGATATAGAGAAAGTGATCCGCCGCGATCTCGGCCTCATTCGCATCCTGGCCGATCTCGCCGAGCACTACTGGGAGGATGGGCGTCGACTGCGTCCGACGCGCGTGGTGATGGAGTATCATAAAATTATCCTCGATGAGTTGGACTTGATCCGCGAGGCGGCGAACGCCTCTCAGCTTAAGCGAAATTTTAGCGCCTCCGAAACCTTGTATGTCCCGAGGATCGTATGGGATCTAACGCGGCGCAATGTCATGGTCATGGAGCGAATCGAAGGGATAGCCATATCCGATATCAGCGCCTTGAAAGCGGCCGGGGTTAACCTTAAGGAGTTGGCGGAAATCGCCGTGGGTATTTTTTTTACTCAGGTGTTCCGCGATCGGTACTTCCACGCCGATATGCATCCTGGAAACTTGTTTGTTTTGCCTGCTAGCGCTGGCCGACCGATCCGCATCGCCCCCGTCGACTTTGGCATCATGGGATCGCTAACGGATTTCGATCAGCACTACCTGGCCAATAATTTCCTGGCCTTTCTGAACCGTGATTATCGTAAAGTGGCGCAGCTACACGTGGAGTCCGCTTGGGTACCGTCCGAGACAAGGGTGGATGATTTCGAATTCGCCATCCGCACCGTATCCGAACCGATGTTTGAGCAACCTCTAAAAGAGGTCTCCTTTGGGCGTCTATTATTGCGTTTGTTCCAAACCGCACAGCGGTTCCACATGGAGATCTTGCCGCAATTGCTGCTGTTGCAGAAAACCCTGGTCAACATCGAGGGGCTCAGCCAGCAGCTTTATCCCGATCTGGACTTATGGCGCACGGCGCAACCTTGGTTAGAGCGTTGGATGGGTGAGCGGGCCGGGGTCAAGCGCTTAATCAGAACCAGCCGCGAGAACGCACGGGTGTGGGCTGAACGCTTGCCGGAGTTGCCGAGAACCGTTATGGATGTGTTAGACACGGCGCGTAACGGTCACCTACAAGTACGCACGCACTCCGAACAAATGGCCCATCTAAGCCAGGAGATCCGCCGAGCCAAGCGCCACGTAGTGTGGGGTGTCGCCGGCTCAGCCCTGGTTTTAAGCGCGGCGCTTTTACTCCAGCGTCACGAGATGTTAGGGGCGTTTCGGGATGTACCGCCCCTAGTTTGGATGCTTGGCGGCTTGGGCTGCCTTTTACTGGTTGCCTCACTAAGCAATTAGCACTCATGTACTTGTCAATGAGTTGACGACGGTGGGTAGTCTAGGGTTGTCGTGATCCTGGCGCTACCTTTAGACGCCAGGCCCTATTACACCGCCTTTCACCAGGATCGTTATCTTTGCGCAGAATAACCCTTTGATCGCGTTTCGAATCTAAAAAAAGTAGTGATGGCGCGATGATTGCTGTTTCCTTCGGGGGGACTTACGACCGATTGCGCGTAGTTCGCGTTTTTGAAGAAGGGTTTAAACATGGTCAAAACGGCGAAAATATATCGCTTGCCGACAGTTGAGCAGCCGGCCAATGAATCATTGGAGTCGTCTATTGAGAACGTCGAGATCGAGCACATTGAGCTAAAAGGAGCCGATGGACCTGCTAAGAATGACAAGTTTCAGCGCGAGCATACACGCATCAAACATGGCGAGATTAAGGCGCGGTTTATCGTTGGCGCAAAACCAAAACGGTTTCGACCATTCACACGTGTATTCCCATGCGAAGTAGTGGACATCAGCATGGGTGGCGCCTGCATACTGTCCACAAAACGGCTGTACAAAAACGAGACCATAACCTTGTATTTTTATTCTCGCGGTGATGACTCCGAGAAAGTTTGCATCTTTGGCGAGGTCGTTCGAACCGCCGGGATTGACAAAGCGCTGTTTGAATATGGGATCCGATTCTTTGGCACCTTACCCCAGGGAGAGTTGCAGACGATCATTTGCCGCAGGGCGATCGAACAGAAGGTAGGGGGCGATCCCGAAAGCAAAAATTAGCCGCTTCCCGTTCCTTCGTGCTCCACGCCCATCGACCGCCATTGACTGATCCCCCCAGTTTACACCCGCTCGCCTGAGCCAGGTAGCGGTTGTATCATGACTGAGTTAAAGCTTTTGGTGGGGTGCGATGAAGATCCGCGTATTGGGCTCAGCCGCAGGAGGCGGGTATCCACAGTGGAATTGCAATCATCCTAACAGCCGCCGTGCCCGAGGTGGCGATTCGGCTGCCTCACCCCGAACGCAGTCGTCCCTTGCCGTAAGCGCCAACGAAAGGGAATGGGTGTTGTTCAACGCATCTCCCGATCTCAGACAACAAATCAACCAACACCCGATTCTGCACCCCAAACAAGGTCTGCGCGACAGTCCCATTAAAGCGGTCGTGCTGACCAATGCCGACGTGGATCATGTCGCTGGTCTTCTCAGTCTTCGAGAGTCGCAACCGTTGCGGATCTACGCCACGCAGCGCGTGTTACAGGTGTTGCAAGCGAATTCGATCTTTAACGTGCTAAACCCCGAGTACGTGCGGCGGGAAGCGATGGCGCTGGAGAAGCCAGTAACGATTCTTGCCCCCGCCGGAACGGACACCGGGATCCGCGTCGTTCCGTTTTCGGTACCGGGAAAAGTGGCGCTGTGGTTAGAAAACCCCGACCAGGGGCCGGGTTTTGGCACGATCAAAGAGGACACCATCGCCCTCGAGGTGCGGGATCGCCTCGATGAGATCCAATTTTTCTATGTTCCTGGGTGCGCTAAAATGACCCCGGAACTCCGGGAACGCCTGCGGGGCGCCTCGCTGGTTTTTTTTGACGGTACTTTGTGGCGAGACGATGAGATGATCGTATCCGGGGTGGGGATAAAGACCGGAAAACGCATGGGCCACATGAGCGTATCGGGAGACGAAGGGACGCTTGCAGAATTCAAAGATCTGGACGTCGCGCGCAAGGTATTCATCCATATCAACACCACTAACCCCATCCTATTAGAGGACAGTGAGGAACGCGCTCTTGCGACCGCGGCGGGTTGGGAGGTATCGTGGGACGGAATGGATATCGAAATCTAAGGACGCTCTAAAAAACCCATGCGTGATGGCAATCCTTTTGCAGTTTGTTAAGACAAATGCCGAGCGGTGATTGGATTCAAGGCCAGCTTTAGTCGTCAGGAGTAACGGTACGTCGCCATCGATCGGAGAGGGCCTATGGTGAAAAATAGCTCTGGGAAGGACGGACTCGTGTCCTATACACAGGCGACTGAATTTTTCCAACAGTCGGTAACAAGCGCTTTATCTAATCAGAACACTAAGGCAAGCGAGACCACGGTTTACTACGTGGTTAACCTCCTCATCGGCTTTATCCGCTCCGATCAGTTATATGAGCTGACCCCCGAGGGGCTAATCCTCAGACCCTTGGCCTTGCTTTATGCCGAAGCCGCGGAAGCGGAGTCAATCGAGCAACGAAACAAAGCGTTACAGCGACTTGGGGACGTTGCTCTGTTTGTAGCCGGCATGTTCTCCGAGAGTCTGCGCAGAAAGCCCGTGGATGTGGGCTATTACGTAGGGATGGGTGTGAGTGCTTATTCGCATTTGTCCGAAACCATTCGCGGCACGGTCCGAGGGCGGGCATTTGCCGAGATATTTCACGAGCTTGCGGGAAAATTTCAAGAATTTGTGGATGTTTTGGCAGAGGTCGCGGAAAGCGCGCAGATCAATAGCAATTGCGACATCATGCGTTGGTACGAACTGTGGTTACAGACGGGAAGCAAGCGCGCCGCGAACCGGCTGCGTGCCGTGGGCATTGTGCCCATCCGCAGTTCTGGGGGCTACGATCGGCACTGAAGCGGAAATCGAGGTGTCTCTCCAGCACTGCCATTTGGCAATTTCGCACCTTATTGGAGCATGGACAAGCTAAAGGGAAGCAACTTATCGAAGTGGCCTTAACAATTTTCCCAAGGAAGCGCTCATTAAACTCAAACGTCTTCAGCAACGTCTGCAGCAGATTTACCAGGTCGAGGTTGCTCTGGACGTGGATGATTTTCTGGTCACAGATCCGTATCTTTTGCGCCAGATGGTGCACCCTGCGGAGTGCCAAACTAAAGAAAAGCTATTGGTGCTGGAAGAGGGTGACAACCTAAACCTCGCTTTGTATCTGGATGCGGAAATCATGTCCTTGCTCGGCCGGGATGACCCTATCCTACAGCTCCACGACGGCAATCTTCCAGAATACTTGCTGGCCCTTGAAGGCGTAAGCCATTTTCTGTATCTGACCTACCATGCCGCGCGCAGCCGCGGGATCTCTCTGTTTGAGCTAGAACTGCAAGCGGAGATCGACAAGTACGTAGCGACCGCCGCCCTCTTGAGTCAGCAACATGGGGGGCGCGTTCCCGTGCAGTTGCATCAGTGGTTGTTTGAGAAACCGCATTTCGATGAACGCTTAACGGGCGCACAGTTGGACCGCTATCGTGATGCGAACCGCTACGCAGGCAAGTATTGTCTCGCCCTAGAAAGGCAATACTTAAAAGACAAGCGCGGTTCCGGTTTTAGCACGGAACTCATACGCTTCTACCGCATGTCGCGCGGAGAGAAGATCCGCCGTATCGATTACGGGTGATAGTCCTGAAGGCTAATTGGGCGTCGCACCGCGCGAGCGAAAATCGACCAAGCTATCCACCAGTCCCACCATAACCAAGCCCAAAATCACATGTGGTGGGACAAAAAACAAGCCTACATAAATAGGTGTAAGCCACCACCTCGACAGACCGCGTCCTCCCACTATGCCGTGCATCACAGCCAATCCTTGTACTAAATACACCATGATCGAGACCATAAATAGATCGACCCAGATGCTGCTCTTTGCCACTGTTCCGCTGAATACCAAGGCCCCGAGGGCAGTCGTGGCGATGGCAAGGGATTTAGGGACCAACAGAGTGTGAAACTCCGCCCGAAACCCACCGGGGTTGTAGAGCAGGGCCTGCCACCAGCGCGCAAGTAATATCGTCAGCATTAAGCTCAAACCGAGCAGCATCATCAGGAACCCGTTCATAAGCTCGAACGAACCCTGCCCCATTATCAGCGCGATATTGGCGCTGCCGGTCTGCCGGGTCTCTATCAGGGCTCGCATCAGGTTTTGCCACCAGCCCGCGACATCGCCTCCGGTGTAAAAGCGCAATCCGATGGCAAGCAGTGCGGCAAACGCGGCCGTCACCAACAAGACCAGCCCCTGGGAATGCGTCACGCGCAACACCCAACACCCGCCCATGACCGGGAGCCACAACAGTAGCATCAGCATCATCCCTGGCTCCGGTCGATGTACTATGAACAGCGCGATAACGCTCGCGATTGCTGCGGCGAGTAGGCTAACCACCATGGCGTCGCGCCATCCAGAGCGCAAGCTCACTAGCCCGACGGCGGCCCCGCTAAGGTAGGAAAGCGGCGGCAGTAACAAGCACAGACCGCCAAACAAGCCCGCTACTGCTCCGGCGTGCAGCCGCCCTCGCATGACAAATCGAGCCAGCTCTCTCATTGCAACAGCGCGTGCGTCATTTTTCGGCTGAGATGGACTGTTTCCGTAACAGAACAAACGGCGCAGATACTATCATTTCTGAGACCCTGATCGAACCTCGTGATTCGATACCGGACGCGCCGTAATGGCTGCTTTCTGCGTCCGGGAGGTTACAAGCGGCTATCGTTGACGCGTGGGCCTCTCCCACCAAGGAAAGTCAGCGCTTAAGGCCCGGAGTCCCAGGTTGCTGCGAGGAACGGAACAAGGGTACAGCGAGCAGACCGCCCTGCTGCGTGGACTCAAACCACGCCAGCTGTTCTCGCAGTGTCACCACCTCCCCTATGATGACCAGCATGGGTGGCTGCACATCGCACTCCGTGGCCTCCTTTGGCAAGCTTTCGAGCTTAGCGCAGATAACGCGCTGTCGCAGGGTCGTCCCACGC
>JBOIEE010000282.1:0-5916 GCA_050740975.1 Gammaproteobacteria bacterium | reverse complement strand
CTCGGAGATAAGCATCGGTGAGCTTGAGCAGGGATTGCGGGCTCTTAACCAAAAAATCCGTCGGTCGCCGCTGTGCCAGCAGCAGGCAGAGCACTTGATTGTAGGCCAAGCCCCGAGCACTGATATCGACTGTTCTGGTGCTGAGGAGCCGGTTTACTTTCAGGAAATCTGCTCCAAACCAGGCGTCCAACCCGGCCGCAAGACCGATCACCTCGCCCTGCCCGGGGACGGCGGCTAAGGGCAATGAGTTGAGATAGTGCACGATCACCTGCTTTTGCGCCTCGAGTGTTTCTTCCCCATCCAAGTAGGCGCGCAGACTGGCCGACGCCATCTGACGCAGCTTTTCTAACGGCGATTTGGTCAGCCCCTCAGCGCTATGCCGCGCTTTCTCAAGTTGCGTTGCTAGGGTGCTGCCACCGGGGCCTTTTCCGTCGTTGTGCAACACCCATTGCGGATATTCCACCGCGGCTTTGAATAACCTATCCCACTCCACGGCCGGGTTTCGCTTTGGATAGCGTGGGTCCAATAGCTCTCGGTTCTCAATCGCCAACAAAGTACCCACGACAAGGGGTGGAACGGCATTGAACTCTTTGTAGACGTGCTGTGGGTAGGTATGAAAAAAAAGCCTAGCGCCCCGCCGATCGAGGATCTCCAAGCCAGCCTGGTCTTTCTCGTGATACGTTGGAAACAACCCCCACTTTGCAACCCTTAACAAGGAAGGGGAAAACCGCGCCTGGGACTCGATCTGAAATCCGGTTGCGTGCAAGCGCTTTAGGAAGCGCGGTAACTCACTGTACCCCAGCCGCTTATCGTAGGGACCTGCGGCCGGAAACAGAATCGCTGGGCTCGGCCCAGGTTTAGGTGTGAAGTGGAGTTTTCGGGTAAAGGCAGCAAGCTGTGCTGCTTGGAATTCAGAGGTTTGGAGCTCAATCAGGCTAAAAGCGATCAGGGCGCCAACCAGGCCGCCCGCGGCTAAGACTAACCCGCACTGTAAGCGCCATTTCATAGCAGATCCATGTTGTGGTATTGCGTCGCAAGCCGCTCATGGGCGAAGCAAGTGCTTAGACTCCCACGGCTTAGTAAAGCTCCCTTTTTCGACTGGGACTTCCAGAATAAGGATAGACCATTACACTGCAAGCGGTGGGTTGGTACGGCAAGGTAATGCCTCGGTGATAAAACGCTCTAGCCCCCAGCGGTACTGAGCGGCGTCGACATCCTCGAAAACCGAGTGGACGTCGCCTTCCTCGTCGCGTCCCGCCACCCCCACCGGCAAATATTCCTTGATGGCCACCCGCCGTTCGAGGTTGCGGTCCTGCGCTAGGTAGGTGATGCCGAAACTCCCCTGCCCAAGCACCCGTTCGATTCGATACCAGAGCAACTCGGACCCGGGCTTGAGCGCAGTACGGCGAACCGATTCCCTTATGGCCGATGAAGTTAGTATTAAGATCGGTGGCTTCATTTTCTCCCAATCCGTCGAGGGGATCAAACCTGCTGCGGCCGCTTAACGGCATCACGGCATACCCCAGACCCTGCTGTTGGGCCGTTAGGACGAACGGCGCGTCCTGTGCCGTTCGTCGCTATAGCTCTTCAATTGACCACAATCTTGCGTGACTGAACCTCTTCCTTTTTCGGAACCACGATCTCCACTACGCCGTTCCGCTGGGATCCGCTTACACGGTCCGCATCAACCGTGTCAGGCAGAACAAAGCTCCGGCAAAAATCACCACGCCTGCGCTCAAGGTGGCGGAGACGCTGCCGCGCTTCGAGATTTTCCTCGCCGCGACTGCCCTTGATTGTCAAAATTCCATTTCCCACGGTGATTTCCAGTTCTTTGGGATCCACGCCGGGTACATCCACAAAAAGAACGTAGCGGTCATCGTATTCGCGAATGTCAACCGCCGGAGACCAAGAAACTGATCCGTCCGCAATCCGCTCCCAAGAAGACGGCTTTCCCAGCAGCTCGGCGCGGACACGGTTCAATACGGTCCAAGGGGTATACTGAACGATGGTCATGAACTTTTCCTCCAAAGAGAGTTTGGTAACAACTGTCCGTCCTAGATATGGGGAACATGCAAACTCTTTTCAAGGGAAAGCGAACCCGCGAGGGCCGAAGGCACGAGCATCGAAGCATCGATCCGGACTAACCCCTGTCCGAAACCGTCAACCGCTGGAACCCGAGTGCCCTATGTATTACCGCCGCCTAAGAACGGGCTTAGGTTCCTGGCAAAGTACTGGCCACGGGCGGCGCGTTGTTAAGTTGAGTTCTCAGCAGTTCGAGGATTTCAGTGGCGGTCTTACTTTGGTCCCATCGTCCATCTGGATCGAGCACGACAATCTCCGCCTTAGGACCGACACCGGTCACGCTGATCTGGAATTTCTTAGAGTCATCGCTTTTCCAGAAAGCGAGCTTTGACCAGGCACTACGCTCCGCTTGTTCCGAGCCCTCCGACTCGTCTTCACCGCGGCGGGAAGAATAGCGTATGTAATAGACACCCCGTGTACGGTCTCGGTCTTCAATGGTTATAGCCCGCGCATGTTCTAGGGCAAACCCGGTGTCGCGCCACGCGCCCGAGAAATCTTCCGGCAGAGTGAGGTAAAGCTTGTTGCCACCCGCGTTTAGCAGTTGCGCGCGCTGACCGGAAGAGGAGGGTTCTGCGGGTTCGCTGGCCGGGGTTTCCACCGTTGCTGGCGAGGTATGTTCCAAAGCTCCTTTCAGGGCTGCCTGTAGCTCTCCCGCAAGTGTTTTTTCCAACCGCTCATCGCGCTCGCGCGGGATCCAGGAAACGTTCTCGCCTTCGGGGACCATCTGCTCGCCTTTGTGGGATAAAAACAGAGTGCTGCCGCTCGGCGTTTCGCTCGGTTCCACAAATAGCTTAAACTTATTCCGCACCAGCGCTTGGCGATCCTCCCGCCAAGCGGTTTCAATCACACCCAAATCCCGGTCATCAAGCTCTAAGGCATAGCCCTGTTGCCGCCAAAAGGCGATAAGCCTTGGCCAGGTTTCCGCAACGGTTCCCGAAACGATGATAGCCGTCTCGTCGCCAAGAGCCGTGGCGGCAACGCTGTTGGTGGAGCTTGCACCCACGTCCTTGCTTCTGTCGACGCGCTCTTGGTACGTGGAATACGCGGCTGCTCCCTCCTCGTTGATTTCCGGCACCGCCATGGAGTCTTTGATGGTGTCAGACGAAAGATCAGGAGGGATCTCTAAATCGGGTAATGATTCCGCTCTTTGGTATTCCTTGCGTTTGTCTGGAACTATCTCATCGAGTGCCGGAAAAAACCTGCTACAGCCCGAGAGCAAGAGGACTAAGAGCCAAAAGGATCTCCACAACATGTTGATCTTAACGATACTGATCTTGGCGCGGCTAAGTCGTGATTGGTCGACGCGATGTATTTTAGTGAGGGATCCCGGCTTGTGCCAGAGCCTCAAAGAGCGAGCCGTGGTAGCGCTCGGAGAGCCAGGTAAGCGGCAACCGGAGCCCGGGTCGGATCAACCCCATTTTGTTAAGAGCCCACTTTACGGGGATAGGATTGGACTCCAAGAATAACCTTTGATGCAGCCCCTCTAAGCGCTGATTGATTCTCTCGGCTTGCTCGCGCTTCCCACCGGCGGCGGCCATGCACATCTGGTGCATGGCTTTTGGTGCCACATTCGCGGTAACCGAGATGACACCCTGACCCCCGCGTAGCATGAATTCCATCGCGGTGGCATCGTCCCCACTCAACAAAATAAATTCGTCTCCGCACAAGGCGCGTAGGCGGTTCGCCCGTTCTAAGTCCCCCGTGGCCTCTTTGATGCCGATGATAGTGTCGATCTGGGACAAGCGGGCTGCTGTTTCGGGAAGCATATCACAGGCTGTGCGCCCTGGGACATTGTATAAAATCTGCGGGATCGCGACCGCCTCGGCAACCGCCTTGTGGTGCCGGTAGAGGCCCTCTTGGGTGGGTTTGTTGTAGTAAGGCGTCACCAGTAAGCAGGCTTGGGCACCGGCTCGTTTGGCCCAGTCGGTCAAGCGTATCGCCTCCGTAGTGGAGTTTGCGCCGGTGCCGGCTATGACAGGTACGCGACCTCTAACTCGTTCGATAACGAAGCCGATCACCGTGCAGTGTTCTTGCTCGTTTAGCGTAGCCGATTCACCGGTGGTTCCAACAGCGACGATGGCATCGGTCTGATTTTCGAGGTGAAACTCAATGAGCTCGGCCAAGGCGTCCAGGTCTAGCGGGGTATCAGGTCCTATTCCGGACTGCATCGGCGTTACGATCGCTACCATACTCCCCTGGAACATCGTCACTTACCTCTGGCAAAATGCGAGACTTGGACTTGGTCTTCGGAGCCTATTCCTACACCACCATGGTACTTGCGCGTCTGAAACATGACAACCGGCAAGGCTAGAGCACATCCCAGGATTTAGGGTATACTGTTTCACATGCGGATCAGCCCCTGGATGGCGGCAAAGCCCTTTCCCTGTCGTTGACATTCCGGCTACCATGCCTTTTCTTTCATTTGCAGGGTTTGCCCATTGACTCAAGGCGCACAAGCCCCTCGAGCGGAAAACCTTCTCGTTGTCTCTGCCATCGGCGCTAACCGCAACGACTTGGTCGATGCCCTCACGAAGGCGATAAAAGAGGCCGGATGCAATATCGTCGACAGTCGCATGGCGGTGATGGGCGGGGAATTCGCCATGTTGATGCTGTTATCAGGTACTTGGGATACCGTTGCCAAGATCGAGAACGTTTTCCCGCGGCTGGAACACAAGTTAGACCTCATCATCGTATCCAAGCGCGCTGAGGGGAGAAATACCGAAAGTTGGATCATGCCCTATGCCGTGGAGGTGGTCTCTGTGGACAAGCCAGGCATTGTGCATGAACTGGCACACTTTTTTTCCAGCAGGGAGATCGGGATCGAAGACATGTATACCAGCAACTATGCGGCTCAACGTACCACTACCCCGATGTTTTCCCTGCACATGACGATTGGTGTGCCGGCGAACAGCTCGATAGCCGCCTTGCGGAGCGAATTTATGGACTTTTGTGATCAGCTTAACCTGGACGCGGTAATGGAACCGGTGAAGTAAGAGGAGCGGAACCTCGACCCGTGCACTGTTAAAAGTCTCTGCTTTGACTCGATGGGGCGACTAATGATGAAAGCAGCCAGCCCTTCCCATCCACACGCTTCCGTGTTCGTGCTCGATACCAACGTGCTGTTGCACGATCCGGCTTCCCTTTTTCGCTTTCAGGAGCATGATGTCTACCTTCCGATGGTGGTGCTGGAAGAGCTCGATGCGGCCAAAAAGGGTACTTCTGAGCTGGCGCGTAACGCGCGGGAGGTCAGTCGGTTCATCGATGATCTTATCGGAAACGCCGACCGCAAAGCGATTGAGGATGGCCTCGAATTGCCATACCCGAAGAACGCCCACGGCAGCCAGCGCCGTGCGGGTCGACTGCGACTGCAGACCGGTATCATGCCCAGTGAATTGCCGGCCGCCCTACCCGGTACGAACCCGGATAACACCATTTTGGGCACCGTGATCGCGCTCAGGAAAGATTTTCCCGACAAGCAGGTTATTTTGATTTCCAAGGATATTAACCTTCGGATCAAGGCGCGGGTGCTGGGGATCCCGGCAGAGGATTATTACAGCGATAAGGTTCTCGACGATGTCAGCCTTCTCTACACTGGAGCCAAGACGATGGACCCGGATTTCTGGGAGAGCCAGTCGGCCAACAACGTCGGGTGTTGGCAGAAAGACGGCTCAACCTACTACCAGCTGAGCGGTGCGGTCGCGGCTCATTGTTACCCCAATCAATGTTTGTACGCCGAGGCCGGAAATGGCTTTGAAGCGATCGTGCGCGAGGTCAAGGACGGTAAGCTGACCATCCAACAAGTGGCGGATTATCGAAGCGCACGCAACGCCGTAT
>JBOIEE010000281.1:0-16909 GCA_050740975.1 Gammaproteobacteria bacterium | reverse complement strand
GATCGACACCGGCACCGCCAGCAGCGGAATGATCGAGGCGCGCCAGGTCTGCAGGAACAAAATCACCACCAGCGCCACCATCAGCACCGCCTCGAATAGGGTCGTGATCACGGCCTTGATCGAGTCGCGCACGAACACCGTCGGGTCGTAGACCACGCTCCACTTCAAGCCCTCGGGGAAAAAGCGCGCGAGATCTTGCATCTTGGCGCGCACCTGGTCGGAGATCGCGATGGCGTTCGATCCGGGCGCTTGGAAGATCACCACCGCCACCGCTTGGCTGTTGTCCAGCAGCGAGCGCAAGGCGTATTCGGAGGCGCCGAGCTCGATGCGGGCGACATCGCGCAGGCGAGTGATTCCCCCGTTCGTGCCGGTCTTCAAGACGATGTCAGCGAACTCCTCCTCGGTGACGAGTCGGCCTTGGGTATGGATCGAGAGCGTGAAGTCGCGCCTGTCCGGCTGCGGGGGAGCCCCGATTGCGCCCGCCGAGACCTGCACGTTTTGCTCGCGGATGGCACACACCACATCGCCCGCTGTCATACCGCGCGCGGCGACTTGGTTGGGGTCGAGCCAAATCCGCATCGAATAATCCCCGCCGCCGAAAACCATGACTTGGCCGACGCCGTTAATACGAGCGAGCTCGTCCTTGATTCGCAAGGTAGCGTAGTTACGCAGATACAGGGTGTCGTATTTCCGCTTGGGCGAGAGCAGATGTACAACCATGGTGATGTTGGGTGACTGCTTCTCGGTGGTGACGCCGAGCCGGCGCACGTCCTCGGGCAGCCGCGCTAAGGCCTGGCTGACGCGGTTCTGCACCTGCACCTGGGCGAGATCGGCGTCGGTGCCGGTCCTGAACGTGACCGTTAGATACATCACGCCGTCAGAGCTTGCCACCGACTTCATGTAGATCATGTTCTCGACCCCGTTTACCGCCTCCTCAATCGGCGTGGCAACGGTCTCGGCGATGACCTTCGGGTTGGCGCCGGGATACACGGCGCGTACCTGCACCGAAGGAGGCACCACGTCGGGGTATTCGGCTACCGGGAGCAGCGGGAGAGCGATGAGCCCCGCAACGAAGATGAGGATCGACAGCACCGCAGCCAGGATCGGGCGATCGACGAAGACGGCGGAGAAGTCCTTCATACGTTCGGCTCCTGCACGCGCGGGGTCGCCTGTTCTTCGCCAGCCTCTCTCGCCGGCGTCTGCAGAGAGGCGGGCGGCAGATCGCCCATGCCGATGGTCTGCGGGGTGACCGGCAGGCCTGGAAAGAACACCTTCTGAACACCGTGCACGATGATCGTGTCGCCCGCGTTTAAACCCTCGGTCACGACACGTAACCGGTCGATAATTCGCCCGAGTTTGACGTCACGGCGCTCCGCAAGGTTGCCCGCTGCGAGGACATAGACATACGTGCGATCCTGATCGGTGAGGATCGCCTTGTCGTCCACCAGAACAGCGGGGAACTTCCCGCTGCCGAGGAGTTTGATGCGCGCGAACAGCCCTGGGGTGAACAGGCGACCCCGATTGTCGAGGACCGCGCGGGCGCGGATGGTGCCCGTGGCCGGGTCGAGCTGGTTATCGACGAAGTCCATGCGCCCTGCATGCGGGAAACCCTCTTCGTTGGCGAGACCCACGAACACTGGGTTTGCCACCTCACGCGAGCTCGGCCGTTCGCCGTGACGCACCATGGCGCCGTAGCGCAAATAGGTTTGCTCGTCGCACTCGAAATAGACGTGAACGGGGTCCAGCGATACCACGGTGGTGAGCAGGGTCGGGTCCGGGATCATTTCGCCGCCACTGACTAAATTACCCGGCCTCACCAATGCACGACCGGCGCGACCGTCGATCGGCGAGCGTACTTCAGTGTATTCGAGGTTGAGCTTGGCGATCGCGACAGCCGCCTCGGCGGCACGGATCTCGGCCCTGGCCTGCGCGTCGGCGGCCATCCGCTCGTCGAATTCATCCTGCGAGATCACCCGCTTTGCGACCAGCTTTTGGGCCCGGATCGCCTGGGCACGGGCAAGGCCTGAGCGGGCGTGGGACCGCGCACGCTCTGCCTCAGCGCGCAGAAGCTCCGCTTGGAAGGGGCGCTGGTCGATGACGAACAGCACCTCGCCTTTGTTGACCTCTTTACCTTCCTTGAACTCGATCCGTTCGATGTAACCGGCCACCCGGGGGCGGATCTGCACCGTTTCCACCGCTTCTATATGGCCGGTGAACTCATCCCACTCGGTTACCTCTTTAACCAGGACTTCGGCCACGCTGACTGCGGGTGGCGGGGCCTTTGCGGATGACTGATCCGCTACTGGCTGGCCACAGCTTGCAAGTAAGGCCCCGAGCGCACCAAGCCAAAAGCGCTCACCTTTACCGCTCCGTGTTGACATACTGTGACAATTCCAAACGAGTCTCTGACCGGCCGAGCGCCCGTGATACGGCCCTTTGTCTTCGGGCGCAGAGATCGGCGCGCCACCGTGCTCAAGGGCCAGCGTATGGGTATCTACACCTCGACATACACGTCGTAGGCCGATCCAATTCAAAAATGTAATACCAGCGGGCAACGCTCAAACTTCTATGACCCGCCGACGCCAGCCTCAACGTAATACGAGCGTTCGTCCCTCGCGCGCCGCCCTAACTCGACAGCTCTAAGCGTAGTGCACGAAATCTGGGCAAATCGAGCCCGCCGGTTAATAGATGCGGATCGTACCAAAACCGTGACGAACGTATTCATCACGGCACTCCTGTTCGGGTCGACCTCCCGCCACCTCGAGCCGCTTCCGCGGCTGGGGTTACGCCTAACCGACGTCGCGTACAGCCCCGAACGTGGAGTTTTAGCAAGCAGTGGTGGCGCCGCTCGCGAGGGTAACAAGCGGATGCAGCGGTTGCAACCGCCGTATCAGCCGTTCCAGATCGGTCCCCGTGCCGCGCTCCATACTTGAGACAGCCTCCACAAGCAAATGTCGCCTTGGCGCAAGACAGCGACTTTAGGAGAGCCCGTTTAAGAGAAGCAAGGTCTTCGAAGCCTGGCGTTCATGTCGCGTGCTATGATCGCACGCGATGGTGACGGCACACAGCTTTACTCTGTTCGATACCGCGATTGGCCGCTGCGGCATTGCCTGGGGCGGGCGCGGGATCACTGGCGTGCAGCTCCCGGAAGCGCGCGACAGTGAAACGCGTGCGCGCATGTTGCAGCGATTTCCAAACGCGCATGTATCCCCGCCGCCGCCGAACGTGCAGCGGGCGATCGACAGCATCGTCGGGCTTCTTTACGGTGAGACCAGCGATCTTCCCGCCATCGCGCTCGACATGGATGGCCTGCCGCCATTCCACCGCAGCGTCTACGAAGTCGCGCGCACCATTCCGCCGGGCGCGACGGTATCGTACGGCGACATCGCAGCGCGGCTCGGAGCGCCCGGCTCGGCACGCGCCGTGGGACAAGCACTTGGGCGCAACCCGTTCGCGATCGTTGTTCCGTGCCATCGCGTGCTGGCGGCCGGTGGCAAGGTCGGCGGTTTCTCCGCGAACGGCGGCATCACCACGAAACTCCGCCTGCTCGCGATCGAAGGCGCGCAGGCAAACGGCGCCCCCGGGCTTTTCGTTGGTGACGGCGCGTTCGGCTTCGATCCGCGCGTTGCGGTCGAGCACGTACGCGCGTCCGACGCTCTGCTTGCGCGTGTCATCGACAGCGTCGGCCCCTTTCGCATGCAACTCAACAAGACCCCGAGCCTGTTCGTCGCGCTGGTGGAGGCGATCGTCTATCAGCAGCTCACCGGCAAAGCCGCGGCGACGATCTACGCCCGCGTGTGCGCGCTGTTCCCGCGCGCGCACCACGGCCCTACGGCCGAGCTGATCCTGCGCTGTTCGGACGACAAGCTCCGCGCGGCCGGGCTCTCGGGCGCGAAAGCCCTTGCACTCCGCGACCTCGCGCGAAGGACCGCCAGCGGTGAAATCCCGGCCCTCGCCGAGGTTCATGGTATGCAGGACGAAGCGATCGTCGAGCGCCTCACAGAGGTGCGCGGCATCGGCCGGTGGACCGTAGAGATGCTTCTCATGTTCCGCCTCGGCCGCCCGGACGTGCTGCCCGCGGACGATTATGCGATCCGCAAAGGCTTCGCGATCGCCTTCAAGAAACGCGAGCTGCCGACGCGCCAAGACCTCGAAAAGCGCGGCGCGCGGTGGCAACCTTACCGCACGGTGGCGAGCTGGTATTTGTGGCGCGCGGTGGAGTTGGCGAAAAAATAGCTCATCGTTTAGTGTAGCGCACCGCGTCCCGCCACAATCAGATCGCGGGTGGCGATCAGCGCGGCCTTGATGCGCTCAGTCGTCTTGACCCGCGTCGAACGGAACGCCTCGGGGGCGACGCGCATAAACCACTGATTGAACTGGTCAACCGAAGCCGCGATGTCGGCCTTCCAGAGGTGTGGCTTATCGGCATTGATCCGTCTAGCCATTATGAATCCAAGGCCTCTGACCTGCTTCGACCCCTTTATCTTTCGCGACCTCAACCGGCGGGATCCGTATATTCAAACAGCTTAACCACTTTTTGCACACCGCTCAGCCGTCTGGATGCTTCCGCCGCAATCCCACCCTCGCGCCGCGTAACCAAACCCATTAGAAACACCACGCCCTTCTCGGTCACCACCTTGATCTTGGTGCTATCGAAATCTCTTATGGTAAGAAGTTTGCTCTTGACGCTTGCGGTAAGCAGCGTGTCGGTGCTGCGTGAGCTCAGAGAGCTAGGCGCTGCAATCACTATCCAATCCTCAACCTGGCGCACCTTGAGGATCTTGCGCGTCAACTCGATCACGCGCTTTTTCAGCTCTTCGGTGGGCGTTTCGCCGCTAACCAGCACTATGTTGTTGTAGCTGGTGAAATTGATGTGCGTTCGGCGCCGTAGTTCCTCATCGCGCCGTATCGCCTGCCCCGCTTTGAGTTCGATCGCTTCATCGTCCACCATCGTCCCGGTCGTCCGGCTGTCTTGCGCAACCGCAGCTCCACCAGCCACGACGCCACCTACGATGACAGGGGCACAGCTCTGGAGGAAGATACAGCCACAAAACACTAATAGGACCGAATAAGGTCTACTCCCCATGAACCCCTCCCAGTAAACGATGGTCGATGAGATCGCACAAACAATGGATGACTGTAAGATGCACTTCCTGAATGCGGGCTGTCAAATTGTGCGGCACGCGGATCTCCACATCTTGCTCGGCCAGCATTTCGGCCGCCATCCCACCGCTCTTTCCGCTTAACAACACTACCCGCATCCCCCGTTCATGCGCGGCCTCGATCGCTTGAACGATGTTTGCAGAATCGCCACTGGTGGAGATCGCCAGCAGGCAGTCGCCCTTTCTACCCAAAGCCAGGATCTGGCGGGCGAAAACCTCCGCATAATCATGATCGTTCGCGATTGAGGTAACCGTAGAGCTATCCGTGGTCAACGCCAGAGCCGGCAGACCCGGGCGTTCCTGTTCAAACCGGTTGAGCATCTCCGATGAAAAATGCTGGGCATCCGCCGCCGATCCACCATTGCCACAGCTTAACACCTTGTTGTCGGTTAGCATGCAATCAGCCATAAGCTCCGCGGCCGCGGCGATCGGACGACTCAAGGCTCCCGCGCTTTGAGTCTTAAGCTCTGCGCTCGCGGCAAAGATCTGTTTCGCGCGGGTTTCTAGGTCTGTTAAATCCAACACAGTGAATGAAGCCAACAAAAGGGGGTCGTTACCCTGACGTACTTGAACATAGTGGTTAAAAAGCGCCTGTCACCCACTCGATTCGCGGCTGCGCCTTTAATCCTTCGATTAGTACCGCATCGAAACGGCAAGGCTGGTCCTTGGTGCTCGTCCGAAGATAATGTTGTGCGGTTTTAAGTAAGCGCTCTCGCTTGCGGGCGTCTATGCTTTCTGCCGAGCTGCCGCAGCGGGTGCCTTCCCGATAGCGGACCTCGACGAACACCAAAGCGTCGTCGTGTTCCATAATCAGATCGATCTCTCCGTACCGGCATTGATAATTTCGGTTCAGCAAACGCAGTCCCCGCTGCTCCAAAAACCTGGATGCCAGCTCTTCGGCCCAGTGACCCGTGTTCTGTGTCAGGCTTAGCATCACTCGGTCTCTTTCGCCTAGGGTAGCTCTGATCTATTCAGAGCTTGTGAAAAAATCCCAAGGACGGGTTTTTCAGAGTTTCCCTAGAATAGTGCCTGAGCTTGCCCATCGACAAACCTTGCCCAAAGTAACTCGTGGGACAGGCGTCCGCTTCCATCCATGCTCACCCATCCTGTTGCCCCGGGAAATTTCGCAAATCGTTCGGCTTGGAGCCTCGCCAGTTGTGGAATCAAGCGATAAGCATCCATCCCCAAGGCATATAGCCTCAAAAAGTCGGTAGACTGCCCACGCCCGCTACGTGAAACCGGCGCATTAACCAGTGTAGATCCGCTGCTATTTTGTAACAGAAACGGCATGTCTACAAAAAAGACCCCTTCTAAACCTCGTTGGGGCCTCAGGTGTTCGGCATGAATATGGGACGTAGCGTAGATCGGCAGACCGCTTTGGGATCGAACGAGCGGATAGATCTGCTGCGCCTGCTGCGGAAACGCGGCCAGGAACAGGAAAACACGTTTCTCGCCCAACCCTGGATCAGGCGCAGTTTTTATTTGATGGGCGCTAGCCAATACGCGATCCACGGCCGCAGTGTAGCCAGCCGCGTTCTGGGGATAGGTTTCCTGCCCGAGGACCTCCCCGCCCAAGGATTGATAGCGGGCCCGAAACGCGGCGAATAATCGCGCACCCCAACTGCCGTTTGGGACCAAGACCACGGATCTGGAAAACCCATCGGCCCAAGCCTTACTCGCCACCTGCTCGGCTTCTTGTTCCGGCAACAGCCCGAACTGGTATAGCCTGTAGCTGCTAGGCTGCTGAGAACCGGTGAGCGTTTCAAGCTGATTAAGGGCCAAAGTCGGCACGCGCAACGCGCCAGGTTGGGCGAGTGCTTGGACTCCGGCTTTTTCCAGAGGCCCTATGACCACCTCCGCTCCCTCGGCAACAGCGCGCTGGTATATGGAGGCGATATCTTTTACCTCCGCATCGTAGAACCTTAGCAGTGGGCGGCTCGTGTTTTCGACATCGTCATACCAAGCTTCGATCACCCCGTCCCGGATCGCCGCCGCCGCTGAGGCAAAACGCCCCTCTAGAGGCAGCAGTACCGCTACTTGGCGCGGTCCCCGGATGAGCACTCCTTGAGGGCCGTACAGCTGATCGAGCGCATCGCGGGCCGCGGGATGTGTGGGATGCTGCTGCCTCCATTCGTCGAGCTGTTGCGCGAACCCCCCTTTGTCGTGGCCGTAAGCTTTGGCCAACAATGCGAGCTCTAACCAACCGGCTCCCGGCTCTCCAGCGGACGCCGGTATCAATGCCCGAAGCTGGTCCGCCTTCAGCGCGCCCAATGCGGCCCAAATAGCGCGCCGGTTGCGTGCTCGGGCTGCTTCACTTGCCAGCAGCGCGTCCAGTTTAGCACGCTCGCGCACGACGGCTCCTGCATTCCCCATCGCCTCGTAGGCATAAGCACGCGTTTGGTGGAACTGCCGGTCCACATTCGCGGGTAAGCGCAGATCCAACAGCGAAAGCGCTTCTTCGGGTTGGTTTTTTAGCAGCGAAATGCGTGCCCGCAAGGCATCCCGCCAAAGCGATCGAGGGTCTTCGCGTGCCAGCGCTGGCAGGCGCTCCAAGGCCGAACTGGCCGAACGGGCGTCGTTGTTTTCAAGAAACGCCTCCGCTGCCCGAAGGCGGAACTCGATTCCTGCCTTAGGCCCCGCTTCTTCGGCGACCCGTAGCAACTCACGGCCGGCGCCGCCATAATCCCCTGCCTTTAACATCTGCGGCACGCTTTCCGGCTCTTTAACCGGTGCTGCGCGTTTAAACGGAGAAATTGCACACCCCGCCGATATCACTAACAGAAGGGGCACTGCGCCCCATCGGAAACAGGTGCGATACAGCGTAGGGACGTAGCGGGTGAGCTTATCCATTAGAATGGCTCAATGCTTAACTCAGAAGACAGTATCTAAGAGCCGGTGGAAAGGTGTCAACCAAGCGGCAGCTTGTATATCGTCGCCACACCCATTGGCAACTTAAAAGACCTTAGCCCAAGAGCCGCCGAAACGCTCGCGCACGCGCAGCTCTTACTGGCCGAGGACACACGCGCCGGCGCCAAACTGCGCCAGGTGCTCGGCATAGCCCGGCCCATGCATGCCCTGCACGAACACAACGAGCGTCGTACCACACCGAGCATTTTGGCGCGTTTGCGGGAAGGATGTAACGTCGCCTTGATTTCGGAAGCGGGCACTCCCCTTATCAGTGATCCAGGTTTTCATCTGGTGCGAGCGGCACTGGAGGCCGGTATTCGGGTCATCCCCATCCCTGGTCCCTGCGCGTTGATCTCGGCTTTGGTGGTTTCGGGCTTGCCCACCGATCGGTTCGTGTTTGAAGGCTTTCTGCCGGCCAAATCAGTCGCTCGCCGCAAGCGGCTTGAGGATCTGCGCCACGAAACCCGAACCATGGTTTTTTTTGAGGCACCTCATCGCATCTTGGCGAGCCTGCACGACATGCAAGTCATATTCGGATCCGAGCGCGGGGTAACTCTGGCGCGAGAGCTTACCAAGAGCCACGAAACCGTACGCAGTGGCACCTTAACGGCAATACTCGGTTGGGTTAACCACGATCCGAACCAGCGCAAAGGGGAAATCGCACTGGTTGTGCAAGGGGCGCAAACCAACCCCGAGCAGGGAGACGAGGCCAGCCGCGTGTTGTCCGTGTTGCTTAAGTATCTACCGGCTCGGGCGGCGGCTGCCGCCACCCATGAGCTAACAGGTGCACGCAAGAACGCGCTGTACAAAGCGGCTTTGGGCTCGGTCGATCATTAAGGGCCGTTCGATGTCCTGACGTCCGTGTGCGGCCAGGCACTGCGAATTAATCGAAGTGCCTTAAACCGAGGAAACCTTGCGCCTTGGCAAGAGACTAAATTATTCAGGGAGTCGGCCGGGCAGTCGCTCCACGGGGTCTAGTCCGCCAACGACTAGAACCCGCGTGGGGAGGAAAGTCCGGGCTCCATAGGGCAGGGTGCCAGGTAATCCCTGGGGGGCGCGAGCCCACGGAAAGTGCCACAGAAAACAAACCGCCTGATCGGGTTGCGCGACCCTGGAGGGACGCCCCGATCCGGTAAGGGTGAAAAGGTGCGGTAAGAGCGCACCGCGCCGGCCAACGCCGGTGGCAGGGTAAACCCCACCTGGAGCAAGACCAAATAGGGGGACACGCCATTATTTCGGCAGCGTGTGGCCCGCATGCGTCCCCGGGTAGGTCGCTAGAGGTGTGCGGCGACGTACGCCCAAGATGGATGACTGCCTCCGCGGCCCGAAGAGGTGCTGCTGGAACAGAACCCGGCTTATAGGCCGACTCCCCCATCCTTGTTTGTAAATCTATTGAAAACCCGCCGTTTGGGCCGGCCATTAGAAATTAAGGCCTTAGCTTGAATTCCCGCTTGACAGGTCGAAAACTCTAGGCCTATAGTTTTGCAGCTGTGGAGGAATGTGGGGAAAAGTGTCTATAATTGGCGCTAGAGGGAAAAATCTTGCTTCGGGGAATCAGCACGCTAAACCTAGATGCCAAAGGTCGGCTGGCGATCCCCAGCCGCTTGCGGGAACAACTGGCTGATATGTGCCAAAACCAAATGGTGCTCACCCTGAATCCGCTCGACCGCTGCCTGTGGCTGTATCCCCTTCCGCAATGGGAAATCATCGATGCCAAGCTCGGGGCGCTCTCCGACTTCGATAAGCAGAGTCGCCGCACCAAACAGATGATGTGGGGCCACGCCACCGAATGCGCCTACGACAGCCAAGGGCGGATCCTGATCCCGCCGGTACTGCGCGATTTTGCCGGATTGAAGAACAGGAGCACTATCTTAGGGCAGAGAAACAAGCTCGAGATCTGGGACGATGAAACGTGGAGTCGGCAACGTGAAGAATGGCTGGATCACCTTGGCAAAGAGACGGGCGAACCCTCAGAGTTGTTGCGACAACTTGCATTATGACTGTTTGCACGCAACGGAGCTATGTCCCTGCATATCCCTGTGCTACGGGAAGAGGTGCTGAATCAACTGCGGATCCAGAAGGAAGGAATTTATATCGATTGCACCTTTGGTCGCGGAGGGCACAGCAAAGCGATACTGAGTGAGCTTGGGGACAACGGTAGGCTGATCGCCATAGACCGCGATCCGGAAGCGATACAGGCGGCCCAGCGGGAGCTGGCCTCGGATCGACGTTTCCATATCGAACAAGGCCCATTTACCATGCTAGCGACTCTGGCCGAGAAACTGGGTGTAGAAGCAAAGATCGATGGGATCGTGTTTGATCTCGGCGTGTCTTCGCCACAGTTGGAGAACCCAATGCGTGGCTTCAGCTTCCTACACCAGGGACCCTTGGACATGCGCATGGATCCCCGTGTTGGGATCTCGGCGGCGGCTTGGTTGGCAACGGCGTCCAACCGGGAAATCGCCCAAGTCATTAGAGAGTACGGTGAAGAGCGCTACGCCCAGGCCATCGCCCGAGCCATCGTGGAGGCACGCAAGCAAGCGCCTTTGGAAACAACAGAGGAATTGGCCCGTTTGGTGGAACGCGTCAAACCGGTGCACGAGCGCGCGATCCATCCGGCGACGCGCTGTTTTCAAGCGATCCGGATCTTCATTAACGACGAGGTCAACCAGCTGAAAACAGCGCTGGTGCAGGCGGTAAATGTCTTGCGTCCCTGCGGGAGGCTTCTGGTTATCAGTTTTCATTCCCTGGAACACCGCATCGTCAAACGGTTCTTCACGGAGCAGGCGCGCGGCGATCCGCACCCGCCCGACTTACCGGTGATGCGGTGGCAGATCACGCCCCGCCTGCGCATCGTGGGCCGGCCGATCCGTCCCCAGCCGCTGGAGATCCGCAGCAATCCGCGCGCTCGCAGCGCAACCCTGCGGGTGGCTGAAAAGTTGCCATGATCCGCTCGCTCGCGATCATCGTCTTATTTTTGGCCACGGTATGCTCCGCGCTGGCCAGTATTTGGGTGCGCCACGAGGCGCGAGCACTTGTGCAGCAGTTGCAGGCCCTCGATGAAGTGCGCGACGAGCTTCATGAAGAATGGGGTCGGCTGCAGCTGGAGCAAGCGACTTGGGGCACCCATAGCCGGCTGGAGGTCATCGCCCGCAAACACCTGGATATGACCATGCCGCGCGGCGAACAAGCACTCGTGGTATCACCATGAGCTACCAAAAACGCCCTCCCCAGCGATACCGGTTCGCGGTCAGCTTAGTGGTGCTGGCCGCGGTCTTGCTCTGCGGGCGAGCGTTGGACCTGCAATTCGCCCGCAAGGGCTTTCTACAAAGCCAGGGCAACGATCGTTACCTAAGAACAGTAACCATGCGTGCCAATCGCGGCACGATTACGGATAGAAACGGCGAACCGTTGGCGATCAGCACGCCCGTATATTCCATTTGGGTGGACCCGGGGGAGTTTTTGCGCCAGGGCAAGCGCTGGCCGGAGCTGGCTCAGCTTCTGGATTTTGACCTTGGACGCTTGAGGCACATGGTCAACGCACACGCCGATCGCAAGTTTTTGTTCCTTCGGCGCCAGGTAGATCCGGCGCTGGCGCGTCGGGTCTTGGCCTTGGGCGTCTCGGGGCTATCCCTGCAACGCGAGTATCGCCGTTACTATCCCACCTCCGAGGTGACCGCGCAGGTGATCGGCTTTACTAATGTCGACGACCAAGGACAAGAGGGCGTCGAGCTCGCCCATGAGGCGGAGCTGCGCGGAATTCCCGGGGCCAAGCGCATCATCCAAGATCGCCTCGGCCGCGTGGTAGAAAACGTGGCGCGCTTGCGACCGGCGCAACCGGGCCGCGACCTTAGCCTTAGTCTCGATCGCCGCCTGCAATACGTGGCTTATCGCGAGCTTAAATCCGCGATGCGCGAGCTGGGTGCACGAGCGGGTTCCGTGGTGATTCTCGATCCGCAGACGGGCGAAGTTCTGGCCATGGTCAACCAACCGTCCTTTAACCCTCACCGGCGCACCGATATTAACGCTGATGTCTTCCGCAACCGGGCGGTAACGGATCTCTTTGAGCCAGGCTCGACCATCAAGCCGTTCACTATAGCAGCCGCCTTGGAGAGCGGCCGCTATCATCCGAGTACACCCATCGATACGCAGCCGGGGTATATTAAGGTTGGACGACGAACCGTGCGTGATCTGCACAACTACGGGGTGCTGGATGTCTCCGGGGTGATAAAAAAATCCAGCAACGTCGGCGCCAGTAAGATCGCGTTGTCGCTACCGCCCGATCTGCTGTGGCGAACGTTCTCCAAAGTCGGGTTTGGACAGCCGAGCAGCAGCGGTTTTCCGGGTGAGCGCACAGGAAAACTTCGCCATTACCGGGGATGGAAACCGATCGAGCAGGCCACGATGGCATTCGGTTATGGGCTGTCTGTGACTGGGTTACAACTCGCCCGTGCTTACTGTTCGATCGCCGCCGACGGTCTCCTGCCTCCGGGTACCTTTCAACGCCGGGCTACGCCCGCGCCTGGGGAACGGGTGATGAGCGCCAAGACCGCACGCCTGGTGCGCTCTATGCTTGAGCTGGTGGTGCAAGAGGGCACCGGCACGCGGGCGCGGGTGGCCGCGTACCGAGTTGCTGGAAAGACCGGCACCGTGCACAAGAACATCAATGGCCGGTATTCAAACGACCGCTACATCGCTCTATTCGCGGGGATGGTACCGGCCAGCCGGCCGCGGCTGGTGGCTGTAGTTATAGTGGATGAGCCACGGCAAGCCAAGCACTTGGGTGGAGAAGCAGCAGCGCCGCTATTTGGTGCCATCATGGCCGATGCCGTACGGTTGATGAATATCCCGCCCGATTCCCTCCCCTCGACCCGCCTGGCGGCGCGACCTGAGCTATGATGCCCACCCCGGTCCGAAAAGGTCTGAGTTTGGGTGATCTGCTTGCGGGGATCGTTGCGCTTCCGCACCACCTGGCCGCGATGGACATGGGTGGCTTGACCATGGACAGCCGAGGGGTTCAGCCTGGAGACCTCTTCTTGGCGTGTGCGGGCCACTCGACCCATGGGGCGAGGTTCCTCCCCCAAGCCTTCCGCGCCGGCGCCGCGGCTGCCTTGATGGAAACAAACGCCCCTCACCTCGATCTCGCTTCCTTTCCCGGCCCCGTTATTCCGGTTCCCGATCTCGCCAAGAAGGCGGATCTACTCGCGCACCGCTTTTTTGGCCAGCCGTCGCGGGAGCTGACTGTCATCGGGGTTACCGGCACCAACGGCAAAACCTCGGTTAGCCATTTCATCACCCAGGCGCTTAACGAATCTCCTGGGGCTGGACCCTCGGGCGTGATCGGGACTTTGGGCCACGGAAGGGTGGGACGGCTGACACCGCAACCCATGACCACACCGGACTCCATCACCGTGCATAAGCTGCTGGCTAGCCTGTTGCAGCAGGGCCTTCGTTCGGTGGCGATGGAAGTATCTTCCCATGCCTTGGCTCAGGCTAGGGTCGATTCGGTAGCCTTTAATACGGCGGTATTTACCAATCTAAGCCGCGATCACTTGGATTATCACGGAGACATGCAGCGCTATGGGGAAGCCAAAAAACAGTTATTTCGCCGCCAGGGGTTACAGAACGCGGTCATTAATCTCGACGATCCGTTCTCCCCGCAGTTGATAGCGGCCTTGCCGGATCAGGTTTCCCTGATCGGCTACACCTTGGGGCTGGGTGACGCGCAGACCAAAAAAACGCTGCATGGACGGCTGCTGCAAGCGTCCATGCGAGGAATACAGGTTCAGGTGGCTTTTGGCACGGCAGAAGGCGTCATCCAGAGCCCCTTACTGGGGCGGGTAAATGCCCAAAACCTACTCGCCGCGATGGCGGCTTTGCTCGCCATCGGGGTTCCGTTTACGCAGGCCGTGGAAACCCTATCGCGCGTATCCGCGGTGCCCGGACGCTTGGAAGTGTTCCGTGCCGGAGCGAGCTTTGCGACGGTTATTGTGGACTACGCCCACACCCCGCACGCGCTACAGGAAGCGCTCTCCGCGATCAGAGCCCTGTGTTCCGGGCGGCTGTGGTGTGTGTTTGGCTGTGGTGGCGATCGCGATCCCGGAAAACGCGCCGAGATGGGAGAAATCGCTGCGCGGCTCGCCGATCTCATCGTGCTCACCGACGATAACCCGCGTTTCGAAGATCCGGACGCGATCATCGGCGCCATCCTCACCGGCATTGCCGATAAAACGCGGGTGCGTGTGCTTCGCGACCGCGCTTTAGCCATACGCGAAGCGATCACAAGTGCTAGTGCGGACGATATGGTGCTGATCGCCGGCAAGGGACATGAAACCTATCAGGATCTCGCTGGCAAACAGCACCCGTTTAGCGATCGTGAGCTGGTTTCAGAGCTGTTAACGGAGGCGAGCGCGTGATCAAAATGCGGCTAGGGGAGGCGGCCCGTGCCGTGGAGGGCGTGCTTGTCGGTGACGACACGTTGTTCTGTGGCTGCGTTACGGATAGCCGCACGCTCCCGCGGGATGCGCTTTTTGTGGCCTTACGGGGGCCACGCTTTGACGGCCATGATTTTATCGACCAGGCGCTGGCGGCCGGCGCAGCGGCCGCCATGCTGGAACGGCGCATGGGAAGCACGCGCTCGCAGCTTCTGGTTAAGGACACCCGAGCGGCTTTAGGGGCGCTCGCGAGCGCGTGGCGAACGCGTTTCGAGGGGCCAGTTGTGGCGATCACGGGCAGCAATGGAAAGACCACAGTGAAAGAGATGTTGCACCACATGCTTGCCGGTCATGGGCGAGTACTCGCTACCCAGGGCAATTTAAACAACGACATCGGCGTCCCTTTGACTCTGTTCCAGCTAGACCAAGATCACCGTTATGTTGTGTTGGAGATGGGAGCCAACCACCCGGGCGAAATCAGCGCGCTGTGCGCCCTGGCCCGCCCCAACGTAGCCTGCGTTACCCAATGTGCACCGGCACATCTAGAGGGTTTTGGTACTATCGACGGCGTGGCTCAGGCCAAGGGTGAGATCTTTGCCGCCCTCCCCAGGGACGGCACGGCGGTGCTTAACGCCGACGACGCCTACGCCAGGTTTTGGCAAGGACTCATCGGCGAACGCCGCTGCATCCGTTTTGGTCTTAGCGCCGGCGCCGACGTGCGTGCGGACAACATCGCGTTATCCGTACACGGTAGCGCGTTTAAGTTGGTGACACCCAGTAGCGCCAGCCAGGTGACGTTAAGCTTGCCCGGCAAACACAATGTCCTGAATGCCTTAGCCGCGGCCGCCTCGGCCGAAGCGTTGGGGGTGTCGGTGTCGGCGATGCGGCAAGGTCTGGAGTCGATGCGTCCGGTAAAAGGACGACTCGAGGTCAAGACGGGACGCAGTGGCTATCTGGTACTGGACGATAGCTACAATGCAAACTCCGGTTCTTTTAAAGCGGCCTTGGAGGTGTTGGGCCAATACGCCGGCGAACGTTGGCTGGTGCTCGGGGATATGGGCGAGTTGGGCTCGGCGGCTTTTTCGCTGCATTACCAGCTGGGAGAGATGGCGCAGCAAGCGGGCGTCAAGCGCCTGTACGCGGTCGGGAAGCTTTCTCGGCAAGCCGTGGCGGCCTTTGGCCCCGGCGGGCGTCATTTCGCAAGCCCGGATGCCTTGGTAAAAGCTTTAGAAAGCGACTTACACCAAGATCTTACGATCCTAATCAAGGGCTCACGCGCAGCACGTATGGAAAACGTCGTGAATGCCCTGCTGGCGGATGCAGAACAACCGTGTTGCTAACACTCACCGAATACCTCACCGGCCTTCACTCCGGGTTCAACGTGTTTCAGTACCTGACCCTGCGCACCATCTTGGGCGTGCTTACGGCACTTTTGATCTCGCTTTTGGTCGGCCCGTTCATGATCCGGCGCCTAAGCCGGTACAGCATCGGCCAGAACGTACGCAACGACGGGCCCCAGTCGCACTTGCAAAAAGCCGGCACCCCCACTATGGGCGGAGCACTGCTGCTGATCGCGATCCTGCTCAGCACCCTGCTGTGGATGGATCTCGGAAGTCGCTTCGTGTGGGTCGCGTTAATCGTGACCCTCGCCTTTGGAGTTATCGGCTGGGTAGATGACTACCGCAAGCTGGTTCGGCGTGATCCCCGCGGGCTGCCGTCGCGCTACAAATATCTGTGGCAATCCATTGCGGGTTTATGTGCCGCTGTTTTTCTTTATCTCACGGCGAATTCACCAGTGGAAACCCAATTGATCGTGCCCTTCGTGAAAGCGTTCGTCTTCGATCTCCAGTTCTTGTTCGTGGTGCTGACCTATTTCGTCATCGTCGGCACCAGCAACGCTGTGAATCTAACCGACGGCCTGGACGGCTTAGCCATCGTTCCCTCGGTCCTGATCGCCGGGGCCTTGTCCATTTTCGCGTACGCATCCGGGCACGTTAAGTTCGCCGACTACCTTGGGATCCCCTATGTAGCCGGGGTCGGCGAGGTGAGCATTTTTTGCGGTTCCATCGTGGGCGCAGGGCTGGGGTTCCTTTGGTTTAACACCTATCCCGCGCAAGTCTTTATGGGCGACATCGGTGCGCTGGCGCTGGGGGCTGCTTTGGGTGTAGTGGCGGTGTTGGTGCGCCAAGAGCTGGTTCTTTTCATTATGGGTGGGGTATTCGTCATCGAAACCGTGTCGGTAATCCTACAGGTGGCGTCTTTCAAGCTCACCGGACGACGGATTTTCAGTATGGCGCCCCTACACCACCACTTCGAGCTCAAAGGGTGGCCGGAACCCAGGGTTATCGTGCGCTTTTGGATCATTACCGTGATCCTGGTCTTGATCGGTCTGTCCAGTCTCAAGAT
>JBOIEE010000280.1:0-6598 GCA_050740975.1 Gammaproteobacteria bacterium | reverse complement strand
TGGTAAAAGTCACCGCTAGGATCTCATGGGGCCGCGCCTGTGCGGTGTAGATATACCAGGCTACCCGATGCACCAACACCCGCGTCTTACCGCTGCCCGCGCCCGCCAGCACCAGGATATTCCCGGCTTCTGCCGCTACCGCTTCGCGCTGCGCCTCGTTGAGCGGCTGGAGCAAGTACGTGACATCCATGCGTGAATTGTATCGACGATAGAGGCGGCTTGCACTTCGCACATGTCGATCTTGCCCGAACGAAATCATTTAGAATACAGACAACAAATTCCTTAGAGGCTCCATGCGAGACGAAGAACAACAGGCCTTGCGAGCCATATCGCAGACCCTAGAGGAAGCCCGGCGGCAAGGGGTGTCCGCGGCCGAAGCGGCGGTGAGCGCCGGTTCTGGTCTCACAGCCACCGTGCGTATGGGGGATGTGGAACGCATCGAGCACCGGCGCGACAAGGCCTTGTCCATTACCGTTTTCCGCGATGGGCGCCGGGGATCTGCCAACACTACCGATCTCAGTTCAAAGGCCATTACCGCGAGCGTCACGGCCGCCGCCGAAATCGCTCGGCATACAGTCGCAGACCCTTGCGCCGGTTTGGTGGAGGCAGAGTTGATGGCCCGCGAAGTGCCTGATCTGGACCTCTTCCATCCTTGGGAGATCACCCCGGAAGGCGCGGCGGCGATCGCGCAGGAATGCGAGGATGCCGCCCGCGCGCATGACCCGCGCATACGCAATTCCGAGGGTGCCACCGTAAGCAGCTTCAGCGGGACCCATGCCTATGGAAACAGCCACGGGTTCAGCGGTAGCTGGCGCCGCAGCTATGGGAGTATCGGCTGCGCGGTGATCGCCCAAGACAACCAGGGCATGCAACGCGACTACTGGCACAGCGCCTCCTGCCATCCCGCGGGGCTGCAAGACCCGGCCGAGATAGGAATTAAAGCCGCGCGGCGTGCCTTGGGTCGTCTGGGCGCACGTAAGATCGAGACCCGTAAAGTACCCGTGTTGTTTGAGGCTCGTGTCGCTCGTAGCGTGTTCGGGCATTTCATAGCCGCGATCTCGGGTACCGCTTTGTATCGCAAGGCTTCCTTTCTGGTAGATCATCTGGGCAAGAAGGTTTTTCCAAAATATCTGCGAATTCACGAGCAGCCACACCTCCCTCAAGCTCTGGGAAGTGCACCGTTTGACGGTGATGGGGTGGCGACCCAAGCCCGCGACATCGTTCGCGAAGGCCTGTTGCGCAGCTACGTACTGAGCGGATACTCAGCCCGAAAGCTTGGGATGCAGACCACGGGCAACGCCGGTGGCGTGCGTAATCTGTCGATCGAGCCGGGTGGTTCGGACCTCGAGGAGCTAGCTCGCCAGATGGACCAAGGATTTTTGGTTACGGAGCTAATGGGCTTTGGGGTCAATAGCGTCACCGGGGATTATTCGCGCGGCGCCAGCGGCTACTGGGTGGAGCACGGCGAGATTCAATTCCCGATCGAGGAGATGACGATTGCCTCTAACCTCAAACACCTGTTTCTGGGGATCCTGGCCGTTGGCAACGATGTGGACACCAACGCCAACATACGCACCGGCTCGCTGCTGATCGAAAATATGACCGTGGCTGGAAAATGAGAAGATTGGTCAAACGAGCTTACTCCTCGATAAAAGGCGTCGGTGTTTCGAGAGGTGGCGGTATGGCCCGGATTAAAAAAAGTAGCGTGTGAAAAGCGGTGCAGCCCGGGCGGTTGTATCGCCAGGAACAGCGTTTCCGAACGGCCGGCGTGATAATATAAAAGAGTCCAGACCCAGCAAGGGTAGCTTTTAATGAAAATATTGATCATTTTTCTGTCTTGCATTGGTTTCGCGATCGGCCGTCTAAAAGCCGATGAGATCGGCAGCGTCGATACCAAATTCAGGCTGCTTAGTCCCGACCACAAGATCGTGGTCGATGCTTTCGACGATCCTAAGGTTGAGGGCGTGGCATGCTATCTCAGTCGCTCCAAGACCGGCGGATATAAGGGTGCCTTTGGGCTTGCCGAGGACACATCGGATGCTTCTATCGAATGCCGCCAAGTGGGGCCTATACGGATCAAAGACAAGCTGGAGGAAGGCGAACGGGTATTTTTGGAACGGCGCTCACTCATCTTCAAAAAGCTGCAAGTGGTGCGCTTTTTCGACGAGAAGCGCAAGGTTCTGGTGTATCTGGTGTACAGTGATCGGATCATCGAGGGATCACCGCAGAATTCTATCACCACAGTGTCTGTCATGCCGTGGCCGCGAAGCGCGCCCCCCAGCGCCACCGCACAAGCGCCTTGAAGCTTTATTCAGAGCCAGTCGCTGTCCACACCTTCTGAAAAGATTCGATAATTGGGGAGGGCGCTAGAGGGGCTCAGACGTTGGCACCGCCAGATCGGCTTGATCGCGGCGGCTGTGCTCTGCCTAAGCATTTGGGTAATGCCCATCGGAGGAATGGGCTCCGAAGCCCACCGGCTGTTCGGGGTCATGGCCCTCATGGTGTGCTTATGGATCACCGAGGCCATTCCCCCGCCGGTGACAGCTCTGCTTGGCCCCTCGCTCTGCGTTCTAACCGGAATAGCCGATGTTAAAAAGGTGTTCGCAAGCTTTGGCGATCCCATCATCTTCCTCCTACTCGGTAGCTTTCTGTTAGCGCGGGCGATGTTGCACCATGGCTTTGACCGGCGCATCGCTTTACGCATCCTTGGCATTCACTGGATCCGCGGCAGCCCCACGCGGCTAATGCTGGCCTTCGGCGGCACTACTGCTTTTATTTCCATGTGGGTATCCAATAGCGCCACCACTGCTATGATGTTCCCGGTGGCGGTGGCGATCCTCTCCGAGATGGCGAGGAGTCAATCACAGCGCGACGGCATGGAGATGAGCTATACGCAGCTTCCCTACAGCACGGGGCTCATGCTGCTCACGGCATTCGCGGCCACTGTGGGTGGCCTCGCGACACCGGTCGGAACACCGCCCAACCTCATCGGGATCGGCATGATCGAAGAGCACCTTAAGCTCGAGCTGCCGTTTTTCCAATGGATGGCTTTTAGCGCCCCCCTGTCCTTGCTGATGCTCGGCTTTCTCGTGTTTTATTTGAGCCGCACTTATCCCGCCGAGCGGCAAGTGCTGGCGCAGGCGGCGCGACAGGTGCTCGCGGACCGAGAGAACGCCGGTCCTTTACAGACTGGAGAACGCAATGTCCTAATCGCGTTCGCCACCACGGTATTCTTGTGGCTGCTGCCAGCGGGGGTGGCGCTGTTAGCCGGCGCCGATTCCGAGAGCTACCAATGGCTCCGAGATCATCTCCCCGAGGCAGTGGTAGCGCTGATAGGGGCGATGCTTCTTTTTCTGCTGCCCATAAACTGGCGCGAAGGGCGGTTCACCTTAGGCTGGAGTCAAGCGACCCACATCGATTGGGGCACCATCCTGCTGTTCGGGGGCGGTCTTGCCATGGGCGAGCTGATGTTCTCCACCGGGCTTGCGGACTGGCTGGGGCGCGAGGTCTCGGCCGCGCTCGGCGCCCACTCCGCCCTGGCCGTTACCGTGCTCTTTACCTTCCTGGCGGCCCTGATCTCCTCGGTCGCCTCCAACACCGCGTCGGCCTCCATGGTAGTCCCGGTGGCGATCGCGGTGGCCCAGGCGACCGGCGTGGATCCGCTGCAACCAGCACTGGGCGCCTGCCTTGGGGCGTCGATGGGGAACATGCTGCCGGTCTCCACCGCACCGAATGCGATAGTCTACGGATCCGGTTGTGTGCCGCTGCCACAGATGGTGAAGCATGGACTGGTGTTGGACCTGGTCGGCTGCCTCCTGATCGTCGGCGTTGTGCTGTGGGCTTTTCCTTGGCTTAACCTAGTGCTCTGCGATTAGTTGGATTTTCCGATCCCGTTTTCTTGGGCAACGTAAGTCGACGGATGATGGATCAGGAACTGCAGATCGGGCGCTAAGACCCGAAACAGTTGTACCGCGAGGGCACTGGTGAAACGATATTTCGCTGCCTCTTCGCCCGCCACATGTGCCGTGATAACCCCGAAAAAGCGTTCACCGATCAGAAAAACAAAGGTTGCGCTTCGAGTCACCGCTCTTTCTTTGACCAAACGCGCACCGCGGGCGAAGGTCTTATGACGATGATCGCCCGTACCTGTTTTTCCGCCAACAGGGATCACCTGCTTATTGAGGTCGGTAAACACCGCATAGGCGCGCTTTGCCGTACCGCTTTCTACCGTATCCACTAGCGCCTGGCGCACGGTCGCTGCCACTTCCGGTTCGAGCACGCGCTCCCCCTCGGACGCTTTAGCGACCGCAACGGTCTCGTAGGGCGTGCCCTCGGCAAATCGCAAACGTTTTAGGCGAAAGGTAGGGTAGCGGACACCGTCATTCAAAAGAATACCGATCAATTCCGCTAGGGACACCGGCCGATCCGCCGAGGCCCCAATTGCGGTTGCGTACGAAGGCACAAGAAAAGAAAACGGGTATCCCAAGCGCCGCCACTCGTAATGAATCTGCATGAACGCATCACGCTCCAACAAGCTTCGGATGCGGTGGTCTTGGGCCCCTTTGCGGCGTGTTTTGAACAACCAATTGTAGGCTTCGAGACGCGCCTGCGCGCTCGCCTCCAATACCTGGCCCAAGGTCGCATTCGGCTGGCGCATTAAATAAGCCACCACCCACAGCTCTAAGGGATGAACCCGCGCGATGTACCCGCGGTCTTGTAAATTGTACTGCTCCTGCCCGTAGGCGTCGTAGAGGGCTTTCAACTGTTTGGGCGAGTGCTTTGTTTGTGGCAAATGAGTCAGCATCTGGTCGCGGAATGCCTCGAAAGAGGATTCTGGCTGCAAGGAACGCAGGACAGTGGCCAATCTAATCGGTGTCAGGCGAACCCCTTTGAGCAAAGTCGCGAACGCTTCTGGTCGCGTAAGCCCGGCATACTTGCGGTAAAACTGCGCCAAATAGTGTTGCCCTTCGCCATAGGCAAAGCGCTTGAGATACGCATCCCGCAACCAATGCTGCGAATCGTTCAACATATCGGCGGTATACCCCGGTAACTGGTACTGATAGTAGCGCACGATGTCCCTCATGAGGCGAATGAAAACCAGGTTCACCGAGCGTCGAAACGCCTCCCTCACCGCCAAAACCCGCCCATTATCCTTGCGATCAAAGTTTTTAAACTGATGTAAGCCACCGCCGGTGTAAAAGCTTTCGCCAGGACTCGCTGAATAACGCCTGTCCATGGCCCGCTTTAAAAGCTCTTCCAAAACCAAATCCGGTTCTCGCGACAACTCTTCAATAACCCACTGAGTTAACTTATCAGCGGGATGCACGGGCAGATCGTTCAGGCCCTGCGGGGCAAAACCCGCATAGCGCTGATGCAATTGCGCGATGATCTTTAGGTAGGTAATTAAAGTCCGCAGCTTAGCGGTCGAACCGAGGTCGAGTTTCAGGCCCTCATTGATATCAAAGGCCTGATCGAAATTGTCCGCTTGTACTCGAACCCAGTTGGCTCCGGCACCTCGCTCGTACAAAATGAAGCTGTACGTGACACGGCTCGGATCTCCCTCATCCAGTAGGCCCTTCCCAGTTAACCCGGCATCAGTCACGTGTTCGGTGTCCCTTAACCCGGCGAGACGCTGAGCCACCGCCTGCTGCACTCCGTTGTCCAGCGTGCTTTCTATAGTCAAATCGAGGCGGTCCACGTCATAGAGGCTCTGCAGCCCCAGCAGACGGCCAAGACGTGCCCTTACCACGTTCGCCAGCTTGCGGCCGGACCCAGGCCCTGCGCCATTAATGCGCACCGAACCCTGGAGGCGCAAGGGTATGGCCAGTGCCGCATCGCGAAGATGAACACTGATCAGACGCTCTTTCGCAAGCACTCGGAGATAAGCGTCGGTGAGCTTGAGCAGGGACTGCGGGCTCTTAACCAAGAAATCCGTGGGTCGCCGCTGTGCCAGCAGCAGGCAGAGCACTTGCTTGTAGGCCAAGGCTAGAGCGCGGATATCGACGTCTTGAGCTCTGGTGCCGAGGAGCCGGTTTACGCTTAGGAAATCCGATCCAAACCAGGCGTCCAAACCGCCCGCAAGGCCGATGACCTCGCCCTGCCCAGGGACGGCGGCTAAGGGCAATGAGTTCAGATAGTGCACGATCACCTGCTTTTGCGCCTCCAGCGTCTCTTCTCCATCTAAATAGGCGCGCAGACTGGCGGACGCCATCTGACGCAGCTTTTCTAACGGCGATTTGGTCAACCCCTCGGCGCTGTGCCGTGCTTTCTCGAGTTGCGTTGCTAGGGTGCTACCACCGGGGCCTTTTGCGTCGTTGTGCAAGACCCAATGCGGATATTCCACAGCCGCTTTGAACAGCCTATCCCACTCCACCGCTGGGTTTCGCTTTGGGTAGCGTGGGTCCAATAGCTCTCGGTTCTCAATTGCCAACAAGGTGCCCACGACAAGTGGGGGAATGGAATTGAATTCTTGGTAAACGTGCTGTGGGTAGACATGGGAAAAAAGCCTATCGCCGCGGCGATCGTGGATCTCCAATCCGGCCTGGTCTTTCTCGTGATAAGTCGGAAACAATCCCCATTTCGCAACCCTTAACAAGGC
>JBOIEE010000279.1:0-3640 GCA_050740975.1 Gammaproteobacteria bacterium | reverse complement strand
CGTGGCGCAGAAGATGCGCGAACTCACCCGCAACGTGCGCTTGGTCTTCGACTACCTGCGGATGACAAAAAACACGTGCGCCCCTACCTATGCTTGACTGGGGCGGGCGGAGAACAAATTTGCCTTGAAACAACCATCAGGCGGGGGCGGGAGCTAAGGTCACCTCGCTGACTCTATAATCTGGCAAGATTAGGACGAAGGTGCTGGCGCAACGAACGTGAGTCGGCGGAACAACGTCGGTCGATGCGCTCTTTGTGCTGTATTTTCTCATGCGCCATAATTCCGCCCTGGCGAACTGCCTGGGTCAACTGTGCCGGTTGTTTGGCAAGGGTAAAAACCGAGCCTTGCAACGAAAGAAAAGAAGAGAAGAGACATGTCAACGAAAAGCCTCGCGATCCCAAATAAGATAAGAACCCGTGGATTCGAAGAGAAATTTCGCCGTTTGCTGCAATTAGCCGATGTAGAACTAAACGGCAATCGGCCGTGGGATATTCGCGTCCACGATCCTCGCTTCTATGCGCGGGTATTTGCCGATGGTGCCTTGGGGTTGGGTGAGTCTTACATGGATGAGTGGTGGGATTGCGAGCAACTCGATGAATTCGTTCACCGCGTTCTTTGGGCGCGAGTGCATACGACGATCAAGCCTTGGAAGGAGGCGCTGGACAGGATAAGAGCGAAGGTTCTTAATCTACAAAACCAAGCCCGAGCGTATGACGTCGGGCGGCGTCATTACGACATCGGCAACGAGCTCTACGAGCGCATGTTGGATAAGCGCATGCTCTACAGCTGCGGCTATTGGAAAAACGCCACCACACTCGATGAAGCACAGGAAGCCAAGCTGGATTTGGTCTGCCGTAAACTTAGGCTCGCGCCGGGGATGAAAGTCCTGGATATCGGCTGCGGGTGGGGGGGGGCCGCGCGATTTGTCGCCGAGCGCTATCGCGTCGATGTCGTAGGGATCACCGTTTCCGAGCGGCAGGCAAGCCGCGCCCGAGAACTGTGCCAGGGGTTGCCGGTCGAGATCTACCTGCAGGATTACCGGGCTATCCAGGGCCGCTTTGACCGCGCGTTTTCGCTCGGCATGTTTGAGCATGTGGGCCATAAAAACTACGGGACTTACATGCACCTGGTGTCGCAGCACTTGAATGAAGAAGGTATCTTCGTGCTGCAAACCGTTGGTGCCAACGACACAGACACTACGGGTAACCTTTGGGCGGAGCGTTACATCTTCCCCAATTCCATGTTGCCCTCCGCCCAGCAGATTGCGGTGGCCATCGAAGGTCGGTTTGTGTTGGAGGACTGGCAGAACTTCGGCCCTGACTACGACACCACGCTAATGCATTGGTTTAAGAACTTTCATCAAAGCTGGGAAACGCTGAAGGATAACTACGATGATCGTTTCTATCGCATGTGGAAATACTACCTGCTGAGCTTTGCAGGGGCATTTCGGGCAAGGCATAATCAGCTCTGGCAGATCGTGCTTTCGCCCAGGGGAGGGCAAGCCCGCTACGACGCACCTCGTTGAGTGGCGAGCGCAGCGAGCACGAGCGAAAATGTCTTTTCGTCGCGCACGTTTCACGTGCAACCGCGAGCAAACGTCGTTCTACAACAAACGCTTAGCCTATAGCACTGGGGCAACGTGACAGAGCCGGGTAGACAAATGGGTAGACTTTTTTAATGCTTCTGAACCACTCAACCACGATCCCCCTTGCCCGCACCCTCGCCGAAATCGCGAAGGCGGTCCCGGTGCCGGTCACCTTCGAGCGCGAGCACGGCCGGGTTAGCGCGGTCACCTTCCGCTACGGCGGCGAGTTCTACCGGCTCTCACCAAACGTGGAAGGCGCGTGGGCGTTGCTGAACCAGGCGAAAGGGTTAGGCAGGGGTAAGCGTACATACGAGCACGCTGAGCGCGTGGCTTGGCGCTGCGTGTTCTCTTAGGTGCGGGCTGAGCTCGCGCTGGTGAGTATGGACATGGCGGCCCCCCGGGCCCGGCCAGGGTTTAGAAAGAGCTTCTCGGCGATTGAGAGCTTGGTGACTGTTCAGAGGCGCGCGCAGCTCGATAGGAACGAACGGTTGGAGTAGAGATTCGGATTTGTGGCTACCGTCCCCATGCGTTGCGGTCGCCCCTCGTGCGCTATTGGCCTCGAACGATCTCACCGGATGAAAGGTAATGCGGCTCATCACTGCACCCATTGCATCGTTGACCTGGCAGGACGTCCTGGACTTCTGCGGACTTGATCTTCCAGAGGGTGCCACCATTGACTACAAGCGTGACATCCCGACCAAGCTTGGGCAGACGGTTGCCGCGATGGCTAACACAGATGGAGGTATAGTCCTAATTGGCATTGACGAAGACCGCACTACGACGAGACCGGTCTTGCCTCCTCTCGGATTGCCGAGTATCAGAGGTGTCCCTGAGAGAATTACCAATCTGTGCATTAGCAATATCACGCCACCGCTCGTTCCCGAAATGGCGGTTGTGCCGGACAGTTCCGATACGAAAGTAGTCGCCGTCATCCGCGTGCCGCAGAGCCATCAAGCGCCGCACGCGGTCGCGCGGAACACCAAGGTGTACCTCCGCAGAGGTAGCGTGAATTCGCCTGAAGATCTAGCTACGATCGATGAGCTTGAATGGCTTAAGTCGGGCCGTCAGAGGAGTCTGGAATTTCGCGAGGCACTGTACCGACGCGCGCAGGCGCGCTTCGTCCAGTTTCTGCGGGGCTATGACGGGTCCAACGCCAAACCGCCTCGCGTCGAACGGGATGGCATGCTGTCCTTGGCGTTCTGCCCAGCGTACCCAAAGGACATGCTCGTGGACCCTCCCGGGGTCTCAGCGCAGTCCTGAGAGACATCCGAGTCCACGACTACTACGGTGCTGACCAATTCCCTCTTGGCTCCTTGAACGGGGTTATTGTTCAAGACGGCTTCATAGTCCACGCGTCAGTAGACGGTGGGGACTGGGTTCACCATACGGAGCTGAACGCTTTTGGACTACTGCTCTTCAAGCAGAGTCTCCTTCACCACGTCCAGGTCCAAGATCGGCAATACCGCATCATCCGAGCTAGCGAAATCTTCTGCCGACTAGACGAGATGTTCGATTGCGCGGCTAAGTTCTTCGCTAAGCTCCAGTTTAATGGCTGGCTCCTTTTTCGCGTGCAGCTCGAGAACCTAGTCGGTTTCCCTTTTGGAAAGTATTCGCACAATGAGATTGGGTTCGAACCGTCGTACACGCCAGACAACTCGATCGATTTCGAAGCCACACTGAGCAGTTCACGCATGGATGAGGAAAAACCGGCGATCATTTTGGCAGCGGCTCGGCGCGTCGCATGGGCCTTCAACTGGGACGTGGGGCCAACCTTGCTGAATAAGCACTACTCCCGCTACAAGGGCAAGAACGTTGTCTAGCTTGACTCTTGCCGGGATGCGCGCCCTAACTAGCGGTTGCAGGGGACGCGCCGATCAGCGTCGTTGTGCTTTGCTGGCGTCGTGCCCCGGCGCGCCCCTAAACCGCGCCGTTGATATGACTTCCGCTGTCAAGTGTTGGTGCGACGGTGGATGTATCTCCCGCATGGTGATCTTCTTCATGGAGGTTTCGCAAGCCATGGGAAGAGACGGAGCCAGTAACTGCGACGGTTGATCA
>JBOIEE010000278.1:0-9125 GCA_050740975.1 Gammaproteobacteria bacterium | reverse complement strand
GCTCGGGCAAGGAGCTGCAGGAAATCCTGCGCGGGAATCACCGCTACGTGTTCAGCCTGATCCACAAGTTCAACCAGCCGGTGACCGAGCCCTACAGCGAGCGCGACGACATCATCGTCATCTCGGACGAGGCGCACCGGACGCAGGCGGGCAAGTTCGCCCGCAACATGCGCCTGGCGCTGCCGAACGCCTCGTTCATCGGCTTCACGGGCACGCCGCTGTTCAAGCACGACGAGCTGACCCGCCGCATCTTCGGCGACTACATTTCGCGCTACGACTTCAAGCGATCGGAGGAAGACCGGTCCACGGTCAAGCTGGTCTACGAGAACCGGGGTGAGAAGCTGGGGATCGCGCGGCTCGACTTGAACGACAGGATTGCCGACGCCATCGAGCGCGCGGAGCTCGATCCCGATCAGGTTGCGCTGCTGGAAAAGCTGCTCGGCAAAGACTACGAGGTGATCACGGCCGACGACCGCCTGGACATGCTGACCGACGACTTCGTAAAGCACTGCTCCACCCGCTGGCAGACCGGCAAGTCCATGCTCGTGTGCATCGACAAGATCACCTGCGCGCGGATGTTTCAGCGCATCGAGCCGCGTTGGCAGGCCAAGATCGCCCAGGTCAAGGCGCTGATGCCCGTCAGGGCAGCGGAGCTGGCTGCCGCCACGGACCCCGACGTGCGGGAACGACTCGGCAGAGAGATCGAGGCGCTGCGCGGGCAGGGGCAGTGGATGCAAAGCACCCTCATCGAGATCGTCATCAGCGAGGCCCAGAACGAGGTGCGCGACTTCGCGAAGTGGGGCTTCGACGTCATCCCGCACCGCGTGGTGATGAAGACCGGCTTCCAGACGCCCGACGGCAAGCGGGTGCCGGTGGAGGACGCTTTCAAGGACCCGCAGCATCCCTTCCGCATCGCCATCGTGTGCGCGATGTGGCTCACCGGCTTCGACGTGGAGTGCTTGGCGACGCTGTACATCGACAAACCGATGAAGGCCCACAACCTGATGCAGGCCATTGCCCGTGCCAACCGCGTCTTCCCCGGCAAGGACTGCGGCGTGATTCTGGACTACAACGGGATGCTCAAAAGCCTGCGCGAGGCGCTCGCGCAGTACGCGCTCGGGGACGAAGACGAAGGCGGCGATGGTGGTGACATCGTCGCGCCCATCGAGGAGCTGGTGGCGGCTCTGCTCCAGGCGATTGAGGCTACGGAGAAGCACCTGCTGGGGCTGGGATTCGATGCCACGCGTCTGCACGGCGCGACCGGGTTCGATCGCATCCAGGCTCTGCGAGATGCCGTGGATGCGGTGTACACCTCGGACGAGGCCAAGCGCCGCTTTGAGATTCTGGCGCAGCAGGTGTTCATGCGCTTCAAGGCGCTGCTCATGGAACCGAGCGCGCTGGCGTATGTGGAACGCCACGACAACATCGAGGCGATCTACAAGAAGCTTCAGGGCCGGCGCGACACGGCCGACGTGACCGAGGTTCTGAAGGAGTTGCACCGCATCGTCAACGAAGCCATCCGCGCGGCGGCCCCCGGCGAGGACCATGCCGATGGGCTCACCGTGGACTTGAGCCAGATCGACTTCGCGAAGCTGCGGGACGAGTTCGCCAGCAAAGTGCGCCGCAAGCACGCCGCGCTGCAGGACATCCGCGACGTAGTCGAGAAGAAGCTGGCGCAGATGCTGACCCGCAACCCGATGCGGATGGACTACTACAAGAAGTACCAGGAGATCATCGCGGAGTACAATCGCGAGAAGGACCGGGCGACGGTCGAAGCGACCTTTGCACAACTGGTTGAGCTTGCCGCCGCCCTCGATGCTGAGCAGCGGCGCGCTGCGGAGGAAGGGCTCAGCGATGAGGAACTCGCGCTGTTCGACCTGCTGTTCAAGGACAAGATCAGCAAAGCAAATCGCGAGCGGCTGAAGCAAGCGAGCCGGACCCTGCTTTCGTCTCTGCGAGATCTGCTCCGGCCCATGCAAGACTGGACGCAGAAGACGGCAACCCAGGCGGAGGTCAAGGTGTTCATACTAGACAACCTGTATCAGTCTCTTCCTCGACCGCCATTTACGGAGCTCGAGACCGAGGAGATTGCCGCACGTGTCTACGACTACGTCTGGCAGCGAAGCGCCGGCGGCCACGATCTACGGGTGGCGTAGCATGGTTGGCCAGTATGACCAACATGAGCGCTTTTCATCTACCATCTAATTTCGTCATACTAAGGCGGTGTCCGGCCTAGCCACGTAGCCCCTAGCACCCCGACTGACCCGACCCTTCTATGCACGCCTCCCACTTCATCCAGGATCTGGCGGTGATCATGCTGATAGCCGGCGTGATTACTGTGCTGTTCCATCGCCTGCGGCAACCGGTAGTGCTGGGCTACATCCTGGCGGGCGTGATCATCGGACCGTACACACCACCGTTTCCGCTCATCACCGATGAGAAGACGATCGAGTCTTTGGCTGAGCTCGGCGTGGTGTTCCTGATGTTTTCGTTGGGCCTGGAATTCAACCTGCGCAAGCTTAAGCAAGTGGGCGTGACGGCCGTGATCGCGGCGCTGGCGGGGATCGTGCTGATGACCTGGATGGGCTACGAAATCGGGCTGTTTTTCGACTGGAAGTCGATGGACGCGCTGTTCCTCGGAGCAATCCTGGCCATCTCCTCTACCACCATCACCATCAAGGCGCTGGACGAACTGAAGCTCAAGCACGAACGCTTCGCGCAGTTGATCTTTGGCATCTTGATCGTGGAGGACATTCTGGCCATCGCGATCATCGCGCTGCTCTCGAGCCTTGCGCTGTCCGGCTCGATGAGCGGCGACGAGGTGTTGAACACCCTGACTCGGCTTTCTGTGTTCATGGTGGTGTCTCTGGTCGTCGGGATCCTGGTGGTGCCACGCCTGCTATCCTACGTCGCACGGTTCAAGAGCAACGAGATGCTGTTGGTAGCGGTGCTCGGGTTGTGTTTCGGCTTTTGCCTGCTGGTTATAAAGCTGGAATACAGTGTGGCGCTCGGCGCGTTCATGATCGGGGCGATCATCGCCGAGGCGCGGCAACTCAAGCGCATAGAATCGCTGGTCGAGCCGCTGCGTGACATGTTCAGTGCCATCTTCTTCGTGGCCATCGGCCTGCTGCTCGACCCCAAGGTACTGCTGGATTACCCGCTGCCTATCGCGGTTATCACCCTGGCCGTGGTGTTGGGCAAGGTCCTGACCCGCACCCTGGGCGCCTTCGTGGCTGGCAACGACGGCAAGACCGCGTTGCGTGTCGGCATGGGCCTGGCACAAATCGGCGAGTTCTCGTTCATCATCGCCGCGCTCGGCATCAGCTTGGAGGTGACAAGTGACTTTCTTTATCCGATCGCGGTTGCCGTGTCTGCCATTACCACCTTGTTGACGCCCTACCTGATCCGCGCTTCCGATCCATTGGCCGACTGGATCGGCAAGAAAATGCCGGGCTGGCTGCACGATTCGGCGGCCATGTACTCGGAATGGCTGCAGAGCATCCAACCAAGCGGCGACCGCGCCGTAGTGGCCGCAATGGTCTGGCGCATCGTGACCCATGTCACGGTGAACATGATGCTGGTCGCGGCTGCGTTCTTGGGTATGGCTTTTTTCTCGGACCGCATCACGGTGTCTCTTGGGACGGCAGGCGTTGACCTGCGCTACTCCCGTGCCGTGCTGTGGGCGGCGGCGTTGATGCTGGCACTGCCCTTCCTGATCGCGGCCTATCGCAAGCTCAAGGCCCTCGCCATGCTGCTGGCCGAGCTTGGGGTCCGCGAATCGGTGGCGGGCCGGCACACCAGGAAAGTTCGTTCGGCGTTGTCAGAGATCATCCCCATCGTTTCGCTGGTGTTGCTCTTCCTGCTGCTTTCGGCTCTGAGCGCGAGCTTGCTTCCTCCGGTGGAACTGCTGCTCGCCATCATCGCCGGTGTGGCGTTCCTGAGCGTGCTGCTGTGGCGCAAGCTGGTTGTGTTGCATTCCAAGCTGCAGATCGCCCTGCTGGAGACCCTGAAGGGCGAAGAATCGGCCGATGTGCAACGATAGGCGCAGGGCTCATAGCGTCCTCGCCATGCAGTGACGGTCCGGCAATTGTCGCGCAGCTTTCAGAGGCAGCGTTCGCGGGCCGATCACCAACGTCACAGCAACCTGTCTCTATGTTTCATTGCTTCTACTTGGGAGGCATAAGGGACGAACCTTGCAGATCGACAGGTAAGATCTCGAAGAGCAAAAACTGTAGGGGCGAGCTACCTTTGTTATGCATGCTGTGGGTGACATCCCCGGACTCGTAAAAGGAATCGCCCGGACCATACACTATAGTCTTATCCGGCAACACATAGCTCATTTCGCCCGCGGTGATCACCCGCATACCGGCCCCTCTGTGGTGATGTTCCTTTACATATCCGCCAGGTTCTACCGTTAACTCCGTGACGCTCTCCTGCTTGATCTTCGGGCTCATACCCTTCATCTCCACCTTGCCCGCGTCTTGCCCGAAGGCGCTCACTGCATAAAGCAAGGTCATAAACGAGGAGCTCAAGATAGAACGGCCCACGGGATCCCCTCCTTCTAAGAGATTGTCTGCCAGAAATTTAACTTTTGTCTCTTCATTCTACCTTTGCTGGCGGTGTTTACCAAAAATAGGTCACGACCGCGGCTTGATCATGGCGTCCAGCGGACGAGTGGGACCAACGCGGCTGCCCTGGGCGTAGTCCACGCCGATTTGGCGTAGCTTATCGACAATGGCGTCGCTTGCGACGAATTCAGCGATGGTCTTTTTTCCCATCGCATGCCCGATGTCGTTTATAGAAGCCACCATGTCCGCGATCACAGGGTCATCGGCGATGTCTTTGATAAACAGCCCGTCGATCTTTAAGAAATCAACCGGCAACCGCTTCAGGTATGCGAAAGACGAGGAACCGCTGCCAAAATCATCCAGTGCGAAGAAACAGCCGCGCTCCTTTAGGGCGCGGATAAAACGCGTTGCATTCTTGATGTTAGAAATGACGGCGGTTTCCGTGATCTCGAAACAGAGCTTCTGCGGCGGCACCGTGGAATGCTCAAATTGCTGGATGACAAAGGCGAGAAAATCCTCGTCGCTCACGCTCAGAGCTGAGATATTGATCCCGCAGAGGTGCAGCCGACTGAGGTGTTCCGGTTCGCGGCCGAGACTCTTTAGGGTCTGTTCCAGCACCCATCGGTCGAGACCCACGTTAAGGCCATAGCGTTCGGCGGCGGGCACGAAGACGCTGGGCAAGACGATGTGCCCTTGTTCGTCTTCTAAGCGCACCAGCAGTTCGTAGTGCAAAAGACCCTGCTGGTCAGGGCGTAAGGGTACGATAGGCTGGCAATAAAGGTGGAAGCGGTTGTCCTCCAAAGCGTGGTTGATGCGCGTTACCCATTCGATGTCGCGACTCCATTTTGCCAGTTCGATGCTGTCCTTATGATAAACGTGGATGCGATTGCGCCCTTTGTCTTTGGCCGCATAGCAGGCGGCGTCTGCTGCCTTCAGGATGTCGGTAACACTACCGGCCGTCTGCGTTATGGGTATTAAGCCCATACTGAGGCCAACATGGAAGTTCTTCCCCTCCCACACAAAGCGATATTTTTGCACCGCCTCTTTCAACTGATGGGCTACCCGCAGCGCATCGCGTAGCGAGCAGTTCTCCATCAGCACTCCGAATTCGTCTCCACCCAGCCGGGCCAAGGTATCGCGGTCCTGCCTGACTCGGCTGCGCAACAGTGCGCTCAACTGACGCAGTAGCTCGTCTCCCGCAATATGGCCGCAGGTATCGTTTACCACTTTGAACTGATCTAAATCCAGGTAACACAGCGCGTGCTCTCGCTTTTCGGAGTAGGCGCTGCCCAATGCTCGTTTCAATCGCTGCTCGAACTCGCGCCGATTGGTAAGGTCGGTGAGATCGTCGTGTGTGGCTTGGTAAGAGAGCTGCTCTGTGAGGCTACGCAAGCGGGTAATGTCGAATATCGCACCGTCTAGCCAGAGGACCTTGCCATTTTCCGTTTTCGCTTGGCCTTTCTCATACACCCAACGCAGTCCGCCATCTCGGTGCATCAAGCGGTACTCGATTACGTAGGGCTCACGCTTGTTGACAGCGCGCAACACGGCTTGTTCTACCATGGCCAAATCTTCCGGGTGAATAATGCTGGCGTAACTTCGGACCTTGTTGTGTATGAACTCCGAGGGGGAATATCCGCTGATGTCCGCTATGCTTTGGTCGATGTATTCCATGGTCCAGTCGGGATCGCACGCGCAGCGATAAACCGCCCCCGGTACGTTGTCCACGAGTCTCATGAACTTCTGCTCGCTCTCTCGCAGCGAATTCTCCGCGCGTTCGCGCTCGCTGAGGTCTTCAAAGACCAAGAACACGCTGCTCTCCCGTTTCGCGTCAGCAACGCGGCGAGCGGTAACTCGTACTTGCAGCTCCGAGCCGTCCTTTTTCCTGAGCTTGGTTTCCCACCGGCGCAGGTTCTGCGGTTCGCTGAACGACGATTCAATATGCTGTAATGTGACCGCGGGTCTGCCGAAGTCGGCCAAACCCATGATGGATGTTCCGATCAGCTCTTCCACCGTGTAACCCAGCTCTTCCGCACCGTAGCGGTTCACGGAGGAGATGACGCCTTCCCTGTCCACGCTAGAAAACAGCGTGGGTGTGTCATCGTAGAGATGGCGATAACGCCCTTCGCTTTCCACCACCAGTGCTTCGTGTTGTCGGCGTTTGATGACCTCGTTTTGGAGCTCTACGTTCATCCTGGCAAGCTGCCCCGTACGTTCGGTGACTCTTTGTTCCAGCTCCTCTTTGCTTCCGGCTAAAGCTCTTTTCTCGGCTTGCAGTTGCGCAATCAGCTCCGTGTTTTCGAATTGCAATTGCAGGCTGCGCAGCACGGTACGGTGTACCCGCAAGGCATTAAGCGAAACGAAGCCAAAAAATAAAAACAACGTTGCGCTCAGGGTCAGCTCGACTGGCTTGGCACTGGCGGCGAGGTAGATCGCTCCTGGAAGCAAGGCCGGGGCGGCAAAAGCGAAAAAGCTGCTCTTAAACGGCGCGTAGGCAGCCACCGAACCCGCACTCAAACCGCAGAGGCAAAGGGCGGTAAAACCGAGGTGCAGATACGAGCCGTTCGGTGCAAACAAAATGATCACGCTCCCCCATAGGCTTCCCGAAGCAGCGATCCCGGCAAGAAACCATCCCAGCCACGATCGGGCTTGTCGAGCCTCCGGAGCAGACCGGCGATAAGCCCACAGCACCCCCAGGCGGATCATTGTTACCGCAGCTATGGAAACAAACCAAACGATTAGCGTGCGGTGTGCCGTGACGTTCCAGAATAAGGCGACCAAGGCAGGCGCCATCACAAGCGTCCCCGCCATACCCACCGGCCATTGCTCGTAAAGCAACTGCATCTGGCTGATGCGCAGCAGTGCTGCATGGTCAGATGCTTTTTCGTTGGGCACGTGATTTCTCTAGCTACGCCGCTGATAAACGTCAGTTGGGCTCTGAGGGAGGTCGACGTCGGATCGTACCACTTCGCCTCGCCAATCGAGGACTTCGATCTTGACTCTTTCCTAGTACAAGGACGGCCTGGTACGTGCCCTGGGCCTCACAATCGCGGGCATTCTTGCGGTAGTGTCTACCGCTTCCTGCGCTTCATCCTGCCGCATAGCTCGGGGGCTTTAAACTTGTAGGTAATAATGGGCTAGAGCCGTGGTACACTGAAAACTCCCAAGACCCTCCCTTGGAACTGCTCGCACCCTGGCCCGGAGCTTCCTAAGAACGAAGGGTGACCTGGTTCAATAAGCCACCTGGGCGCGGAGCTGGAAGAGATCTGGGTTATCTCCGTCGTGGGCGCCGCCGTCGACGTCGAGCACATTGACGTAGTTGGCCATGAGCCGCACATAGGCGTTCGGGTACCAGTTGAGCGCGAAGCTAAGATCGTCGATCTCACCCCCCTGCACCCCCTCATCGTTTAGATCCAAGTTGCTGTAACGCACGGCGACTTCCCAAGCTCCCCAGCCGCCGGTTTTCAGGCTGAACGGTTTCAAAGGCTGGAGGACATCGAACACGCCTTTGTCTGCCTTATAATTACGCGATTCTCCGCTCAGGAACCAGCTCGCATAGCCGTAATAGCCATCAAAGCCAGGATCGCCACCTGTTTCTCGATCCATATCGGCGCGGATATATTCCCCCTGCACCGAGAACGGCCCATAGACCCCAGCCAACTCGCCCCCAAATAGGGTGAAGTAGTTGACGTCTCCAGGAATGTTGCCGGTATCGACCAAGCGGCCACTGCTGCGCCCGAAGGTGCTTCCCGGGGTTGAAAGCGTAGCGCTTTCGACCAGGCTATCGGAGATAATATTGGATTCCGGTTTGGAGCGAAACCGCACCGTCTCGAGCTTTGTTCCCGTTGCCGTTTGCTGTGGATGCACCCAGCTTCCCGCGACCCCAAGATGCAACGCCCGGTCACTTTGGAAGAACGGCGCAAAGGTGATGCGCCCAGCGGCCTGCATGCCCTCGTCGTCGGTGTTCTGACTGGTCACACTGTCACCGAAAAGGCCTAGCGAAGCCGTCCAGTTGTCGCCGTTGGCCGAAGCCATGCCACCCAGGCGACGCAAGGTGAGAAAGGCGAAAGGCAAGCCTCGCTCCATGAAGGTGAGATATCTCGCGCTGCCCACCGCCTCCAGGCTAAAGGGCACCTTGAAGTTACCCGCCGTAAAGGCGTAGGGTTTGAGGCCGGTGTAGCGCACATAAGCATCGGTTACCGTGACGTTGTTCGTGCTGCCGCCCTGGGTGGTGCCCGCAAAGTCCGCCTCAAGCTTGTAATCCCAGTCCGAAAACACCGTTCCGGCCACGGATAGGCGCCCGCGGCGCAATTCATTACCACTGGAGAAATCGGTCAGATCGTCGTTGTATAAAGCGGTATCCATCTGAAAATAGACGCCGACCTGCGCTTGAAAGCTTTTGTCTTGGGACTTGACTTTGAAGCCCTCGGTGAGCGAGACCTTGGCCTCTTGTTCGATTTTCTTGGCCGCCCCGACCTTGACCCTAAGATCAGCAAACTGGGCCTGGGAGATAAGCCCGTTGGCCAGAAGCACGTCGAGTAGATCCTGATCCTGAGC
>JBOIEE010000277.1:0-8809 GCA_050740975.1 Gammaproteobacteria bacterium | reverse complement strand
TTCCCCAACACCGCAGCGAGAGCTTTGTAGGCAGTAACGCCTATCCGCCTCTATCTCAAGTATTCCATACCGCTCAATGCGTTATGCCAATTTCTCGCCGATTGCTGAGAAGGAAGATCCGTCAGAGCCGAAATGTTGGATGCGTTGGCGGGATGGATTGAAACAGTGATCTCCGCCCCCCGGATTCAATCTCGAAAGCGAAGTCTCGTAGCCACTGACAACACAGTTGTACTTCAAGGGAGACCCGTACCTTGCTCCGAATGATGCTTGCGGCGACGAATGCACGTCAAATGACATAAATCGGATCATCAAGCTCACAAAAGTTGGAAAGGGTAGCAGGGTCTGGTTCGACGGTAGATTCGATATCGTTCTGAAGCCAGCAGGCTACACTCGTTAGATCGAAAGTGCGCTTCGTCAGCGATAACGAGGGCAAAGAAGGCCCGAGTCAGAGGACTGGAAAATCTTCATCAACGCTGGATAGATAGCGAGGTAAAGTGCGCTAGCCGTCCGTGCTCCTACCACGAAAAAGAGGTAAATAGGCCTCAACGCTTCGCGAAACATGTCCTTCCGCTGGCAATGAATCTCCGAATCCCTTTAATGCGCAGCGTAATCCATTCCTCGCTCCGCAGGCGCAACGTGACTAAGGACCCTTCGGTTAGTAACCGATAAGTTCATCTCCCGGGCGTTCACATTGCCCTGCTATCGAAGATCTCCACGAGCCCAAGGGGTGCTCACGCCGCTTATCAAGGCGACCTTCCCGTCCAGTATTCCGGTCATAGTAGGCTCCTCAAGAAAGATATTGATATAATTTATTATATCCTCCATTTAGTTAAATAACCCCTGGCTTAAATTTTCACATTCCGTCGCACACGCCGCGGCCCCTCCCCAAGGCCGCGGGCGGCTTGTATCGTTAGCCCTTTGGCATGAGACGCAAAGACCCCAGTTCTTACTGATTCGACGTCACCACAAAATCCACCCGCCGATTACGGTAGCGGCCTTCCTTCGTGTCGTTAGTATCGACGGGATGGCCTTCTCCCATGCCTTGGGGCTCTACGCGACTGGGGTCGATGCCCTTGCTGATCAAATAATCAACGACGGCCTGAGCACGGCGCTCGGAGAGCTCGAGGTTGTATGCCTCAGAACCAATGCTATCGGTGTGGCCCTCGACTCTGACGGTCACACTCGCTGCTTCCTGCAACTCTTGGACAGCCTGGTCCAATATTTCCTCCGATTCCGGCGTGAGCTTGGCGCTGTCGAAGGCGAAGTTAACGCCTTCAAGCCGCATCAGAACCTCGCCAGCCTTGGGGCAACCGCTTGCATCCACCTCAACATCAGCGGGGGTGCTGGGGCATTTGTCGTCACAGTCGTTGACCCCATCACCATCCTCATCCAAAGCACAGGGATCCGGTTCTGGCGCAGGTTCCGGTGCTGGTAGTGTCTCTGGTTTTTTCTCCTCGCCGCATAGCAAGAAGCTGACGGCTGCGCCTAAAGCGGCGCCCGCCACAATCGCACCCGGACGAGAATCCCCCTCCTCATCGTCGTCTGCTACCGCCTCGTTGACCCCGTAACCCACGCCGGAGCCGATGGCCGTCGCCGCAATGGTGCACCACGGCTGCGGAACGTCTACGATTTTAGTTGTGGCGCAGCCCGACAAGATCGCGCTGATCAACGATACTACGCTGCATAACACAAGTTGCTTGTTCATTGGTCCTCCCAATTTCACCATACGTGTCAGATAGAAAACCCCATGTTATCACTGGGTTCTGTTACACACCGTAGTGATATTCGAGCATCTTACCCACAATTGGTTGTAAGCGCTAGGATTATGGACATCACGCCATGCCTGCGCGGTTGTGGATGTTGTGGAGCCCAGTCCTATACGGTAATTCGCTGCGCCGCGGGCACGCCGTCCGGAATCGGATGAACCTGTGGATACAGGGCGTGCGCAAGCATCTCCAAACTGTCGACCAACCGCGGCCCCGGCCGATTGAAATACTGATGGCCATCGGCAACGTAGATACGGCTCTGGCGCACGCACGGCAGCTCAGACCAGCCGGGCTGTGCTTCAAGAATGGGTATGTCCTTAAGGCTGCGCTCGATGTTACATCCACACAGGGCGACAAACAGCACGTCCGGCTGCGCGTCGAGCACCATCTGCCAGGAGATCGTGCACGAGGGTTTGCCGCGGTTGCCAATGCAGTCGCTGCCACCCGCCAGCTCGATGAGCTCAGGAGTCCAGTGGCCGGCGTTGAACGGAGGGTCGATCCATTCCAGATGCACCACACGCGCACGCTCGTGCACTGCCCGCCGCGTGCGCTCGGCGACCCGCTCGACCCGGGCCTTCAAATGAGCGTTTACCTCCGTAGCGAGCACGTCGCGCCCCGTGGCCTCGCCAACCCTGAGCAGACTGTCGAAGACGTCGCTGAGCGACATCGGTTCAAGGTTCAGCACGCGCGGAGTGCCGGGTAGATGGCAAGCGGCCTCTTGCACTTCCGCCTCGGCCACCGCGCAGACATCGCACAGCGCCTGGGTTACGATGAGATCAGGGCGCAGGTCGGCCAGCGTCTCCATGTCCAACGTGTATAACGCCTTTTGGGCTTGCAGGCGCTGGCGCACTAGGCGGTCAATCTCGTGGCTCGATGCGTCATGGGGGACCAGCGTGCGGGTCACCTTAGGCAGGGTCGCCACTGGCGGCGGATAATCGCATTCGTGGGTGACGCCCACGAGATCGTGTTGCAGGTCTAGCGAGCAAATGATCTCTGTGGCACTAGGCAGCAGCGACACGATCCGCATTGGCATCCCCCACGTCCCCCACGTCGCTCTCCGGCTTCATAGGCATCAGGTCTGCAAACACAAAACCGTCGCGCTCGACGATGTCGCCGGTGACGACGGGGATGGGCTTCTGGAACATCGGTCCGTCGGTTGCGAAGCTGTGGAACTCGCCGTATTCGCCGCAGGGATCGACCCCCTCAGGCAGATCGTCGAGGAACCTGTCATTGAAGTCACGGCCGGCAAAGTCGGCGCAAAGCTTGCATGGGTCAATACAGGTGATGCGGGCGCGAAGACCCGCTCTCAGCATATCGCGGGCAAGCTCATGGGTGGGAAGTCCCCAGAGTGGGAACAGCGGCTCGATAGCGGCCTCTTTCATCCGGCTTTCACGATACTGTCGCACGTCCTCAAGAAACAGATCGCCAAATGCTACACGGGCGATCCCAAGCTGTGTGCGGGCCTCATCGAGTGCCCAGTGCATGGCCTGTTCGTAGGCCAGATTCGAGCACGGCCAAGGCAGCGGCACAGCGATGAGCGGCAGATCGGCTGCCCGCGCTTGTGCCTCGACCAGTTCGCGTCGCACGGCATGCATGGCGACACGATCGAATGCCGCATTGAAGGTGGTGAGCAATCCCACCACCTCCACCTCACCCTGCTGGCGCAAGACGTTTAGGGTCCACGCCGAGTCCTTGCCGCTGCTCCACGCAAGCAGCGCTCGCGGTCTCGGTCTGCGTTCAGCCTGCATGGGCGGCGGTGCGTCGCAACCGCCACGCTGCGGCCGCTTCCGCAACACCGAACAGGAGCGCCGCATAGAAGATATCGCCCGAGAGTGTGTTGCCGAAGAACGGGATAGCCGCCACGTAGCAGCGCGCAAGCCCATCCAGCGTGTGTGGATACATGCCAGCGACCCAGCAACCGAAGTTGGAGACGATGAAGAAGGTGCTCGCCGAAGCCAGCACCCCCGCAGCGATGCGCGCCGGCGTTCGTTTAGGCCGCAACAGCATGCGCCCGATGACAGCGCTCAAGGCGAAGCCCGCATAGACGAAGGCCATGACCACCGGGTCATAGAAGCCTATGACTGCATCGCCCAGCAGCAGCGCCGCGAGAGGCACTGCCCAGGCCCGCCGGTCCTGCAGATACGCCCCGGCGAACAGCCCCAGCGCGCCGATGGGGGCGAAATTGAACGGATGCGGGAGGAGCCGCGCGGCCGCTACAAGAAAGATAAGTGCGTATTTCATACCGTGTCTCCTTGGAGGTTCTCACAGCAGATCCAGGCCGACTTCAACGCCGAGGAAACCGCCGATGCCGGGCGTTTCAAAGCCGAATACGTCCTGGTAGTCCTGATCGAGCAGATTCTCTACCCGGCCGAAAACGCGCGCCTTCTCGTGTAATGCGTAGGTCACCGCCAGGTTGACCAGAATGTAATCGTCAAGCGTCACGCGTGTCGCCGGAACAGTGCTGAAGTCATTGTCCATCTGCTCCCCGGTGTACTCCACCGTTAGGTTTATGTTCGCACGATCAGCGAGAAAACGGTAGTTGGCCGCGAGGCTCGCCACATGCTCGGGCCGCCGGATCTCGCGCACATCCTGCCCGGCTACCTCGTCTGGCTGGGTGGAGTCGGTATAAGTATAGGCCCCTTTAAGGCTCAAGCCCTCCGATACGAGCGCCGCAAGGATCAGCTCAACACCTCGGCGCTCGCTCTCGCCGTCCACGTTCACCGCCGTAAAGCCGCCGAAAGGGCCACCCAGAGTGGGATCAAAGAAAAAGCCGTTGATCTCGTCTTCGAGCTGCTCATCGAAATAGGTGGCCCCGGCGGTCAGGCGCCCTTGGAAGAAGGGTTGCTCGATGCCGATCTCCCAGCCCTCGGACTTCTCCGGCTCAAGCTTGGGGTTACCGACAAAGTTATCTGGCGTGAACCCGAAGCGCTCGGTGAAGCTGGGATTCTTGACCCCGGTGCCGTAACTCCCATGCAGCTTCGTGGACCACGACGGATGGACATAGGCCGCCGTCGCCCGGTAGGTGGTCGCGTTTTCGAATAAGTCGTTGTCATCGTGGCGGACGGCGCCAGACAGAAATACCTGCTCCCAGACACCCAGGCGATACTCCCCGACATAGCCGAGGTTGGTCATGTTCTGGTCCTGATTGGGGTCGCCGAAGAAGCTCGGGGTGCCGCGCTGGACGAACTCCTCCCGCTCGTGCTCGAAGGCAAACGTCAAGGTATGGACCGCGTCAGCCAGCGCGGCCGTCTCGAAGAAGACGCTCGTCTGGTAGTCGATCTTGAACCGCTCCCCGTTGGTGGAGCTCTCCTCCACGCCATCAGCAAAGTTGTCGTTGTCGGTATCGGTGATGGCGGCGCCCAGCCGGTGTTGCCAACCGCCTTCGAACAGATCGAGAGTGGCCCGGACGCGGCCGTAGTTCTGCTCCACATCCCGTTCCCGATCCCCATCGGCAGGACGGAATAGTGGAAACGGTGTCGGGTCGAATTGACTGCGCCCATCGGTGTGGCGGGCCACTAGCTCGATACCGAAGCCCGGCAGCGGATCCACACCGCCGCGCAAAGACACCGTGCCGTTGGTGTAGCCGTCGTCCTCCTGCCCCTGCTCGGCCACATTGATGCCGTCGCTCTCATAGTGCGTGCCAAACACGGCAAGGTGGTATTTTTGACTTTTTCGTTCTAACGACCCCCCGCCGCGGAATGTGTCGAAGGAGCCGCCGCCGGCGTGACCGGTGAAGCGCAAAGGGTGCTCGGCGCGGCGGGTGGTGATACTGATGACCCCGGCGAGCGCGTCAGAGCCCCACAGCGAGCTCTGCGGACCGCGGATGACCTCGATGCTTTCCACGTCGAAGGTCAGTAGGTCCGCGAAATCAAATTCCGAACCGAGACCCGGATCGTTGGCCTCGATCCCGTCGATCAGGATGAGGGTCTGGTTGGCCTCGGCGCCGCGCAGGCGCGCTTGCGCGAACTGACCGACGCCACCGCTGCGGCTGACCGCCACGCCGGGGACTTCCCGCAACAGATCGATGACGAACTGCGCCTGCCGCTGCTCGATCTCCTCGCGGCTGATGAGCGTAATGGAACTGCCGGCTTTTGCGAGCGGAACCGCCGTGCGGCTGGCGGTCACCACCAGCGGCTCAAGTTCCTCGGGATCCTCCGCCGAGGCCGCTGCTATCCCCACCCACAAGTACAGCACTGTCGAACTGATAACCCGTATACGTCGCATGGATCTCCCTCCTCCGTCCCGCACCCCGCGGGAGGTCTGAAAGTGATGGATAAACGCTAACGGAGGGAGGTTCGAGACCGTTTCGACCGGCCGAGGTGAGCATGAGACGCTGACCTTTCGCGCCGCCCGCCGCAGCACTTACTGGTCTCGCCTCAGGCCGGTCTCCGGGCTTGCGAGCGGGCCTAGCCCAGGATCTGCGCCTTCCCATGACTTACGCCACAGTGGCCTGGTGCAGATCTATAACTCGCCTACCGTTGCGGGGGCAGCGCCGGCATGGTGGATCGCCACGCACCGGCTTCCCGTTTCATCCCTAGAGCGGACGCTCTCGGGACACCTGAAGCAGACTACGCCACTCTAGCGACTGATCGATTGCAGATCAACCTTTGCTCGACCCGGTGGGGTGACGCCGTACCGGGTCATCCAGGGTTTATACTTTTGCGGATCACTGAGCGCTTATTGCCGCATGCATGACCGTTGTTGTTTCTGTGTAGCAGCATCTGTGCTTCCGTTGCGTGTCGCTTCATTCGCAGTTGCGCTCATAGCCCAATGGTGTCTGGTTTAGACCATGCCGGTGCAAGCGCCATTGCGGCATGAACCGATCCATCAACGCTCGGAAGCGGTCGTTTTGAAGCTGTTCCAAAAGATGTACCAGTTCATGCACGGCGATGTACTCCAGGCACGGCACAGGCTCCTTAGCAAGTTCCAAGTTGAACCAGATCCGCCGTGCCACGATGTTGCACGTGCCCTACCTAGTCTTCGATCTTCTTGACGCCCCAGTGCACTACCTGAACTCCGATCACCGGCTGCCATTTCTCCAGCAGCGGAGGGATCAGCGCCTTTAGTTGCCCGCGGTACCACTGTTGTAGGATGCGCGGTAGAAGAGCATGCCGATGGCGGGTCTTCCTTCCTTCCAATAGGCTTCGCGGAATGCAGGCAGGCCTCGGGTGGCACAGGCGAGGCTGTCGGGGGCATCCGGGTGGTAAAGGCCCTCGCTGGGGGCCGCTGCGGGCGGCGCGAACCCGTAGGCGGTCGAGAGGTAAACATCCGCCAGAAACAGCAACAGGTTCTTGTAGTTGTCTACTCCGCCCGCTATCAGGTATTCAAATGCGGCGGTGAGATCGGGGAGCGGCACGTTCGAGAGCGCCAAGAGCTCCGGATCTGGGTGCTGGTCTCCGGGGAAAGCGAGCAGCAGGCGTTGTCTACTTTCGCAAAGCTCGCGTAGCCGCTCGAAGCCGCGCTCGAAAAAGGACCGGCCGCCGAGTATGCGCACCACGAAGATCCGAGCGCCGGCCCCGACATTCGCCAGCATCGCGTTGAGTTCTGCATCGGTCTGCAGCCGAGTGCTCAAAAAGGCGCGCACGGCGGGGAAGCGGGCAGGCAGTTGGCTGATCGCGCCCCCGAGCGAGAGCAGTTCCGTGTCTGCCGCGGAAATGAAGACGATCACAATGCGTGCTTGCTTGATCCCGGCGCTGCTCTCACCAGGCGCGCGACCAGCGGTTCCCTTTGTGCGCTGCATCACGCAAGGTGGCATCGATGCCCGCCCGTGCCTCCAGCAACCGGCCTAACAGCCAGAGGAGATCGGACAGGCGGTTCAGGTACGCGAGCACCGGCGGATTTAGCTCCTCGCCAGACTCTGCAAGCCGTACCAAGTGCCGTTCGGCTCGGCGGCAAACCGTGCGCGCCACGTCGAATGCGGACGAGGCCGGATGCTCGCCGGGCAGGGACCAGTCGGAGAGAACGCCCTCGATGGCCTCAATGCGGTGGACCTGCGCCGTCAACGCCTCAACCATGTTCTCCGTGACGGGCGGGGGTTTCTTTCTGCTGCCGGGCCCAGTGGCCACCGCGGAACCGACCCGGAAAAGCTCGCGCTGAATCGCCTTGACGATCTCGCGCACCTCGGGGTCCTCGCAAATCGAGCGCGCAAACCCCATCACCGAATTCAACTCATCGATGGTGCCATAGGCTTCGACCCGCAGATGGCCCTTAGAGACACGCGTCCCGCCGGCCAGGCTGGTCTGCCCGCCATCACCTCGTTTCGTTGCTATGCTCATGATTATCGCTCCTTTACATCTACTGCTCTCAGAAGCTAAGCGTGATTACGTTATATAGGACGCGGCTGGCGCGTGCAAGCTGAGACGCAGGATAATTCTGCCGAAGATTTGCGCCCTGAACCGTGAGTGGTGGACTGCACACTTCGCCGATTTGGCCTCGGGCGCGAACCTCGAAAGCAAAGGCCTCGATCTCCAGAAAGAGCGCAAGGGAGAGCGCCTGACGTAGTGTGAGGTCGCCGGCGGGCTCGGTGATAGCAGGACCGGAAGGCAAGACTTCCGGTGACTCAAGCGGCGAGTGGGGCGCCGGGATCTCCCGGCCCACGGGGCGCGGCTCCGGCAAATCCGCATGAGCGCAGGCGCCACCCATGAGCTGAGACAGGCACTCAGCTTGCGCTTAAGTATTTGCTTTGATGACACACCGAATTACTCAATACACCGGCAAGCCACCGTGGAAATAAGCTCTAGTCAAACTGCCTACGGATTCAGGCAGTTAATTTGAGATTACCCTCGGCAATCGCCGTCCAGCGCAGCGGGGCGAACACATCATTAACAAGGAGCGATTATCTAGTCGCTCGGTCGATCCTTGAATTTGCCTCGCGCCCGCTATTTCTTTTTTCCGGGCACGGGAGCAGCGGGCTTTCTCGCCGAAGTCACGCCAAGAGGCGACGCTGGAACGGCAGCCTTTTTCGGTTGCTTAGGTTTCTTAGCTTCACGACTACTGCGTTTTTGGCCTTTGGCCATTGAAGTTCTCCTGAATAGGACACGCAG
>JBOIEE010000276.1:0-12324 GCA_050740975.1 Gammaproteobacteria bacterium | reverse complement strand
GTGGCGCAGAAGATGCGCGAACTCACCCGCAACGTGCGCTTGGTCTTCGACTACCTGCGGATGACAAAAAACACGTGCGCCCCTACCTATGCTTGACTGGGCGGGCGGAGAACAAATTTGCCTTGGGACCTTCCGGCCCGCCCAACAAGCTATTGGAACGGCCAGTAAAGCCGGAAGCGTACGTACGATGCCGATGTTTCCCATAAATATATAATGGATCTTTAGATCTTAACAAAGCTCTTTAGCTACTCGATAAAGGCCACTCGTGGAAGTTCCGTAAAGGGGGGCTTGCCCGAAAACGTAGGCAACTTACTCATGGAAAATGGGTTTGAACCTCTGGTCAGCGATCACAACATGGTGTTAGGCCTTACGCTTGCGATCGTAGTGGCAATGCTGCTTGCGCGCAGGCATTTTCGACCGCCCGCTGATCAGCGGTATCGCTACGCCTTAGCCTCCGTGTTAGTGCTGGCGGAGCTCTCCGGCTGGATCGGCGCCCTCTGGCAAGGAAACCTGGTTTTTCCTTTTAACCTGTGTGATCTCGCAGCCGCCGCAACCACTTGGGCTTTGCTTCTGCCGCGGCATCACAAGGCCTGCCTGCTGGCGTATTTTTGGGGGCTTGCCGGAAGCGCGCAGGCTATTGTGACCCCGGACCTGTCAGTGCCGGTGCGCAGTTTCTGGGGAGCACAGTTTTTTATCACCCATGCCGGCATCGTTTGGGGCGCGACCTACCTCGCGGCCACCGGCCGCGTGCAGCCCAATTGGCCTTCTCTGGTTTGGGTATGGTTGATGAGCAACCTGTACGCCGTGACCGCCGGTTTGCTCAACTGGAAATTCGGGACCAACTACGGTTATCTCGCCGATAAGCCTTTGCATCCGAGCCTGCTCGACTATCTCGGCCCCTGGCCGTATTACATCCTCGGCTTGGAGATCGTCGGTACCATCTCGTTGTTATTCTGGTATGCGCCGCTTGCCATCGTGCGGCGGGGAGCAACGGCCCGCCCCTAGCTACGTCACTCCACGTCATCGAAACATGGTTCCCTTTCAGCCCAAATCCTTCACAGGCTGGCGTTTAGCTCAAGCTCTTTTATTCTTGTATTCTTGCGCTGGATAAGAGGCGTAGCCGCATAGTACAACAAATGCCTGCGTAAGCGGTCAGGCTTTTCCTCGATGACTGCGACCAAGCCGCACACTTACTTTAGGGCACAGTCCAATGGTATGCTTGTGAAAACTTGTTGGTGGCAAGTCAAGTCGTTCACGTCCTAAGATCTAGAGGTGGAGAGTAAACAATGTACAAGCCGCTGATCCCCTTAGCTTCCGTGGTGGCCGCGGCGTTTACGGCCAATGCCGCGGAGGATCCGTTTTCCGTCATCGAGCTAACTCAAGGATACATGCTCGCTCAAGCAGCGCAGACCGATACAGCGACTGAGTCGGCTGCACCGGAGGGAGGGAAGATGGCCGAAGGTAAATGTGCCGAGGGCAAGTGCAGCGCAACGATGCAGCAACACCAGATGCCGGAAGGCGTTTGCGGTGTCATGGACATGCAGGGCATGGTGATGAATGAGAACACGGACCGCATGCCGCCCGGTTGCTCGGGTGTCAGCGAAGATGTACAGATCACCGTTAAGGCCGGAAGAAAATACGCCAAAAACTACAACGGTACCGCTTTTGGTTTCGATGCCCACGAATGGAAGCTTAAGCCCTGCACCCGCCTCACCGTGCGGTTTATCAACGAAGATGATATTCGCCACCAATGGATGGTGCATGGTCTGCCAAGATTTATCTATCCCTTGGGCATGTTTCATATGGAGGTCAATGGACTTGGCGAGAAGACCGGGACCTTCATCGTGCCGGCCGAGGATCAGACCTACCTCGTGCACTGTGACATCGCCCAGCACATGGAAAAGGGAATGAAGGCGCAATTGGTCGTGGGCAAGGGTAGTGGGGATTTGCCCAGCGTTCCTGGGATCTCGGGGCCGTTGAACCCCAAAAGAAAATTTAGCTTAGGCTTCTAAGGCAGGAAGACCGGCTCGGTATGAGGTCATTTAGCCGCTTTCTTGCGCTATGTTTTTGTTTTACGTTGTTGTCTCCGATCAGCGCTCACGGCCAGGGAAGCGGGCCGGGTGGCGAAAAAAAGGGGGTTCAAGTCGGGATCCTCAGTTGCGACACGGTGCCCGGCTCCGGGAAAAATTGGATCATCCGCTCTACCGTCGACATCACCTGTATTTTCGATAGTCCATGGGGATCAGAACGCTATCGGGGCGAGAGCGGAATCGCGCTCGGTGTTGATTTGAAGTTTAATCGCAGGGAAAAAATCGGGTTCGCCGTCATTGCGGCCGCATCGGATATTCGCGCAGGTGCCCATGCCCTCGCCGGGAAATACTATGGCGGTAAAGCCTCGGCTACGCTGATCTACGGTGTGGGAGCCGCCGCCTTAATCGGTGGAGGAGCCAAGAACGTGGCGTTGCAGCCGCTTGCCTTGGAATCCAGCACCGGTTCCGGATTGTCGGGCGGCGTCGGGTACCTGTACCTGGAACCGGCCGAGTAAGGCTAGGCTCAGAGCTTTAGCTCTTGCCTAAGGGATCGATAGGCACCTAAGGCGCTCTCCAGCGCTATCTCGCCCACCGTCGCGCCTTCTTTGGCCGCCATCACACCGCGCGAGTGCTGCGAGAGGGGCCGGTACTTGGTGTACTCGCGGTAGATATTGGCGTGCAATGACACAATAGCCTTGTTGAAGGCCGAGGCAATATGCACGATAGAGGTATCCACGGTCAGGACCAGATCCGCGTGCGCCACCGCCGCTATCACCTCGACGATCGAGGGGGTCTCGTAAAGACAGGTTTTTGCCGTGGATTGAAGAATTTGTCGAGCCTGTACGTAATCTCTGGGCAAACAGCAGATGAGAAAATAGCCGTCGCTCTCTCTTGCAATGGTGTTGATCAGGTCTATCCATTTTTCGGTTTGCCACGTTCGATCGGGGATCGCGCCCGAGATATTCACCAAGCAGTAGGCGGCGACGGCGTGCTCTTTGAGGAACTCGCATAAGCGCTGCGCCGCCTGCGGATCGACGGCGAGCACCGGTCTCGCGTCCTGCGCATAAATCCCCAAGGGCTCCAGGACGCGTAAAGCGCGAGTGCTCATAGGAACCCCCAATTGTTCTGTATGTGGGATCACCGAATGGGTGAAGACTCGAGGTTTACCGGGCCTGTTAAAACCAACCGCCGTGCGATAGCGGCCGATCCGAGCGAAAAGCCGACTTTCCCTAGAAAAGTGATCCTTGGGATCGATCCAGAGATCGAAGCGGGTAGTGCGCAAGGTGTAGACAAGCTGCAAAGTGCTCCAAGGCTTTTTGGTGTAAACATGCACCTTATCGACAAAGGGATGGGCCTGAACGGCTCGATAACTATTGCGCTCGGTGAGCAAGTGGACTTCAGGGATGGGATCAAGCTGCTTTAGGGCTCTGAAAATCGGTGTGACCAGGACCAGGTCCCCGATCCGTCCTAAAGCAACGACCAAGATCTTTTGCCGCTTCATACGTGATTGATTCGCCCTTGCGAACCCTCCCCCTCGAGCAGAGCCGGCAGGCGCCGCTGGACAGCCTTCCAGCTTAGAGCCTCGGAGGCAACCAGATTATGCATGGCCGCTCCCGCTGATGGGCTTATCACGCCGGTGCGGTTTGGGTCGGTAGCGCAATAAAAAGCAAGGCCTGGACACCCTAAGGCGGCTGCTACATGCATAAGCCCCGTATCCACACCCATCACCGCCAAGGCGTGAACCAATACCGCGGCCAGGGCGTTGAGATCCAGTCTCGGCAACACATGGACGCAAGATACAGCACTGGCGATATGCTCAGCCCGTTTGCGTTCCGCCAAACTGCCCCAAGGCAGGAGTAAGCGCACACCTTGGGCATCGAGCCAGCGCCCGAGCTGCAGCCAGTGGCTTAGCGGCCATTCCTTCTGCGATCGCGAGGTACCATGCAGCCCAACCACATAGGGCTGAGACAAATCGCTGGGGCGCGGAAGCTGGGCACGCATGGCTGTTAGGCCGTAATCGACGGGAAGGCCGTCATGCCGGTAACTTAGAGCAGCCGCGAGCAGTCGGCGATTTCGTTCTATAGCATGTAGATCCCAGGGCACGGCAACAGTGCGCTGGTAAACCCAGGCCGCGAGGGGTTCTCTCGCGCTTTGGCGGTCGTAGCCCCAGCGCGGGCCTCGGGCCCACGAGGCGAGAAAGGCGCTCTTATAAAGCCCTTGGCTGTCGATCACGGCAAGATAGTCTTCCGTCCTCAATTGGGCTCCGAAGGCGCTGATCTCCCGCCAGGTCAAGCGCCGCCCCAATGCGCTACGCCAACGACGAAAAGCCGCAGGGAGCACCTGATCCACATTGGGATGCCAGCTCGGGATGGCGCTATACCCTTCTTCCACCACCCAGTCTACGCAAAGCCCCTGGCAGGAGCGCGCGGCATCGCTTACCGCCGGCAGCATATGCACCACGTCACCCAGCGACGAGGTCTTGACGACCAATATCCTCATGGGAGATTCTTAAGCGACCGAATGCGCCGCCAATAAGCGTTCCACCCCCTCAACCACCCGTGCGGGCGGGTAGCTGGTCGAGGCGTCGGCTGTAGCTGTTCTTATGCCGTTCACAGCCTTCCTGGTAGCAGGGCACGATTCCGTGCCACAGGATAGTGGTCCGGTCCGCCCTCACACACCCCGCACAGGGAGCGGGACGACCGACCCACTCAGCCGCCACCCGAGTCTTCCCCTGAGCATCGGTGACATGGATGTGCCGAAAGCGAATGACATAGTCAAATTTAAGCTCGTGCTTTAAGAGATGATACAGCTTCTGGTCTCCAAAGCAGCGGTCGGCCACGATCAAGACGTGAATGCCCTCGGGCGGCACTTCAGACAAACGCACTAGAACCTGGTCTTCGTGGCATTCCTAGGATCCCTGAGAGTCGCCTCGTCCACCGTCAGCCACACCAGAGGCGTGGCGCGTTTATGGTGGGTGAGCCGCGAGAGTATTACCTCCCTCCGACCATTTTCGGTCGTCCGAACACATGCTCTGCACCAGGATCGTGAGCTATCCACGATACTTCTTATTGTCACCGCCTGAGTTGGCTGTGCGACGGATTCCAGGAACCTGCTGCACGCGCCGCAACAGATCATCCGGAGAAATGACCGCCATACACGGCTGACTGCTGTAGCACGTATCGGAATGTCCGTCGCACGTGCATGGACCGCCTCGGATCACTTGCTCTGAGCGATACAAAGGAGCGGCATGAGCGAGGGAGTTGTCGGTGCCAAATAGCCCGATCACCGGCACTCCCAACCCAGCGCTGCAATGAAAGGGACCGGTGTCGCCGGAGATGAAAAGTCTGGCCCGCTTCAACACGGCCAGCAACGCGGCCACATCCGGCAGCACCGGCAAGACGAAGATGCCCGGCGCCGATTTGCGCAGCACTTCCAGCAACAAACGTTCACGCGGGCTGTTGCCGGACATAAAGACAAGTTCGAGGCCGGCAGCAGAAGCCAATTTGTGAAAGCCCGCCCAGTGTGCAATCGGCCAGTCCTTCTTCGCCTGTCCGGTCGCGAGATGACAAACGATCATTTTGTCCGGCAAAAGTTTTTCAGCAAACTGATCCAGCTTCGGAGCGGCCCGGACTTCTATCTCCAAAGAGCGCGGCGTTTGAACGCCCCAGACCGCGAGCACTTGCAGGTGCCTTTGCACCCAGGCTGGATCGAGACTCCTTTCTTGGATTCTTTGAGTGTAGCAAAACCGACGTCCGAAGAACCCGCCGGCGGCGGTGGGGCCGAGCCTTTGCCGCGCGCCGCATAGCAAACTCAAAATGGCGCCGCGATCATTGCCGACAAAATCGACCGAGCGATCGAAGCGCTCCCGCCTCAGCGCACGGATGATGGGCCAGGTTTCTTTGAGTCGGGCGCGCCCGCGCGATCGGGGGACGCCCCAGACTTTATCCAGCCAGGGCAGGTATTGATAAATGGGCGCGAACTCCGCCGGCGTCAGCACGTGCAAAGCGCAATGCGGGAAATGCTCTTTGATGGCCCGCAGCGCCGGCGTGACGATGGCTGCATCACCCAGATACTTAAAATGGATGGCGAGAATTTTCATGGCGGTTCATTGGTCTGTAGCAGCGCCTTCGGGAAAGTTCGGAGTCCCGGCTTCAGCCGGTCTGCATTCGCAGTGATTGAGACTCGTCCGGATGCTCATCCACTTCGATCATCACATCGAGGTCGGGATTGCCTTCCAGCATGCCCCCAGTGCGGCAATACACCAATACATCGATGCGGGATTTGGAATAAGCTCGTCTCAGGCTGCGCAACAAAGGAGTAACCAGCAGCACATCTCCGGTCTGACGGGTCGCGATGAGCAGGATACGACGCGCGCAGGATCTCATTGGCGGAGCAAGTAATAGGGCGCACGACTGGCTACCGCGGAAACCACCACCGATCTAATCCTTGTGCCGCTCGCGTAGCCTCCTCGTCTGTCCAGATCGCGGTTGCATTTCCTCAGCTGAGGGAACAACCCTTTGCGGGCTTTGCTGCTTACGTGACATGCGGCGGCAAGACCATTAACTGTGCCCGTGGCTTCAGCCCGTGGGGAGAAAAACAAAGCCGTTATTATCGTTATTATTCAGAATCGGAGCGCTCTTTTCGATCAGGGAGATAGGCCAGTTTTAGATAGCGGTAATAAGTTCCTTCCGCATTTGAAATAGCGAGCATTAAACCCTCCCGGCCATCCAGCAACCCCGCTTTCAAAAAATAGGTCCTAATAAAGGCCCATAGCCCATGAGCGAGGGCAGCCCCTAGTCCTCCCCGCTTCCCCTGCTCATAGAACAACTGGGCACCCTCGCTGGAATAGCTATTTATCTTGTCCAAGACTTCCTCCAGGGAACCAAAGGTCTCATGGATCAGCGGTTCTTGCAAGCGTCCGAGCGGTCCCCTCATGATAACCTTTTCATGGACCCGTCTATTGCAAAAAAGACCCTGTTCCCTCTTGAACAAGCGCAGCACATGATCCGGCCACCATCCGCCATGGCGTAGCGCCCGGCCGCAGTAGCTGGACCGCCGTGGGATTTCATAGCCGACAAAGCGCTCCGAGACCATCGCGTGTTCGATCTCTTTTCGCAACGCGGGCGATACACGCTCATCCGCGTCCACCGACAGAACCCATTCGCCGGTGGCGTAGCTCAAGGCCCGATTCTTCTGGGGGCCGAATCCGGACCAATCTTCACAAATGTAAACCTTGTCGGTGTATTCGCGGCAGATGGCGACCGTATCGTCCCGGCTGCCACCATCCACCACCACGATCTCGTCGGCCCAGCGCACCGAGTCAAGACAGGCGCGGATATCGGTGCTTTCATTCTTTGCGATGATGATGACGCTCAAGTTAGTCATCGTTGTTGTTCAAGTAAGGACCCCGTTACCTTTGGGATCTCGGCAAGCCCTTCGCCACAGGGCCTTTCCCTGGCTAGTATATCGTTCTGTTAAAAACATTGCGTAGCTCAGGTTTCATGCTACTCGCTACTGTGGTCTGAGGATCATGGTAGCTGCGCCTGGCTAAAAGAGAAGCAATGAGTCTGTCGGCGCTGTCCTGGCCGCCGCCGGGAAGAACAATTGATTCGGGTCTGATGTGGTTCCCCCCGGATGCCAAAGAATAGTCTGGACAATCGTGATCGAGCTTGCACTATTCGACTGCGCAAGTATGCTTCAGGGCTCCCGTCAACCTCCCGGAGCGATTGATCGATTTCGCGGATTACGCATATGCCTAGATTCCCTCAGCGCAAGTGGCTAGTGGTGGCGCTCCGCACTGGCCGGCTCGGCAACCGCATCGTCCACTTTGCCAATGTCATCGCCTTCGCCGAGGGGCACGGCTACAAGGTCCTCAACCCGGCATTCCAGACCTATGCCGCGCTGTTCGAGTCCACCCGCAACACCCTACTCTGCCCCTATCCGCCGCCTGCGCCGCGGCGCCCATCCCGCGGCCGTGATACGGTCTACGGCACCCTGCGCTTTACGCGGCTGCTCTACCACATAGCCTTCCAGCTCTCCCGCCCGGTGAACCGGGTCCCCGGACTCGCCCCCTGGATCCGCGGCATCGAAAGCCCCGTCGGGCCCCACGGCGTGGAACTCACCGCCCCGCCCGTCTACGAGCAGATCCGGAAGACGCGCGTCACCCTGTTGCGGGGCTGGGAGTTCCGGGACACGGTGGGGGTTACGAGATACGCCGACCGGATCCGCGCCTATTTCACGCCCACAACCGTGCATCGGGCCGCCGTGGCGGCGCGGGTGGCGGCCGCACGGCAGGGGTGTGATCTGCTCATCGGGGTTCACGTACGCCACGGCGACTTCGTCGACCATATGGCGGGGCGCTATTTCTATCCTGTCGATCGCTACCGGGAGATCATGGCCGCACTGCAGGCGCGTCACAGCAGCGAGCGCGTAGGGTTTCTGGTATGCTCCGACGCGGCTCTCCGGCTCACGGACTTCCCCGGCCTGCCGGTCACACTCGGGAGTGGTGTCGCGATCGAGGATCTCTACGCCCTGGCCGCCTGCGACCGGTTGGTGGGTCCCCCAAGCACGTTCACCCAGTGGGCATCTTTTTACGGGCGGGTCCCTCTGTATTGGATCCGGGACCCGGTGACTAGTCCCGGCGACGGCGATTTCGCCGTCGCATCGCTGGCACACATGGTATGAGGCTCAGCGAAGTACGCCGCACGTCGACAGGACAGCCGCCTGAAACGCCTCATATACCACTATTGACGGATAGCCTTAATTGGGTCACTTGCTTTTGTAGCGCCCGTAACAAACGCCCGTTAGCAAGGCATAAAAATGCCCTTCGGTAAAATCCAAGAGCAAGGAATTGAAGAGGCTGCCGATTGCCATGGTGACGATCAGTGCTTGGGCGGCCGCGCTAAACTCGGGTCTGAGCCCATAGCTCATGCGCCACTGGCGATAGCCCAGCATTAGCAAGAGCACCAATCCGAAGAGACCTACCTGAGTGGTGATGAGCAGGAATTCGTTGTGAGGATTATTAGTCGGATAGAGAGCCTTCTCTTTTGCAAGCTCCGCATATTCGGGAATAAAGCTCCCTGTGCCGCCACCTAGTATGGGATGGCGCATGATGAGCCCCAAGGTATTACTATAAAATTCGAGCCGCACAGAGCTGGAAGTGATCACCTTGGCCTCGGGCCTTTTAAGGTCGTTCACCATCTCTTCCATCCGCGCCCGAAAAATGTCGGAAGTATGGCTAGCGACCAGAGCCAGCCCCACGACAACCAGCCCCGAGGCGAGCAGGCCTTGCCAACGCCAATGGCGATACATGAAAAGCACGATTAGGGCGAAAAACACGAAATACCCGGTTCTCCCACCTATCATCAGCAGTAGATTGACGAGGCCGAGGGCCGCCAGGATCCCCCATAGCCAGCGCCAACGCCCTTGCTGCATGAAGTGCTCGACCCACAGATAGGTCGCGTAAGCCATCAGCAGCCCATGAGCGATGCGTCCCTTGAACACGGTGTATTCCTGCTCCGGGGGTCCCAAGGGAGGCCAACCAAAGAGCTTGCAATAGGACAGGATGAGGGTAAGCCCCATGGCGACGAGAAAAGCGTAATAGCCGCGACGTTGCCATTGTTCTTCGTTAAACGCGGTGAGCAACAACGGGATATATAGAAGCTCCCTATAGGAGCGCAGCGTATCAAGGGATTGGTCAAGGCTAGCGGAGGAGTATACAACACCGAGCATCAGCATCAGCAATAGAGCTGAGGACCAAAGCGCGATCGGTTGCGCCTGGATCCGGGCAAGCTTCGCCCGATATCCCCCGCTTGCGATCCAAAACACGAGGAAAAGCAGCATCGTGATCGTGCAGAGCGCAGTTGATACCACCAGGCTGAAGGCCGTTGCGACAGCCATCCAGCGGCTCGCCTCATCACACCGACGGCGCAGGCTATACCAATCCATAGCCGATTCAGCCATGGACCAGCTTGAAGTGTTTTCTGGTCAGATCCACACCCAGCCAGTCTTCGACATGCATCATGAGCCGGTGCCGACGTTCACGCCGGCTCGGCACATGGCTCGGATCGGGTTCATAGCACTGTGCCGCCTCTTCGGCGAGCCAGCGCCGCATCACCGCGGGGTGCCGGCTAGAAAACGGGCGCAGAGCACTGGGGTCGATGGCGTAATGGGTAAACGGCGGTGGTTCGTGTCCCCAATAGCGGCTCACCTTTTGGATCTTCGCCTGCATTTTGGCGGGAGAGCGCACGTGCCCGTAGTGATGGATTGTTCCATCCGCCAGTGCTGCCCGTGGATAGCGGCCTCGTTTGTTTCGGTCCATGACCACGAAAAACAGCCCATCGGACGGGGAATAACTTCGTATGGTGTTGCGTATGATCCGCACCTCCCGCCGATACCAGCCCGGACTCACGGCGATCCAATCGGGGCTGCCGAAGAAGTGGTAATAGTCAAATACCAGGGCCTCGACTCGAGGATCGCCCTGATGCCGCTTCATGCTTTCGCCAATGGCGCCCAAATCGTCCTCGTGCAGCACCTCGTCGCATTGGAGGTAAAGCGCCCAGTCGCCCGTGCAGTTGAACTGTGCGATCATCGTCTGTTGCGCATACACGTGGCCTGTCGCCCTCATCTGCTCGTTCCACTGAGTACTTAGAATGCGGATCTTCGGATCTGCGATAGCTTGTACCCGGGCCAGGGTATCGTCCTCGCTCAGCCCCACCGCCACTACGAATTCATCGCAAAGCGGTAAGGCAGAAACAATGCTCTCCACAAATGGATAACCGAGCATTGTTCCATTGCGGATAAAAGTGAAACCGCTGACGCGCATGAGCCCCTGCCTTTAAAGGAGTTGATTAACGCTTGCCATCATCCGTTCGGTTTGACAAAGGCCGCGGTGGCGCCTAACCACCTGCCACGGCTCAGCACCGCTTCTTGATGGCGGCCGATTTCCCCCAGGATCAAAGGTCTAATCGCGCACCTCTACCTTTACCATGCGCCTCCACGTGGACTTGGGGTTACTCTGTTTTTCCAATATTCTACGATAGCCTAGCCTCTCATGGCGTAGTGGCGTCACCTGTGCCACTTGCCATCTGCCACGGAGGCGCGCCGGCGTCCAGCGCAACCAGAATCTCGATCTGTGGCCCAACGAAAAGATGGTGCGCAGCGTTATGTATGAGTTGCCACGGTCTCAGCTTCTCGATCGACGCCCTCGCAGATGTTCCGCATGGGTGCAGAGCTGGTCGCGGAGAAGGAAGCAAGTTTCAGTTACGCGCTGCTTTCCCTATGGCGTATCAAGCCACAGAATAACGCCAAGACGGAGGCGGAGAAGTCCGGCTTGGACTATGTCGCCGAGCATCCGGGCTCGTCGCTTAGCTTCATCGCTATGCACAAGCTCAGCTCTGCTGTAGTATTTTTACTCGAAACGGCCGCTAACTTCATATTCGAACGCCTCTTCATCGATTTTGTAACGCTCTCGATGGTAGTTTAGAGCGGCCCTGCATAGGGGACCTATCCTCTGTGTGCACACCCACCATAAAACCAACGGAGACCGCCTCCATGAAACCCAGCAAACTCTCGCGTCCTGACCCATCCCCTACGCGCTATCGCCTCGGGGCCTTCAAGGAGCATCCACGCATGCAAGACCAAGCGCGGCGTGGCCATCTTGAGGCTTGCGGGGCGCCCCCTTTTTCCGCTCCCTCCACATCCCGCGTAGGTCCGTACCCTGCGACCACGAGAGTGTGCCTACGGTTGACGCGTGGCCGTTGATTCCGCCGGGCGGCGCGCCGACCTCCGGCTTTATCCTCGGCTGCTCCGCTATGTGCGGCCCGTTCAGCGTCGCGTCGTGACCGCCGGCTCTCCCGCATTCGCCGCACGCGCCCCCGATGGCTACATCCGGTTCCGGCTGCGGGGGGTGGATGTCGTGGTCCGGCGTGAGCACACCGATAGCGTCCGCGAGGCGATCGCCCTGTCACACACTCTGTACGAATATGCCGCTCGACACCTAGGCCGGTGCCGGATCCAGGGGCGCGTTCCGGCATACGCGGTCACTCTTCCCGACGGCACGACGCGCGTCGTCGTACGTCACTCGCAGCACGGCGGGCTACTCGCCGGGATCACGGGTGACCGATTTCTGGCGCCGACGCGCGCGCCGCAGGAGCTCTCCAACGCGCTCTGCCTCGCGGCCCGCGCCGTGCCGACGCCTATGATCGTCGCCTATGCGGCCTACCCGGCCGGCCCCTGGCTCCGCCGCAGCGACATCGACACCCTTGAGCTAGTGCATGGGAAAGACCTCGCCGCC
>JBOIEE010000275.1:0-22704 GCA_050740975.1 Gammaproteobacteria bacterium | reverse complement strand
TTCGTCGTGAAGCGAAAGATAAGATGACCGATCTTTTTTATAAAGAGGGTAAAGAAGATTTAGAATAGAACAACACCGTCGCTTCGCTCCGATGAATGATCACGATCCCCGGAATCAGTGATCACGATGCTCCGGAACAAGCGATCACGATGGCCGGAATACGCAGCTGACGAAGGCGAGCGTCTTCTGGTTCTTCTCGTTCTTAATGAAGCGCCATACTTTGCTCAGCCAGGTCATGCACCGCCCCTCCGAAGGGCTCGCCACGCACGAAGTGGAAAAGCACCCGCCTAACGGCTTCACTTACTCAGCATTTAACCGCTTTTCCTGTCCGCTCGAGGCTTTTATAAACCCTTTGTTTTTATTGGTGGAGCCGGGGGGGATCGAACCCCCGACCTTCGCATTGCGAACGCGAGAACATGCCTCTTTTCCCATCCGTAAACCGCTGTAAACCCTTCCAACCTGTCTGTTTAACCTGCTTCGCTAGTACATTGACCCAACGCGATAAACAGTAGTATAAGGGATATTTATGGACATGTAAAGACGAGTACGGTATGTTAGCGCATGACTGTCTTTGGACTGTCTTTTTGCGGTTTTCCTAAGTGTTTGATCCGGCGTGAGGCCGTCCAAATGCGCCCAATGCGAGGGTCGGTTTGAGTGCTGCGCTTTAGCGATCATGTTGTTTCCAACCTGGAGACAGGCGCGAAACCCTATGATCAGCGGGATCGGGATTGTCGTGGATTGCTGGTGCGCGTGGAGCCTTCGGGAAAGAAGACTTATTACTTGCAGTACTACCTAGAAGGGAAGCGGGGCCGCTACCGCATCGGGCCGGTTGAAGATTTCACGGTCTACCAGGCGCGCCGCAGCGCCGATGCGCTGCGCGGAAGGGTGGCGCGCGGGGAGGATATTCAGGAAAGCAGGGCCAACGAGCGGGAGGCGCACCGGGCGCGCCTGGAGGCGCAAAGGCGGGAACGCGCACAGGTGCTTGGGACGTTCCTTGACGAGATCTACGCGCATCACGTAGAGCAGTTTCGGCGCGGTGACATGATGATCGCGCGCATTAGACAGGTATTCCCCGAGTTCCTGGACAAGCCTATGCCGCAGATCACGGTCTGGGATCTCACCAAGCATCGGCAGCGGCGCAAGCGCGATGGCGTCTCGCCGATCACCATCAATCGCGACGTCGCGGAGCTGCGCGCGGCGCTCTCACACGCGCTTGCGGTCAAGCTGCTCGATCGCCATCCGCTGGATGGACTGCGGCCGCTGCGCACCGATGACAACCGCATCGTGCGTTATCTCTCAGAGGAGGAAGAACACCGCTTGCGGGCGGCGCTTGCCGCTCGGGATTCTAGGCGTCGGGAGCGCGCACACCGCTATGTCGATTACCTCACGCCCGCCGTGCTGATCGCGATGAATACCGGATTGCGGCAAGCGGAGCTGCTCGGCCTGGTGTGGGCGAGCATCGACTTCGGCAGAAGGGTGCTGACGGTGCGGGGCGCCTCCGCGAAATCGGGCAAGGCACGGCACATCCCGCTGAACGATGAGGCGCTGGACACCTTGGCGGCCTGGAGGAAACAGAACGCTCATTGCGCGGTGTTTCCGGTTACGTACATCAAGCGGGCGTGGACCACCTTAAGGCGCGCCGCGGCGCTGCATAACTTTCGCTGGCATGATTTGCGACACCATTTCGCAAGTCGGCTGGTCATGGCCGGCGTGGATCTTAATACCGTGCGCGAGCTGCTCGGCCATAGTGATCTCAAAATGACGTTGCGCTATGCACACTTGAGTCCCGATCATAAAGCGGCGGCGGTGGCGCGGCTCAACGCAGGATATCCGTTGACACCCGCTAGGGGCACCCACTATCCTCTGTCGTAAGTGGCTGCTTTACGGCGGCGCACGATGACGGTAGGCGCGCGTTTGGACCGAGGGAGCGCACCGCACGGAGCGACGGCGGCACCCGTATGGGCTGGAAGCTCGCGGGGTTCTCGGACTGTAAATCGTTGTTCATGCCATCAGGGAGAGGCCGAAATGGAAGTCACCTACCACAAGCGAGATCTGCCCTTTATCGGGTAGAGCGGTAACGTTCGGCTTGTCGCCGGGCTTAGCGAGGCTTGTGGTATGAAACCAATCTCTCTACTCAATACGCTCGCTGCGAGCGAGCTCCTCGGGATCTCCCCCAACACCCTGAAAGACTGGCGCCTCCGGCACTACGGACCGCCCCCGATCTATCTCAGTCCGGACACCCGGCGCGGCGTGCGCTACGAGCGCACGGATATCGAGGCATTCATTCGAGAGCGCAAACGCATCTCGAACGGGAAGGGGGAGGAATGATCCATGGAAGAAAGATTGAGACGCCTGCCCGGAGCGCGATCCTGGGCAGGCTTACACAACAACGCCGGCACCCACACCACTGTTTACCGACTTTCTAAGTATATCGTGGTCGGGTCGACGGCGCTATCGTGCCGGGAGTGCGGGGCGCCTACCATCCCCACATGCGGTAATCGCTGCGCCGAATGCTGGCGCTGGGAGCTGACCGAGCGGCGCCTGGAGCGCATCACACGGATGACCGGGGGTGGGCGATGAACGCGGAGGCGCCAGGCCAGGCCGAGGGGCACGAGAAAACTAAAGTTGAGCAATGGATTGCGCAAGTTCTGGAGAAGTTTTCGGCTTCCAAAGGCGCGGAGGAACTGCCACCGTTTCTCGCAGATCTCAAACCCATTGACTATGACCTGATCCGCAAGCCGCTCGCGGAAAAGATGGGTGTCAGACCAACGGCACTAGACGAAGAACGAAACCTAGAACGCCGGCGGCGCGGCGGCAATGATGAGGGCGGCCAAGGCCAGGATCTGAACATCGACGATCCGGAGCCGTGGGAAGTGGCGGTAGACGGTGCAACCCTGCTCAACGAACTGGCGTTCACGTTCCGGCGTCATGCAGTCTTACCGCGGCACGGCGATAAGGTGCTCGCCTTGTGGGCGCTGCATACCTACGCCTGCGACTTTCGGGACTGCACGCCGATCCTTGCCCTTACCTCACCGCAAAAACGGTGTGGGAAGACCACGGTTGTGGGTCTGCTGTCGGAGCTGGTCAGTCGGCCGCTGCCGGCGAGCAATATCACCAGCGCTGCGGTGTTTCGAGCGATCAACAAGCATAGGCCGAGTTTGCTAATCGATGAGGTCGATACCTTCCTGCCGGAAAATCAAGAGCTTCGCGGTGTCCTGAACTGCGGCCATACTCGCAGAGGATCGTATATCATCCGGCCTGTTGGCGAAGACCACGACCCCAAGAGCTTTACCACCTGGGCGCCCAAGGCGCTCGCGCTGATTGGCAAGTTGCCCTCTACGCTGGCTGACCGCTCGATTACCATCGTGATGCAACGGCGGCTGCCTGGCGAGCGTATCGAGAGGCTCAACCGCTTCGACGGGCTTACCCTGCGCCGCAAGTGCGTTCGCTGGGTGCAAAACTACCATCCTTGGATATCCGAGGCTGATCCCGAGGTACCGGCGATTCTTAACGACCGGGCGGCCGATAATTGGCGGCCGCTGCTGGCACTGGCGGACTTGGCCGGTGGACGCTGGCCGAAACGGGCGCGGCAAGCGGCGCTTGCGTTCGGGGATCAGGAGGATGAAAGCGCGGGCGTCCTGTTGTTGTCGGACCTGCGCGACTTATTCAGGGAACGGAAGACGGATCGGCTGTCATCGAGTGAAGTTGTGGAGCACCTGGCAACCCTCGAAGACAGGCCCTGGCCGGAATGGGGAAGAAGCCGCAAGCCGATAACCAAGAACGTGCTGGCGGGGATCCTCAAACCGTTCAAAGTCAAGCCAACGCAGTTGTGGATAAATGGCGGCAAAGATCGTGGCTACCATCTCAAGCTCTTAAAAAGAGTCTTTGACCGCTATCTACCCCCTGATCAGAACGGTAGGACGGTAGGACTCAATAACCATGCGGGTTTCGGCGATTTCGGATCGGTAGGAAAAGATGAGGCGCCTACCGATCCAGATCCGCCGAAACCCACGCCACATAAGGATCCTACCGTCCTACCGATCCAGAAAGGGGGTGTTCAGGGGAACGGGGAAGTCGATCCCTGTCTCGCGCGCATCCTGGATGATGCCTGCGCTGGGCTATCGGTCACCCCGGACAATCTACTCGCCAAGTTGGACCCGGAGGACTACGCGGACGTGATCGCCGATCCAAGGTTGGCGCGGCAGTTGGCCGAACGGCTGGCGGGGAGGCGGCCATGAACGGGAGCGCCACCGAGTACCCGGTCCATCAGGCGGCCGAGCTTTTTCCCCTTATGCGCGAGGATCGCTACCATGAGCTTAAGGAAAGCATTCGCGCGAACGGGCTGCGCGAACCCATTACGCTCTCCGACGAGAAGATCCTGGACGGCCGAAACCGCTACAAAGCCTGTACAGAGCTTGGCATAGAGCCGCAGTTCCGCACCCACGAAGGCGACCCTTTTCAATATGCCTGGGATCTGAACGGGAACCGGCGGGATCTCACCGGCCTTCAGCGCGCGCTGATCGGGCTCGCCGCGCGGGAGAAAAGTGAAAAGTGGGTGTCCGTGCGGGAGCACATTCTGGAAGCCGCTAACAACCGCCGGAGAGAAGCCGCTGAGGAAAGGCCGCGAGATGGGGGAAGATTCACCAGTGGCGGATCAACTTGGTCCGCGACTGGCGGCGGTCACCCCGAACGCGAGGCCCTGGCCGACGCCTTTGCGGTCAGTGGTGGCGATGTGGCGCGGGGGCCACACCCATTCCGCCAAGCCGGACGAATTCCGGGCGCTTATCGACACCATGTACCCACACGGCCCGCGTATCGAGCTTTTCAGGCGTGGACATCCTCCGGCGGGCTGGCATGCGTGGGGAAACGAGGTTACAAGCGCCTAAATCACAAAAGAGGTGAAGCATGATGAAAGCGCCTGTCGATCGAAAGATCCCCGCGAAGATGGACCTTGACAACGCCGAACGCGCCGCTGAGTTTTTCGCCCTCTTTCTCGGCGATGTCGGCGCAAACCTAGAGCACAAGTTCCCGGAATTTGCATCGATGTTGCCTCGCTGTTTCATATGGGCGGCAGCATCGAAGCTTGTGCGCGACTTCGGACCCGAGGCTGCGGCCACGGTGTTGGAGCAGATCGCCGCGATGATCCGCGACGGCGCGTTGGACCCGGAGATGCCTGATATTCCGCCTCAAACCCCGCCGGGAACGACCTATAATTGAACGTGTATCTCCTCGGATGGGCCAGCGCGCTTCAGCGGGATGTTGAGGCGCGCGTGGTTTCCCTTAAGGGGGGGGTGCCAATTTTAATTTTTCCGAGGAGGTTGAAGAATGACAGCACTTAACGAGGTCCAATCCCTGGTGCAAGAATTTCACGAAACGCTCACCCTTCGCGACGGGGCGATTAACGGCAGCATCGATAAGCTGAGGGCCAGGGTTTCCGATATCGAGATTGCGCACCAGCGCCAAGGCTTAGGCCCCACGGGCGGCTACGGCGGCGAGGATCGCGCAGAACTTAACAAAGCCTTGCGTCTGTATATCCGCAGCGGCGATCCCAGCGGATTTCACGAAAAATCGATGTCGGTCGGCGATGACAGCTCCGGGGGATATTTCGTTCCGAGCCCGTTGAGCCGCGGCATTTTGGAAACCATTTTCAATTCATCGCCCATTCGCCAGATCAGCCGGGTTGTCCAGATTTCCAGCGACGCTTACGAAGAGCCGGAGAGCCATTCTGATTTAGGAGCGGCTTGGGTGGAGGAAACCGTGTCCCGCCCCGAAACCACAACGCCCGAGATCGGAAAGATCAGGATCCCGGCGCACGAGTGTTACGCAAACCCTGCCGTCACGCAAAAGCTCCTCGATGATAGCCAAATAGACCTGGCCGCCTGGCTGACTCGGCGGATCGGGGACAAATTTGGACGCATGGAAGCCATCGCGTTTATCTCCGGCGACGGGATCACCAAGCCGCGCGGCTTTTTGACGTACACCCTCAGCACGGCCGGGGACGACACGAGAAGCTGGGGAACCCTACAGTACGTTGCGTCTGGCGCCGCCGGCGCCTTTGCCGCAAGCAATCCAGGCGACAAACTCATCGACTTGATGGCTTCCCTCAAGTCCGGCTATTTGCCGGGCGCCGTTTGGGTAATGTCCAGTTCGACGCTCGCGGCCGTCAGAAAACTAAAAGACGGGCAAAATAATTATCTTTGGCAACAAAGTGTTATCGCTTCTGAACCCAGTTTACTGCTCGGTCATCGCGTCATCTTAGCCGAGGACATGCCGGCGCTGGTGGCCAACTCTTTGTCGCTCGCCTTCGGCAATTTCGAAGTAGCCTACAGCGTCATCGACCGGTTCCCGCTGCGGATGTTGAGAGACGAATTGACTAACAAACCCCGTGTTCATTTTTATACGTTCAGGCGTGTTGGGGGAGACGTTGTCAATTACGAAGCAATAAAAATTATGAAGTTTTCCACGAGCTAAGGTTCCTTCCGGGTCCTGGTCTTTGGACCTTACGCGGCGGCCGGTCCCGTAGTCTCGGCCGCCGCTCCTTTTTTGAGGGGGGGGCAACAATTCTGCAATGAGCTTCGATAGCTTTCGTGAGAGCCCCCTAGGGGCGTTCATGCAGTCCCCGCTCGGGGAGCGCAGCATTATGCTGGCGGCACAGAAACACATCGGGACCACTTCAGATGAAGCCGATGATTTCATGTTCATGGATGCCGATTCCAGCGGACTTTATTTCTACATGGGGCTGGCCCCGACCGGCACTGAATACGAGGTGGCTTTTTTGTCCCCCGACGGGGAAACCTTGCGGAGCGTGCGCAAGATCACGCCCCTGGTATTCCAGGTGCCCATGGGCTTCGCCGCCACCAGCAGCTATGTCATTTTATTTGGCCGAGTTAACCCAGGGATGTTACCCCAAAGGTTTGCTGTGTGGCGGATGACCAAAGACACCTTTGATCTCCGTTACCGGGAATATTCGGATTCAGTTTCCGATGCGCCGCGGCGCGCGGTTCGCTTGTCGAATAATCAAATTTTGATGGCCTTTGCGGACCGTCTGTTGTGGCTAAATGATGATCTGAGCGTCGATACCCTGAATGCCTACAGTGGCGCCGGAACGATTTACGACCTCATCTATGATGGCTCGGACATTTTCATCGGCGGGATACGGAGCCTGAGCCCCACTAATTCTTTCTACGCAAAGATCGACTCAAGCAAGAGTGTCGTTTATTCGCGGCAGATCACACTGACGCCTCAAGGCGGCAACACCTTCGCAATGGATGTTTCGGCAAACCGCCTGGTTTATATGCGCGACGCCAAGGATCTAGTCTGCATCGATCCAACTACCCACACAGTCTTGTGGGCCAAACGCATCACGACGAATTACACGATAAATGATGTCCTCATCGATGGGGCTCGGGTTGTCTGTGTTGGTTTTCGCGGTACCAACGCCGGAATGTTTGTGCTCATTATCGATCTTGAGACCGGAGCGCTGAGCAAAAAAAACCGATTGAACACTTCTGGAGAGCTTACCCATGTCATCAAATCTGGCGGCCAAACCTATATCGCCGGACATCAAGCCACACAAACCTACGGCAGTGGAGACGGGCAACTCTTTCTGAGACCAGAGGAATACACCGACTCGCCGATACACCAGGTAAGCACCGTATCGATCCTAAATTTCAGTGCTGCGAGTACGTACAACGTCACGATCGGCGGTGTAACGGTATCTCAGGTCGGCACGGTTGACAGCAATACGACTGCGGCGAATCTTCAAGGGGCACTGGCCGCCAGCTTAGATCCCAATTTCACCGCGATCACGTGGACCGTGGCGGCGAATGTAATTACGGGGACTGCAAAGGCGGGCGATGTGCCATTTACAATAACGACGTCTGTTACTGGGGGCACCGGGACGATGTCGACCCAGACCACGATGAGCGTAGTCAGCATGAGCGATGTAAGCCCAACGATTTCCTCCTTTACCATCACGAAGTCAGCCCAAACGGTGACCGTACATGACACAGTCGACAGCACGAGCGCGACCGCAGCCCATTCGATGGACGATACGACTTTTCTTTTATAAAGAGGACGGTGGGGCCTAGGGGGATAGGGGGTGCAAAAACGTGGCGCGTCGACCCCGGGAGCGGCGCGCCGTGTTAATTTTTTCGTCGCGAAATTAGGAAAACAGGGTATGGTGGAGAAAGTCTGCAAAAGCTGCGGCCTGTCCCTGCCGGTTAATAAGGCCGGCCGGCCGTCGGAATACTGTTCCACGGGCTGTAGGCGGGCTGCAGAGTTCGAGATAAGACGCGTCAACCGGCGTCTGGAGAGTCTAGAAACCTCGTTGTCTTCCATGCGCATAAACCCCCGCGACGCACTCACGGACATGATCGAAGGCCGCACACACGCGGAGCGCGTCGCGGCCGTGCAGGCCGAGCTTGACCTACTAAAGGCCCGGTTCCGGGTGCTCTTGGACGATTCCGGCTTACCATAGTCGCGCAGGACGCGAGATCAGGGGTGAGGCAAGGGTTTGGTTGGGTAGGGTAAGTTTCAGGCGTAGCGCCTCAAGCTCGCTGGTTAAGCCCTGGACGCTTTCGCGGTGCAGTTCCATTGGGTAGCAGCCGGCAAGCTCGCGCAAGCGGCCCTCGATCCGCTTCACATGCCTTTGCAAGCGAATTTCCGCAATCCTGCGGTTGAGCGCGCATGTGGTACATGCGGGACGGCGGCAATCCATGGGGCGATAGTGTATGCCTGCCGCACGCAGCAAGAGATCGCGGAGGCGGTGGGGGTATCCAAGGCCGAGGTCAACAATGTTTGTTCACAAATGGCAGATCTGCCAAATTTGAACAAACCCGCCACTTCGCACCTAGTTGACTTCGATCCCCCCCTTTACAACGTTTGGAAGCTGGGAAAGACGGCCGACAGCCCACCCGGCATTGGGGTTAATCGTTATCCATGTTAAGAAGCTTCCTCGCATCGTCGATGTGATCGTAGGCGGACCAGAGCGCGGTCTTGATATCCAGCACCAGCGTCTCGTCGAATCCTTTACCGGACTTGTCGTAGTTGTCCAGCATCCCGAGACTGATAACGCGCACGATGCCGCTTGCCTTGGCTAGGTGCGCTTCGACTTCGTCCTGGGTGTTCGGAAAAGTGCCCTTTTGTTCTTCGGTTGTGGTGTTCATGGTGTATGTTCGCTCCGCTTGGCCTCTAGGTCTTGATAAATTTCGAACGTGAGCGCGGCGGCGAGCATCTCCTGAAGCAGGCTGAACACAGATGCGTTGTTTATGGCGTCGAGTGCCACTTCGTTGCCTATCGCTCTCATGGCGAGCGACACGTTTTGGCACGTGCCCCAAGGGCCTTCATCGCTGATAGCGGGGTTAATTTCGCTCGCGGTCTTACGGTCTACCCGCGTGGTTTCGGTTTTGTTGTCCATCTTCCTTTTCCTCTTTGTGTTCTCCCCTTCCCTTAAACCTGGTACCCAGTGACACATGTCCCTGCGATTACTCCAGGCGCTCCCCCCACTCCAGTTGCGCCCGCTTCTGAACAGTCACTAAGCTCTCAATCGCGGAGAAGCCCTTTCGAAACCCTGGCCGAGGCCTCGGGGCGGCCATGTCCATACTCACCAAGGCGAGCTCTGCCTTGACCCAAGAAAGCACACACCGCCAAGCACAACGCTCTGAGTGCTCGAATGTCCGTTGACCCCTACGGTAAAACACCCCTTCGCCTGGTTCAAAAGCTTCCAGGCGCCCTCTACGTTCGGGCTGAGGCGGTAAAGCTCGCCGGCGTAGCGGAACGAGAGCGCGACTATCCGGCCGTGCTCGCGCTCGAAGGTGACCGGCACCGGGATCGCCTTTGCGATCTCGGCCAGGGTGCGGGCAAGGGGGATGGTGGTGGTGTGGTTCAGCAAACTCATACTGTGAATGTCTTTGGGCTGTCTTTGAGTTGGGTCACGGCTGAGGAAGGCAAGAAGAGATCGCGTTAAGTGCTTGAATATACGTGGTGGAGCCGGGGGGGATCGAACCCCCGACCTTCGCATTGCGAACGCGACGCTCTCCCAGCTGAGCTACGGCCCCACGAATCTGCTTGATTGTAACGTGCGCGGGTAGATCACTGCTAGGTCTCAGGTACGATGGGGTATGATGGGGCAAGCCCTTCTATTCGGTCATTGCAGTGTCCCGGGTATCCGTAATCATCCCAGCCTATAATGAGGCCGATAGCATCGCTGCGACCCTGAGGGTGCTCGCTCCCATTAGAGCCCAAGGACATGAAGTCATATTGGCTGATGGGCGAAGCAGCGATCAAACCGCCGGTATCGTCCGGGGACATATCGACCGGCTCGTGAGCAGCGAAAGAGGGCGCGCAAAGCAGATGAACGCCGGCGCCGCGGCCGCTTGTGGGGACATATTCTTGTTCTTGCACGCCGATACCCGCCCGCCTCAAGGGGCGCTCGATCACGTTATAGTCGGGCTGCGTGAGACGGGGCTCGTGTGGGGCCGGTTTGACATCCGGCTTTCCGGCGGAATACGGCTGCTGCGCGTGGTGGAAACACTGAGCAATTTGCGATCGCGCTGGACCGGGATCGCTACTGGCGATCAGGCCCTATTCGTGCACCGCATAGCGTTCGAAGCGGTTGGCGGGTTTGCCGAAGTGCCTCTGATGGAAGATATCATCATCAGTCGGCGGCTTAAACGCTTAAGCCGTCCTCTCTGCTTGAAGGAACGCGTCGTCACATCCAGCCGGCGGTGGGAAGAAAACGGGATCATGCGCACCATCCTCCGGATGTGGGTACTGCGACTCGCGTTTGCCTTAGGGGTGAATCCGAGCTTGCTCGCTCGTCATTATGATTAGGCGAGGCAGTGTCCTGCTAGTATTCGCCAAAGCGCCGATCGCAGGCCGCGTCAAGACCCGCTTGATCCCCGTCACTGGCCCCGGCAAAGCGGCGGCACTGCATGCCGCGATGGTGCTTCACACACTGCGCACCGCCCAGCGCTCGGGATTCGATGCCATCGAACTATGGTGCCAGCCGCTAGCGCAACACACGTTTTTTCGTCTCTGCCAAAGGCGCTTTGGCGTTGGGCTGAAAACCCAGTACGGGCAGAACCTCGGTGCCCGCATTGTCCACGCTGTGCGTGATGCCCTGAAACGGCACCGTCGCGCTGTTATTATCGGAACCGATTGCCCGGAGCTTTGCGTTCGTGATCTGAAGCAAGCGGGACAATGGCTCAACGGCCCGTATGCGGCGGTGCTTGGTCCCTGCGAGGATGGTGGGTATTTCCTCATCGGGCTTCGGCGCCCCCTCCCTGAGTTATTTCGCAACATGGCTTGGGGAGGATCGGAGGTCCTGAAAACGACGCGCTTGCGTTTAGGTCGTCTCGGCGTACTGTGGGCGGAGTTGCCACTGCGTTGGGATCTGGATCGACCGCAGGACCTTTCTAGATGGCTGAACAGGCGCCGTTTGGGGCTCAGGCCGCCTGTTTGAGGAAGCTCAAAAAAAAAAAGGAATACGTTTTTCAGAGCCTAAACCTTTTTTTTGCCCTTATCGTCGAATAGTTCAGTTTCGAATTCGATCAGCGCCCTGGCGATCCGTTCGGGGTTGATTTCAAAGCGTCCCTCGGCAATTGCTCGGCGGATCGCCTCGACTCGCTCCTTATCTACGGCCATTACTTTTTCACGTTCCTGTCGAGGGTTTAATTTTCGCTTTGATATCTGCGGTACTTTGTCGGCGCATGAACCTGTATCGGCCCGCTGCCTGCCGAACATCCTGCCAACGTCCCTCCCGGTGGGAGTTATGCCTTTACCAGCCATCTCGCATCCCGCGTTCCCATTTTATATAGCGTAGGATGTTGCGAATTCTTTAGCCGATTTTTATCGGAAGAACCACTTCTTGCCGCCGGCAAGACCCATTCGTGCCCGCTACTGGGCACCGAATCTATAGGCTCGCGCCATGCTCTTGTAACCCGTATCTTCGCAGTTCCGAGGTGATAAACGCATAGGCTTCCTCTACCGATTCGGTGCGGAAAAACAAGCTCAAATCTTTCGAGTCGATCATGCCATAACGGCGAAGCGCGTGGAAGTTGATGATCTCATCCCAATATCGGTTGCCGAATAGGACCACCGGGAGATGTTTGCGCATCTTGTGGGTCTGTAGCAATGTGAGCAGCTCGAACAGTTCATCCAGGGTCCCGAAACCTCCCGGAAAGACGATCACAGCTTTGGCCAGGTAAGCAAACCAGAATTTGCGCATAAAAAAATAGTGGAAATGAAAAGACAACCCGCGCGTCACATAGGGGTTGTCGAACTCCTCGGCCGGAATGGAGATGGTCAACCCGACGTTTATTCCCTTAGCCTGCGAAGCGCCGTGGTTCGCTGCCTGCATGATGCCGGGTCCACCCCCAGTACAAACGACAAAACGCCGCTCTTCGCCGCCCAACTCCTTGGACCAATCCGTCAGCCGTTTAGCAAGGTCTAGTGCCGCCTCATAATAGCGCGACATTTCCAACCGCACCTTGGCCTTTGCAAGATCGCCCCCGAGCCGTTCGGCGTCCGTAAGCTCCCGCTTCGCCTGCTCTCGCGAAACGAGCCGCGCTGATCCCATAAAAACGATGGTGTCTTCCACCCGATAGCGGCTAAAGCGGCTCGCGGGCTCCAAGTATTCCGCCAAGATGCGCAGCGGTCGTGCATCCTGGCTATTTAAAAATGCTTCGTTACCGTAGGCTTTCGCGACCCGGCGAGATCTCTGATCCATTATTTATTTCTGTCCTATCGGTTCGTGACCTGCGTCGGTGGTTCGCCCAGGAGCGCAGTATTAAACGCACGCAGTATCGAGATGATGTGGCCTTCATGAGTTGAGTGTGTAGGTTAAGAGAAACCTCCAGCTTTGAGCGGATGCGCCGGCAGCTCTCCTATTAAGGCGTGGTTCTGACCGAATTGCAAGACGCTTGCAGCGGACTTTCGTTTTGCATTGTCGGCAGCAGTGGCGCCTTGCGAAACCCGGTTGACGCGCGTAACGCGATGAATCATTATTCCATTCCCCGCCACAGAAACAGTTAAAGGTTTTAGCCGGGGAGGACGCACATGCTCAAACGCCGTGATCTAGTAAGAGGTATGGCAGGCGGTCTGGCGGCACTCGGAGGGATGCGCGTTTTGCCGTCGAGCGTTCGGGGCGCAGAGCCGGTACTCGGACCCGACGTGCTTCCTGCTGGAACGCTCGAATCTTCCTCCCTACATGGCCTAGCGGGGAAGAAACCGCTGATCAAGAAGTCCTACCGCCCCCCCAACTACGAGACACCCGTCCGTTACTTTGCGGACGCCTTCACCCCTAACGAGCTTTTCTTCGTGCGCTACCATCTGAGCCGCATACCCCAGGTGAATGCCAAGCGATGGAAGCTCCGCATCGCCGGTGAAGCGGTGAAAAAACCGTTCGAGCTCTCGATGGAGGAGCTACGCCGGGAGTTCAAACCAGTGGAGATCAACGCCCTCTGCCAGTGTTCCGGCAACCGACGCGGCTTGTTTAGCCCCCACGTCCCCGGCATCCAATGGGGTTATGGCGCGATGGGAAACGCCCGCTGGAAGGGCGTGAGGCTCAAGGATATCCTGAACCGCGCCGGTCTCCGGACCAGCGCGCTCGAAGTGAGCTTTAACGGGGCGGATGTGGGTCTGCTGCCGAAAACTCCGGATTTCATCAAAAGCCTGCCCCTATGGAAGGCCACTGACGAGAAGACACTCATCGCCTTGGAGATGAACGGGGAACCGCTGCCGCACTGGAACGGCTACCCGGCACGACTCATCGTTCCCGGCTGGACCGCCACCTATTGGGTCAAACAGCTCACCGACATCGAGGTGGTCTCCCAGCCTTTCCAAGGGTTTTGGATGAAAACGGCTTATCGGATCCCGAAGGGACGCTTCGCGCTGCGCGAGGTATTCGCCACTCAGGAAGATGAGACGACCACGCCTATCACCGAGATCCTGGTCAACTCGCTCATTATCAACCCCGAGGAGGGGCAAGGATTTGAAACCGAGAGCCCCATCACAGTACAAGGTATAGCCTGGGATGGCGGGTATGGGATCGCGCGGGTGCAGGTGTCTGTCGATGTAGGTGCAAACTGGAGCGAGGCTGTGTTAGGACGCGATCTTGGGCGTTTTTCGTGGCGCCAGTGGTCTTATCCGTTCAAGCCCCAAAGGGCCGGAAACTACGGGATCATGGTCAAAGCCACCAACGGCCACGGGGATAGCCAAGCCCAAGAGCTTATCCCGAACCCTGCGGGCTACCATCACAACCTGGTACAGCGGGTCAACATCCGGGTGGTCTAAACAACGCGTGCGGCGAGATCTATCCGTAATGCTCACGCTACCGCCAGCTCGCCACGATCCCGCAGCCAGCGTTTCATCTCGTCGGCACCGAGCGGCGGCGTGTAGTAATAGCCTTGCGCTTGATCGAGCCCTTGGCGCGCAACACCTGGATTTGCGCAAGATTTTCTACCCCTTCCGCGACCACCCTGAGCCCCAGCCCATGGGCCATGGCGATCACGGCGCCGACTATGGTCGCGTCGTGGGGATCGAGCGCGATCCCCCTGATGAACGACTGGTCGATTTTTAGGGTATCGACGGAAAATCGTTTGAGGTAAGCGAGGGACGAATACCCGGTGCCAAAATCATCGATAGCAACGCGCAGGCCGAGCTTGCGCAGATCGCAAACCGTCTCGAGACTCGACTCGACCTGGTCCAGGAGTAAGCTTTCGGTGATCTCGATCTCCAGAAGCCGCGGATCCGCCCCCGTTTCCTTTAATACAGTCTCCAGGCGCAAGTGTAAGTCTTTTTCGCGGAACTGAGCGGCGGACAGGTTTACCGCAATCGACAGAGACAGGCCGCCTTGCCGCTGCCAAGCGATGCTCTGTTCGCAGGCGATGCGAAAAATCCATTCGCCCAGAGGGCCGATCAGGCCACTCTCTTCGGCCACGGAGATAAACTCCCCCGGCAAGACCCAACCCCGCTCGGGATGCTGCCAACGGATCAAAGCCTCGACCCCAACCACTCTGCCTTCTGACAGAGCCACCTTTGGCTGGTAGCACAGCATGAATTGATCCTGCGCTAGCGCCTGGCGCAGCTCCGCGTCCAGAGTCAGCCTCTGCAGCAGCCGTTCGTTCATCGCGGCGGTGTAAAATCGAATCTGATTTGTTTCCTCTCTTTTCGCGCTGTGCAGCGCCGCGGAGCTGTGCTCTAACAGGCGTCCGGCTTCATAATCGTCTTCCGGATAGAGGCTGATCCCGACCCTGCAACTGAGGCAAAGCTCGTGAATATACACCGACATAGGCCGAGCTATCGCCTTCTCGATCCGGCGTGCAAGCGCGGCGACCTCGTCGGCACGCTCGAACCCGCTGCTCACCACTGCAAATTGATCGCCGCTCGGATGCGCTAAAATTATAGGTCGCCTTCGTGGCTCTGGGCGCGATGGCGCGTCGTTGTTCCCAATAGTCCCCTTCAAGCGTTCTGCGAGTTGGCGCAGCAGCTCATCGCCGACGCTATGCCCGAAGCTGTCGTTAACCGACTTGAGCTGTTCCAGGTGCAGGCTTAGCACGGCTACCCGGCGCTGGCTGCGTTCGGCTTCGGCGAGGATTTCCGTTAGCTGTTTCTTCAACAGCGCGCGATTGGGCAAACCCGTTACCTTGTGGTAGTAGGCCAGACGCTCGATACGTTGCTCGGCGCGCCGCCGCTCGGTGACATCCTGCAAGGTACCGACCAGACGACCGCGACCGGTTTCCTCGTCTTTGATGAACTCAACTTCCTGGTACACGGTACGGAATACGCCATCGGGACAGGCCAAATCGTGTTCTAAACGGTATCCGCAGCGCTCATCCCAGGCCTTGGCCACCGTGATCTGCACCTTGTCGCGATCGTCGGTGGGTACGAGTGCCAGGAAGTGCTCGAATTCCTCTACCAGTTTTAGCGACGGCAGTCCCAGCACCCGTTTGGCTTCTTCAGACCAGTGGATCGCTTGACCTTGCTCCCATTCCCAATGGCAGAGCTTGGCGATGCGTTGCGCATTGGTAAGGCGCTCTCGGCTGGCACGCAGCGCATCAGCTGTTGTCTTTGTACGCAGCATGTACCGCAGTCGCTGGGCTAACAGAACAGAGTTAATCGGCTTGGTCGCGAAATCGGTGGCGCCGACCTCGTAGGCCTTTTTGATGGAAGCGGTATCGTCCAAACCGGTGATCATAAGAACGGGTAGGTGTGCACCCCCGGGCAGACGGCGTAAACGCCGGCAGGCCTCAAAACCGTCCACGATCGGCATCACCACGTCCATGACCACGATGTCGGGGTGAAGCACTGAGAGGGTTTGCAGCGCCGCCTTCCCATCGCTGGCTTCGTGCACCTCGAAACCCGCTGCTTCCAGCCCTTCTCGCGCTATAAATCGCGCCGTGAGGTCATCGTCCACGACCAGGACTATCGGGCATCGATCGCAGGTGGACATGGTGCTCAGGCGGCGCGTCTTTCGATCTCGGCCCTCAAGACCTTGCACACTGCCTCGTATTCCCGGCGTAACTTCGCCACCTGCCCGCCGGTCTGTTGCTGGCCCCCTTGCCGCCCCAAGGCTTCCAGTTGTTTGCACAGTTCAGCCAAAGCTGTGGCCCCTAGGGTCGCGCTGCTCGATTTCAAGGTATGCGCCGCGAGGTGCAGCGCCTCCGTGTCCTGGCGCTGCGCCGCCTGTTCAATATCGTTCACCAACTTAGGCGAATTTTCTAAGTACATGCCGAGGACTTTGACTACGATGTCAGGCGTGCCTGCTCGCTGCAGGGCTTCGATGCGTTCCAGCGCCGCCCTATCCAGCTCGGTTTCACCATCGATACGGCGGTTTTTCTGAGCGCTGTGCTTTGCTTTGGCCCGGCGAGGCTGCTGATCGAGCCTTACCACGGCCGGTTCCCTAACTGCCATTTCCTCTGGCGCCGGCTTATTAGGCGCCTCAATTTCGGGCGATGGCACCTTTTCCGATTTATCGGCCAGCCAACGGCTAAGGCAAGTTGCGATTTCCTTTTGGGTAAAGGGCTTTGCGATGTAGTCATCCATTCCGGCGGCGAGGCAGCGCTCTCGGTCGCCCTCCAGGGCATTGGCGGTTAAGGCGATGATCGGCAGCCGCGGTGTCATTTCCTTTGCCCGCAATGCGGCGGTGGCCTTAAAACCGTCCATTTCCGGCATGTGGCAGTCCATCAGCACTAAATCGTAAGGCTGCCCTCGTTCTATTGCCTGAGAGACCGCCAAGACAGCGGCGCGCCCGTTTTCGACCAGGTCAACTGAAACGCCTACGGCCTCTAACATCAATTGGGCGAGCTGCTGATTTACCGGATTGTCTTCGGCGACCAGCACCCGGCCCTTGAGGATGACGCCGACCGCATCCGGTTTGCGCGCGCTTATGATGCCATCCCAATGCCCTGATCGTTCGAGGAGGTTCACCAGGCAGTTATAAAGCTCGGACTGGCGTACCGGCTTATTCAGATAGGAATCGATCCCACTGGTTACCAAGCGCGCCGTTTCTTCCAGATTGAGTATGGAGGTCAACATCACGAAACGCGTTTTGGCCAAAGCGGGGTCGCGCTTTGCCTCGCGCACCAATTTAGAACCGTTCATGCCCGGCATCTTCCAGTCCACCAGCGCCACATCGTAAAGGCCCCCCAGTTCGGTTGAGGCGCGCAATAGCCTAAGACCCTGTTCCCCATCTTGCGCTAAGTCGTGCACCACACCCCAGGCGGCGAGTATTCGATGCAAGGTCTCACGAATGGTTGCGCTGTCGTCCACCACCAATACCCGTGTACCTTCCAGACCACGGCGCGCGACCGGCTTCAGGTGCCGCCCGGGATCCGCTTTGGGCAAGCGGAGCGTAAACCAGAAGGTAGAGCCTGATCCGACCTCGCTCTCCACTTCAATTTCCCCTTGCATCATGTGGATCAATTGCTTGCAGATCGCAAGTCCCAGCCCGGTACCGCCGTACTGGCGCGTGGTCGAATCGTCCGCCTGGGAAAATGCGTCAAAGATCCGCGTCTTGGCTTCGGCCGAGATCCCGATCCCCGTATCCGCCACTTCAAAGCGCAAGGAAGCCGCGGTCGCGTCCTCCTCCTGCAACTCGGTGCGCAGGATCACTTCACCCTCTTTGGTGAACTTAAGCGCGTTGCCCACTAGATTCACCAAGACCTGGCGGATGCGGTCGCCATCACCGATATAGATGCTATGGAGCTCCGGGGGAAAGCTGCAGGTCAGCTCGACATTATTCCGGTCGGCTTGCTCGGCGAACAACTCGCCCATTTCTTCGATCAGATCGCGTAAATCGAACGACTGGTCAAGCAGCACGAGCTTGCCCACCTCGATCTTGGAAAAATCCAGAATGTCATTGATGATCCCGAGCAGGGCCTTTCCCGATTGCTGTATGTTTTCCGCGAAACGCCGTTGTTTATTGCTGAGCTCGGTGCTGAGCAATAATTCCGTCATGCCCAATACACCGTTCATCGGGGTGCGGATCTCGTGACTCATGGTCGCCAGGAATTTGCTTTTCGCCAGCACCGCCTGTTCCGCAGCTTCTTTGGCTTTGATCAATTGCCTTTCTATCCGCTCACGCTCGATGATCTTCAGCTTCAACTCGTTGTTTGCGGACTCCATACGATCGTTCGCTGCGCTCAAGTCGTGCACCAGCTCTTCGTTTTCGTAGCGCAGCTTCAAAGAAGCGACCAGGTTTAGGTGGATCTCCCAGGCCATTTTGAGGTATAGAGCGATAAACAACAGGACCATCACGGCCATAGCCAGATGGGTTTCATCGCCGAAGAAGGATAGCCGGCCTGCGAGCGGCGCCAGGATGAGCACGGTGTACGGCATGACCATATACAAAGCGGCCGATAGCACCGGAATGGCGCTGGCGCAGATCCCCCCTAGGACAAAGATTATGAACGCCTGATGCAGGATAGAATCAGGGGGCAATAAGATGCAGCCCGAAAGGCCCCACCCCAAACCGGCCGCGAGCGTGCACAAAGTGAAACGCTTGCGCCACGCTCCCAAGTTCGGCAGGCTCCGGCGTTGCTTGTCAAATAAACGCACAAAGAGGTAGCTCCCAGCCGCCACTGTCAGCATGAATGCTAGCCACGACGCGAGCCCCCAAGATGGGACCTGATCACGCAGCACGAGGGCCACTATCATCGCCAGGGCCGCGCCGTTTAAGAGGAAAAAGGGCAACTGCCTGCGGAGGAGGTTTAGCAACTCCCACCCCATACTGGCCTTAAGGTCACGACGATCTTGCTCCTGGCTTATCCCATAATTGAGATGCTTCCCCTGCGGTTTCGTTTTCATTTTTCCCGTGCTGACCTGTTAAAACGATTATCGGTACTTATCGGCTGAGGCCGGACAAACTTAACTGATACCTTAAGTGAGGACCTGAAAAGAGCTTGTGCTTGATAACCATAGGCCACTTCGAAAAATTCCATCCGTGGAATTTTTCGCATCGCAAGCAAAAATGCGATTTTGCTTTGCTCCATGGTTCAAACAGGGCCTGTTTGAACCATGGGCCCCCTATCCCGAATCGGCTTGGCATCCGAATTAATCAATGGTAAAGGCCCTACTCAAAAGGGCCGCCGCAACGCCCTTAGTAGTCGGCATTGCGGCAAAGGGAAGCGCGTCTAATCCTTAAATGTTTAGTGTGTTACGCATGATAGGCGCCGATTGCGTAGCCCATCGCTCGACCCCGTTGAAGCCGGTTTCGCTGTCCCATTTCGTGGCGGAGGACCAGAAGACCAGGACCCAGGCGTTCAGCACCCGCTACCGGTCGAAGCCGTGGACATGGCGCAGCGTGCTTCTCCAGCTACTTCAGCATTTCAGCATCACCGCCGCGCCTCTATAGTCGATTGCAGGCTTCCCGGACCCTCCTTGGATAGATGGTGTGGAGCGGTGCTTTGAGCTGGGCACTAGTCCGACCACCACCAGGCTGCCGGATTGGTCCCGGATGACGCGGTTTCAGCCCGCGCGACGGTTCATGCGCCTCAAACCTCGTCCGCCGATACGGCTACGGCGAAGGGTACCCAAGTGTTTCGAAATGCTTTTGACCACAGCGCACCTTGTCGGCTTGATGCGATCCCATAGCGCTATAAATTCAGGGCTGAGGATGACTTCCTTCTTGAGTTTGTTCGGCCTGTCGTCTCGCTCGCGGCGGATATGCCGCTCGATCTGGTAAGAGGAAAGCAAGTCGATTACCGGAGGCAGAAGCTCGCGATGCGCCTCGGGTAGATCTAATTTGAAGCCCTTGCGTTTCGGGTTAAACGCAGGCTGGATGCGCCCGTCAACGTCCAGTATCTTCTGCCCAACCAGTGCAGCGCAGATCGTCTCGGCGGCTTCTCGGCCGATAAGCCTTTCTTCTCCGTCCACGACCTTTGCCAGCTTAGCGAATGCCGTGATGGGCACCCGACCGAAGGTCACGCCACAGTCCTCCTCGTATTCCATCTGTAGGGCACGGGCGAAGTCCTCGTAGCTCTCGTTCCCATAACATAGAGCTTGTTCACCGACTCGTCGAAAACGCGCAAGCCATTCTGATCCACCGGCAAGCGCAGGCCACGGCCGATCTCCTGCCGCTTCTTGACCGCGCTATGGATCACGTTGCTCTTCTGTTCTTCCTCGGTGCCGGTGAAATTCTTGCGGAAAGCGTCAATAATGATGATCAGGATCTGCAAGGTGTTGCTGGTGGCAAACTGCCGCAGCCGGTTTACCATTTATGCGCAGCTTCTTGGCCGAGAACCCATCCAACGGCTCGCTATCGGCGAGACTGCGGGCGAGGGCTTCGATCAGCAAGGTCACGGTTGTGAGGCGCTGCTGGCTATCGATTACGAGCAACGGCGACTGGCTCGACACCTGGTATAGCCCCTTCTCACGTAGACGATGGAGCCGACGAAATGCACGGACACCGCGTCGTTGCGGCCCGTGCGGAGGATATCTTCCCACAACTGGCGGCACTCCCGCCCGCCCCAGCTGTAGGTGCGCTGGTAGATAGGAATGACGAATTGAGGCGACTTCTTGAGGAAATCGAGCAGCTTGGCTTCGGTGGCTTTCATCGCGTGCCGCCTTTCGTCATGTCAATCGCCAACGTAGCGCAAAGAGCAATTCCTGCTCACGTCTGCTCCAACCTTCGGCTGATCTCGTCTCGCAAGGCGGGCGTCGGAGCTTGACGAAGATGACGCCGAGGACGACCTGCTTCTACTCGGCGGCGTCCATGCTACCGCCCAGGGCGGCGGCCATCTACCACACCTCGGCTTCGTAAGCGACGGTGGCGCGGTTTTCTCACTACTCGTGCGCTTGTTGTTTGTCGATCTTGCCAAATATCACCTCTGCGGGGCGGGAGACAAAGCTGATGCATGATTTCCGTCTGCCCCTAGACTTAGGTAGTCATCAAAAAACCAAGACTTCCTTGACTCTTAGATCTTAATTATAACCGCTTGTCTTAGAATCAGATTTTAGTTCGTCATGACCAAGTCGTCGAGCTTCGACGAGACCATCGGTCGACACGGAAGCTGGACTGGACCCTGAATCGGATCCAATGATATGAGTTTTTTTTGGGCTTCTTAGCGGCCGCAAAACGCAAACCCTCCTTTTTATGCACCTCGGCGACGAAGTCAGCATGTACGGGAAAAACGATGGCGTCGAGCAATACGCTGTGGCGCGGCAGTCATCCTCGTTGTAGGCGAGGAGGCGCTGCTTCAGCCTCGGATCTTTATGCTTGATCCATCGGTCGTACCCTTTGATGGACGGGTGCAGATCGCGTCCCTGCGCGTGATCGGGCAGCGCATGCTGTATTCCTACTCCGCGACTATTCGATGAAGACGCTCGTCAGCGAAGCCATTTCCCTCGGCCTCCGCGCTCGGCTCGTCCGCGAAGAAGGCGATATGCCGCTCGCTCATGTCCTGCCGGCGCTCCAAGAAACCGTGCAAGTAACAGCAGTCGCGCAGGGGGTCAACCTTTGCATCTACATCGAAAAAAAGCTCGACCGACGCTTACGCCCGCAAGCCGGCACCGCTATACTTTGTCCTTGTTCCTGGGAGAGAGGATCTTGGGTAACGCCGCCAAACGTGACCTCATGACGTTTCAGGACTTGATATTCCGCTTGCAGACCTTTTGGGCTGAACGCGGGTGTGTCATCGAGCAGCCCTATGACATGGAGATAGGCGCTGGGACCTTCCACCCCGCGACGTTTCTGCGTGCCATCGGTCCCGAGCCTTGGAATGCGGCCTATGTGCAGGCCTCGCGCCGCCCCAAGGATGGGCGCTATGGCGAAAACCCAAACCGCTTGCAGCACTTTTATCAATTCCAGGTGATCCTCAAACCCTCACCCCTGGAGATCCAAGAGATGTACCTCGATTCGCTGCGCGCGTTGGGTATCGATCCCCTAGAAAACGATGTGCGCTTTGTCGAAGATAATTGGGAATCCCCTACCTTGGGTGCCTGGGGTTTAGGTTGGGAGGCCAGGCTGAACGGTATGGAGATCAGTCAGTTCACTTATTTTCAGCAAGTCGGCGGGCTGGACTGCCGCCCGGTGAGCGGCGAGATCACCTATGGCCTGGAGCGCATCGCCATGGACCTGCAGAATGTCGCCAATGTGTTCGATCTGGTGTGGACCCAAACCGCTGGCGCCGTCATCCGCTATGGCCAGATCCGTCATCAGAGTGAGGTGGAAATGTCGGCGTACAACTTCGAGCTGGCCGACAC
>JBOIEE010000274.1:0-14755 GCA_050740975.1 Gammaproteobacteria bacterium | reverse complement strand
GTACCGGGAGTGGAGTTTCACTCGGGATCGCTTGGGCATTTGCTCAGCATCGGTTTGGGGATCGCACTAGACATCAAGCTCAGGGGAGGGTCCAATCGAGTCGTCGTGTTATTGGGCGATGGCGAGTTGAATGAAGGATCGGTGTGGGAGGCCGCTTTGGTAGCTGCGGCAAAGCACGTCGATAATCTCATCGCAGTGGTGGACCGCACCGCCTTCCAAGCCCATGTAGCGACCGAAGATCTGATCCCCCTTGAACCGCTAGAAGCAAAGTTTGAGGCCTTCGGTTGGGGATCCTCGAGGGTGGACGGGCACGACTTCGCGGCCATAGAAAAAGCCTTGGGTCAAATCCCCTTGCGCGCTGCGCGCCCCAGCGTGGTGATCGCGGACACGGTGCGCGGAAAGGGTTTGCCCAGTATCGAGGCACGGGCGGATCGGTGGTTTTGCGATTTCTCCGCGCACGAGATAGCGCTGCTGCTGCAAGAGCTGGAGGGTGTTAAAAAAACCGAGCTCAACAGTGCGCCGCTCATCGTGCGCTAGAAGGTCGGCGCGCTGTCCGGGGATCGAATCGTTAAACTACGAGGAAAAGCTCTACCAGTTGCTGCGAGAGGACGAACGTCTCATGGCGCTTACGGCCGAGAACCGGGCGCCGATCAGAGGCTTGCCAGCGAAGATCCCCGAGCGTTTCATCGATGTCGGGATCTGCGAGCAGACGATGATCGGTGTTGCGGCCGGATTGGCGCTTCGGGGGCGGATCCCTATCGTGCATGCACTGGCGAGCTTTCTCACCATGCGGGCGTTTGAATTTATCCGCACGGACGTGGGGATCCCCGCGCTGCCGGTGAAGCTGGTGGGGGGGTTCTCTGGTTTCCTCTCCGAGGCAAATGGGCCTACACACCAAGCTTTGGAAGACATCGCGCTGATGCGTGGCATTCCGCACGTGAACGTATGGTGTCCAGCAGACCGGCAGGAGCTGGTAGAGGGACTGGAGACCGTTTTGCGCGATCCCGCTCCTTATTACATCCGGTATATTGACTCGCCACCAACGGTAGGTCACAGGAAACCGTTTGCACCGGGCCGGGCCGAGGTGCTGTGCCAGGGAACAGACATCGCCATGCTTTGTTACGGTCTGTTGACGGCCCAATGTTATGAGGCCTCCCGGCTGCTCAGCCAGGAGGGACTTTCGGTCCGACTGGTCACTATGAGGACGCTAAAGCCCGTGGACGAAGACGCGATCGTAGGTGCGGCAGAGCAAGCGGGCCTTATCGTGTCGGTGGAGGATCACTTCAAGGCGGGCGGCTTATATTCCATCATCGCCGAGGTGCTGCTGCAGCGTGGAGCCAAGGCGCGCGTATTGCCGATCGCACTCGATGGACGGTGGTTTAGGCCGGCTTTGCTCAACGACGTGCTTGAATACGAAGGATTTACCGCTGAGGCTCTTTGCGCGCGAATAAAGGCAGGCCTCGCACGAGTTGCAACATAGTGCGCTTGCGGAGCGCGGCCAAAGGTCTCGAGCGAAACTGCTAGCCTTCTGAGAACACGATCCGCACCACCTCGGGATAGCTTCGTACAAAGTGCACCGTAAGGCCCTTGCGGACATGATCCGGGAGTTCGGAGAAATCACGCCGATTGTACTCGGGAAGGATGATCTCCATGACCTTTACTCTTTTTGCTGCTTTCTCCCGGATCCCGCCCACGGCCAGCACTTTGCCCGAGAGCGTTAACTCTCCGGTCATCGCCAGCGAGCGCGGTACGCTTTGGTTTCTTGCCAACGAGAGGAGTGCGGTGGCGATGGTGATCCCCGCGCTGGGGCCGTCCTTAGGCGTTGCCCCTTCTGGCATGTGTAAGTGGACGAAATTCTCGTCGAAGAATGCGGGGTTCGCTTTGAAGCGTTCGAGGTTCGCCGCCACATAGCTGTAGGCGATCTCCGCGGATTCTTTCATCACGTTGCCCAGCATGCCGGTAAGCTTGAAACCGCGATTCGCATGCACCTTGGCGGCTTCGATAAAGAGAATGGTGCCGCCTTTGGCGGTCACGGCGAGGCCGATGGCAGAGCCGGTACTGGCTATCGGCGGCTCATAGCGATAAAAGCGGCGGTCCTAGGTAAGTCTCGATAGGTGCGATCCCGATACGGACAGGCTGCGCTTCGTTCTGCAGCAGCTTGACGGCGGCTTTACGCAGGATGCGTGAGAGCTGCTGCTCAAACGCACGCATACCGGGTTCGCGCGCGTAACCCTCCACAACTTTCCTTAGCGCCGCTTTGGAGATCTGCACTCGATGTTGGCGCACCCCCGCACTGTCGCACAGTCTTGGCCACGCGTATTTTCTTGCGATGGCAATTTTCTCGTCGGTCGTATATCCGGCGAGGCGGATGACTTGCATGCGATCGAGCAACGCAGTCGGAATGGTATCCGTCTGGCTGGCGGTGCAGACGAACAACACCTGCGAGAGATCGAAGGGGAGATCGAGATAGTGATCCCAAAAGCACGAGTTTTGCTCGCTGTCCAAGACTTCCAATAACGCCGACGTTAGCTCAACGGAACCACCCAGACTATCGACATCCCTCAGCAGGAATACCGGGTTGGCGACGCCCACGTGACTTAGGGCCTGCACGAAGCGGCCCGGAGCCGCCCCCCACGTGCCCTTGAGCGGTTCCTCACTGCGTAGCCCTGCGACGCTCAGGCGATGAAATGTGCGGCCCAAGGCTTCGGCGATCGCTTTAGCGAGCGTCGTTTTTCCCACCCCGGGTGGGCCGACCAAGAGCAGCGCAGGGCCTGCTATCCGTCCCTTGAAAGCGCTTAAGGCAAGAAACTCGACGATGCGCGCCTTTACATCATCCAGTCCTTCGTGGGTGCGATCGAGGACGGCCCGAACCCGGTCCAACTCGATCCTGTCCTCGGAATACCGTCCCCAGGGCAGCGCGGTGATGACGTCGAGGTAGCGACAGCTTGCCGCATGCTCGGGGGACCCGTTCGGCATCAAGGCCAAACGCTGCAGCAGCTCCTCGATACGCTCACGCACGGACTCCGGTACGAGTAACCCCTCTAGCCTGCTTCGATAGTGAACCCGCTCCATAGCAATGTGATCCGTCCTGGGGGCGCTGGCGCGCAGCGGCCTTGCCGGCCGGAGCAGGAGCTTATGATCTTTCGCCATGCCTCGCGCCTACTCGAAGTAGCGGTGTCCCCAAGCTATTCCGCCCGCGGTCCATCCGCGGGTGCCTCCGAAGCAGTGAGAGATGCGGGCTCGCTGAGAGGAGCCTGGGTGCGATCCACGGCTTCCAGATCGTCGCCAATGAATCGTTTCCGATTTCCTCTTCGTCCCCTCACCTGAAAGAAGTGTAGAAAACGCAAACGCACCGATGCAAGGACTGGCAGCTACCGTGGCGCGGGTTTGCCGGGATTTTGTGCCACGCACAATATCTCGGATAACACCCCTATTTTTCAATTGGTTGTACGTTTTTAGTTGCAGGCGGGTGGTAACATTGATGATCGATGGCAGGGCAAGACCGGAAAGGGATGCGCTAAAAAAGAGCAAACGTTGTAGGCAACCCGCGAACATGTTGCAATAGCGAACAAGGACCTGCCAGGCGATAACCGTGTTCAACCCGAAAGCCCTTGGTTACGGAGTGCTCGTGTTTGCCGCGCTTTACGCCGCGCATGTCATTATCCTTCCTATTGCAGCCAAGGTATTTGCAGGTACCGAACCGTTTTCCACCCTGTGGATCTTGAACCAGGTCCTCGGCTTTACGACGGTTGGGGTATCGGGGTACGTTGCAGGGCGCATCGCAGGCAAGCGCCATTTTTCCCACGGCGCGCTGGTCGGCGCAGTCGGCACCGTTGCCTCCGCTGTAGCGGCCGCCATCATCGCCTTTTTTACTTCCCAAAAAATGCCAGCTCTGGCCAGTGTGATCCCGTGGTTGGTCACCAACGGCTTTCTCTCCGGTATCGGCGCTCTGTTGAGCGAGCGCGATCCTCGCAAGCCCAAGTCGGACCGGGAAAACCCCTTCACGGCCTAAGCGCGGACTGCGCACCGCGCAGGCGAGCGGCCAGCATCTCCCGGCTTCTCAGGGAAGAGGAAGCGCGAATTTTCAACTATCTTTAGCTACACGAGAAAAAACTAGGGAGAGCACCTATCTTGAACTCCTTGTGCACCTGAGTTCATTGCAATAGCGGGAGGGGATATGCGGGAGTTTGAATCTTGAGAGCCCAAGACTTGTCGCGGTGGGGCTCGGCAATACCTTGGCGGATGAGGTTGTGCCTGACCCTGGCCCTGTGGGCCGCGATGCTGCCCGCTGCGGAAGGCCCTCTGACGCCTTATGTTGGCCGGGAGCTCTCTAACATGGCCTTTAGCCAAGAGCGATTGCGTGAGATATTTTTCGTCCGTCAAAACAAGTGGCAGGACGGCACGCCGATCCGGGTTTTCGTTCTTCCCGATGCCCATCCGCTTCACATCCGCTTTGCGAAGGAGATCCTAGGCGTTTATCCCTACCAGCTGCGCTCTTCCTGGGATCGCATGTTGTTCGCTGGCACGGGCGTGCCGCCTACGGTCGTGGACAGCACTGAGCAAATGCGCCGCCGAGTGGAGGGGACACGAGGCGCTATCGGTTATCTCGGGGAATAGGAGGGAGCATGCAGAGCCAAAACAATAAATTGCGCTACCGTGCTTCCGCCGCCATGTGGTGCGTGCTTTCCAGCCCGCTAACGCAGGCGCTGGACCTCGGGTATGGAGACTGGCAGTTACACGGCTTCTTGAGCCAAGGTTATACCTATACCTCAGGAAATGACTTTTTCGGCAACAGTCAGGGCGCGGGAAGCCTAGATTTCACCGAGCTGGGGGTAAACCTCTTGGGCCATCCCTGGCCCAATCTGCTCATCGCAGCCCAGGGCTTGTACCGCAATGCCGCAGGCTCGGATCAGGAAGACTTTCGGCTCGATTACGCCAACCTGGATTACCGCCTGCCGCTCGGCGGAGCGAGTTACATCGGGCTGCGGGCCGGGCGGGTCAAGAACCCTTTCGGCCTATATAACGAAGGGCGTGACGCAGTCTGGAACCGGCCCGGCGTGCTCTTGCCCAGCGCCATCTATTTCGACGCCCTGGCGCTGCGCCAGGGCGAGATCTCCTCCGATGGCGGCCTGCTCTACGGCCGGCATGCATTCGGCGCTCACGCGCTAAGCGCCGAGTTTCTGGTGTCCGAACCGCTGGACAATACGGGCGGGGCTACCGAATTCCTGACCGGGATCCCCAATGCCCCCGGGGAGCTGGGCGGGCGCCCCTTATTCATCGGCCGCGCGGCTTACGAGTGGATGGAAGGGCGGCTGCGCTTGATCTTCACCGCGGTGGATCTGGACCGCGATTTCGAGTTCTCGTCTCCCTCCGTGCCCCCCGGCAATGTCACGGTTTTTTTCCCCCTAGGTTCCGTGCAGGTGAACCTGGAAGACTGGAGCTTCACCGGCGAGTACGGCCACATCAATATCGAGCGCAGCGGCCTATTCCCCGAGGTTGCCCCCCGCTTCCTTCGGGATAATACCTCCGAGGCGTTTTATGTCCAAGCCCAGTACCGCTTCGCCCCGCGCTGGTCGGCGCTTTTACGTTACGACGCGTTTTTCGCCAATATCGACGACCGCAGCGGGCGCGAAACCGCGGCTGCTCTGAGCGCTGCGGGCGTGCCGCTGCCGCGCCACCGCTTTTTCTCCAAGGATATAACCTTCGGCCTGCGCTGGGAATTCGCCCAGAACTGGCTTATTGCCGCTGAGTATCACAACATCGACGGGACAGGCACACTGTCCACGGTCGACAACCCGGAGCTTAATCTCGGCGGCGGTGACCCGCACTGGGATCTTTTTGCGCTTATGCTCTCCTTCCGTTTCTAGCGCGGTAGGAGATGGCACGTCTTATTATTAGGTAATGGGGACCACGGCTCGGGGTCAGCGCTTCGTCGGCCTGCATTGGAAGGGCTTTCTGTGGCTGAGCGGCCTGCTGCTGGTCCTCAGCGCGGCGCTGCACTGGCTTAACCATTACCATCTGATGCGGCAGTTTCAACGCCAACGTGAGGCGGAGATCCATTCGTTTCATCAGCAGATAAGTGGTCTAGTCAAAGGAAACGCACAGCGGCTGGTACGCCTCGCCGGCGCCGTGTCGTCGATCGAGAAGCTCGGTGAGGAATTGCTTGGGAATCACCTCGGGCAACTCTCGGACATGCGTGAAGCGGAGCACTATTCGGGTTTGGGCTATGAGCTTGAGGTGCAGCGCATTGATCTCTTCACCGCCGACGGAAAGGAGGTCTGGCACTGGCCGGAAACTGGAACAAGCGGCTTGCCTGAGCCGCGGATCGCTGCGGCACTCGAAAAGCTGCGGCGTGAAGAGCGGCCGGTAACGCTGCTGGACTGCCGACCCCTCTGCGTTTTATACGCCTTTGTACCGGTTCTGTCACAAGGGCGGAACGCCGGATTTCTGGCGCTTGGACAGTCGATAGCGGATCCGGTCATCGAGTTCAAGGCCTTGACCGGTGCGGATATCAGCATTGTGGTGCCGGTGGAGGGCAAGGGCAAGGCGGACCTCGCAAACTGGGGTGGATTGGTTTCTGCTCTGACCGACTCGGCCCGGTTGCGCCCGCTGTTGGATCATCTCGCAACACGTTTCCCCAATCCCGCTGAGCTCGATGGCGGAACACTGGTCGAATGGGAAGCCACTATATATGACGTGCGTCGGGTGCCAATAGCTCGATTTATGCCCGGTGAGCCTGGTTTCATCCTCCTTATCTCCGATGTGGGCGTTCGGCTCTACGAGATCGAGATCGCGGTCTGGCAGGGCCTGGTCGCGACCGTGGTAGCGCTGGTGGGAGCTGAACTGATCCTATTGTTGCTGGTGCGGGTTCCGAGCAAGCGTCTGCGGTGGTTTGCTCAGACCCTCCCGCTGCTTGCTCAGGGCGCCTATGATAGCGCCCGCGAACGGTTCTCCGGACTGGGCTCGGGGGCGCACTATCGCGATGAGATCGATAACCTGTTTGAAACCGCGTCGATGCTCTCTGATCAACTGGAACAGGCGAATCGGGCCCTGGCCCAAAAGAACGAAGAGCTGGCCGAGGAACGCGACCTGGTGCAAGGCATTCTGGATGCCGCACAGGTTTTGATCGTCACCCAAACGCGGCAGGGGATCATAAAGCTTGCGAACGAATACTCGGCCCAGTTGACCGGTATCCCCGTGGTGGGGCTGCAGGGCAGGCGTTTCGTGGAGCTGATCGCCGATGTGGAAGCTCACCGGGAGGTATTGAGCAAGCTAGAGGGGATTTATTCTCTAGGACAGCGGCGTGTAGAGCATGAAAACGATCTGGTGCGCAGCGACGGGATGCGGCGCCAAGTGACTTGGGTGCATACGCGTTTGCACGGCGAACGACCCGACGAAGTCGCGGTAGTGTCGGTAGGTTTAGACATCACCGAACGTGTGCAGGCAGAAGAAAGGATGCGTTGGCTAGCCAACCACGACACCTTGACCGGCCTGATCAACCGCCACCGCTTCCTGGAAGAGCTCACCCGTAGCTATAACGAAGTGGCGCGCAGCGGCGTGAGCGCCGCACTCCTGCTTTTCGATCTGGACCATTTTAAGGAGATCAACGACAGCAGTGGTCATGCCGCCGGGGACGCCTTGTTGCGCATGATCGCCGAAGAGCTGAGGCTGCGAACCCGCAAATCAGACATCGTAGCGCGCCTCGGCGGTGATGAGTTCGCGGTGTTAATGCCGAACACAGAGGTCTCGGGCGCAGAGACCTTCGCCAAACAGTTTAACCAGCGGCTCGCGGATGCGCCTTTCGTATATGTCGACAAGCGCTACCGGATCGGCGCCAGCATCGGCATCGTGCTCCTGCCCGAGCAAGGTGCCGATGCGCAACAACTGCTCGGCAACGTCGATATAGCGATGTATGAGGCAAAACGGGCCGGGCGCTCGCGCTCCTTTGTTTACCGACAAAGCAAGACCGAGGCAGAGCAGAACGCGGCTTACACAAGAGAACGGCTCACGCAGGCGCTTTCGGAGAAACGCTTGTTCTTTCACTTTCAGCCCGTGGTCGAGGCCGCGAAGGGCGCTGTCGTTCATCGAGAAGCGTTGTTGCGGCTTAAGCTTGCGGACGGCCGGATCGCATTGCCTCAGGAGTTCTTACCGGATGCTAAACGAGCGGGCTTGATGAGCGAGATCGACTGTTTTGTGGTGCAGGAAGCCTTGAGTACCTTGCTGGCGTCTCCGGCTCAATGTCTGTCCATCAATCTCTCAACGGAGGCCCTAAGCGACCCACGCTGGGCGGAGCCGCTTAAGCTGGCCGTGCGCGAGAGCCGTCTCGATCCGGGACGGCTCATGTTCGAGATCACCGAAACCACCACCATCCCCGATCTGGAAAAGGCCAGAGGCCTCATGGAGGAACTGGCAGGCTTGGGGTTCCGCTTCGCCTTAGACGATTTCGGCGCTGGTTTTAGTTCCCTGTATTATTTAAGAAACCTGCCGGTTGTTGAGGTGAAACTTGACCGTTCGCTGGTTAGAGGTCTGGCGGTAAACGAAAGTGATCGTGACTTTTGTCGCGCGGTCGTGTCCATGGTGCACACTTATGGAAAACGAGTAATCGCCGTGGGGGTGGAGGATGCCGCGACCTTTCAACTCCTCAAGGAGATGGGCGTGGATTTCATGCAGGGTTTCTACATCGGCGAGGACGGGGGAGCCTGGGCCGCCCTGGAAAATGGTGCGTCGCTTGTCGCAGGGCGGCGCTGATGCAAACGAGGACCAAGCTGATGGCACAGAATTCGCCCTTTAAACCGCTTTGGGTTGTAACGGGGGTTTTCTTGTTAGGCGATGGCCAAACAGAAACAGCTAAAGAAAAAGGGCGCCGGTGCTTTGGGAGCCCATACGGATTTGGCGATCCCAAACCTGAAGTTACCGTCGATTCACTGTCCGTTTCCGTCGGCCGTGAGCCCGTATGCGGAGGCGGTGGACCAACATACTCTGGCATGGGCAGAGCGCCATGCGTTGGTTACGGGCGCCCGCGCGTTGGAACGCCTGCGGGCCTTCAAGTCTGGCTGGCTCGCGGCCCGCGCCTATCCCTACGCTCCGCTCAATCGGCTCGCCATCGTCTCGGACTGGAACACCTGGCTTTTTATGCTTGATGACCAGTGCGACGAGCATGGCATCGGCAAGCGGCCCGAACGTCTGACCGCCTTGCACGCAAAGTGTCTGCACGTGCTGGCGGGAGGTAGGCCCGAACCCCAGGATCGTGTCACAGCGCAATTCCCGCAGCGCGAGCGCCGTGCCGATAAGTGCATCGATCTGCCTCTGCTCCATGCATTAGACGATCTCCGGGAGCGCCTACAGGCGATCGTGGCGCCCGACTGGATGGCCCGTTTCATCCAAAGGGTCTCGGAGTATTTCGAGTCGTCCGTATGGGAAGCCGAGAACCGCGCCCATGGCCTCTGGCCCGAGCCGGCGACCTACACCCGGATGCGCCCCTACACGGGAGCTGTTTATACGGTTATCGAGTTAATCGAGGCGGCCGAGGGCATCGCTCTGCCGCTCGCTGTGCGCAAGCACCCCCGCGTGCAGCGCCTCGCGCTCATCACGAGTAACGTCGTCTGCTGGTCCAACGACACCATTTCGCTTAAGAAGGAGCACGCCCACCACGACACGCACAATCTGGCCTTGATCTTCCAGCGGCACTACGGATTGACTATCCAGGAGGCGGTCGACCGCGTGGCGAAGCTCACCGAGGCGCAGATGCGGCAGTTTATCGCGCTAGAGAGCCGCATGCCTGTTTTTGGGGCCGGGCTCGATGCCGTGGTGCGGCGCTTTGTCGCCGGGCTGCGGGCATGGATGCGGGGGAACCTCGATTGGTCCTACGATTCAGGCCGCTACGGGCAGGCTGATCGCGCTCCAGCCAGGCACGCTGGCGCTTAATTTTATAGGCTCGGACAAGAGCCGGTTCCTTGCCCACGACAGTGCCGATCCTGCTCTGTCGCTATGATGCGTTACACAGCTTTGAGAGCGGGGCCTGGAGTCGGAGGCTTGAAGCGCAGACGGCAGAACATCCGCGAATAAGCCGGCTGGTTTCTTGACACAGATCGCCAAATCCAGCGCATAAAGCGCCAAAAAGCCACCGGTCGCGTGGACGCCGTAAGAGCACTTCGGATCTTCCAATTACCCTGAAGCGCCTAAAGATATTTTTCTACTTGCCGATAATAAGCTACGTGTGCCTGTGAACTTTTAGTGGATAAGCCGAAATGCCCCAACAAAAATCGCTTGATTTGGAAGGCGTGACGGAAAAGTTGGTGCCGATTAACCGCTTGTCATCAGAGCATCGGCATCAACTCGTCGAACGTGGACGCGTTGTTGAATACCGTGCCGGAGAGTACGTGTTTAGACAAGGCGACCGAGATGAGTTATCGTTGTTTTTATTGCAGGGTGAGCTCGAGCTCTCCTCCACCAGCGGGGGGTTGACCACCGTAACGGCGGGTTCCGACGAGGCAAAATACACCCTCGCGCAGTTACAGCCGCGACAAGTCTCCGGGAAAGCAAAATCGGCTGTCACCATTTTGCAAGTTCACCGACCAACGTTGGAGCAGTTGGTCAACCTGTGCGGCCAGGGGAGCGCGCATTCGGAGCAAAGCGGAAATGGCGGGGAAGATTCGGGTGACTGGATGACCGTTCTTCTCGAATCGCCGCTCTGCAACCAGCTACCCGCGAGTAACCTGCAACGACTCTTCGCGATCTTCGAACCGGTGCCTGCGCGCGAGGGAGAGGAAGTCATCGCTCAAGGCTCGGTGGGAGATTATTACTATATCGTTTGCGACGGTCGGTGCGTGGTCAAGCGCAGGATCCCAAATACGGACAAGCAAGTCGCCCTTGCTGAGTTAGGGCGCGGCGATCGTTTTGGCGAAGAGGCCCTGTTGGGTGGTGGCAGGCGCAACGCCAGTGTCCTCATGCTCAGCGACGGCCAACTGGTACGGCTGAATCGGGATGATTTTAATGTCTTGGTTAAAGAACCGCTCGTTGCTTCGATTAACTACAAGGGGGCGCAGGAACACGTTCGCGAGGGAGCATTATGGTTGGACGTTCGCTTTCCCAATGAACACAGAGACTCAGGCATGGAGGGCAGCCTCAACCTGCCTCTGGTAGACATTCGCCGCAAAGCCGACACCATCGATAAGAGCAAGCGCTACGTGGTGTATTGCGATACAGGGGCCCGGAGCGTTGTCGCAACCTTTCTGCTGGCTGAGCGCGGGTTCGATGTGCGCTATCTGGAAGGAGGACTCGTCGCTACTGGTAGGCTACAAGCGGTTTCGTCCGATACCGCCGATTCTTTAGCTTTGAAAGAGGAACTTGAGAAAACCAGCACGGAGCTTCGCAACGCCTTGGATCTCAAGGAACAAGCCGAGCGGGGAAAACAGGCCGCAGAGTTGGCAGCAGAAGAAGAGCTACGTACGCAGCGCGCGAGCATGGAGGAAGAAGCGAAGCGCATCAACGAGGCGCTTGGCCAAGCGCAACGCATGCAGGAGAACGTTAAGGCGGCTCAGCACTCGTTTAAGCAGAAGCTATTTTCAGAACGCCAGCGACTTGAGCAGGAAGCGGACCGAGTGACCTTGGAGCTGTTCAAAGCACATCATATGCGCGAGAAACTAAAAGCCGCCGAGAACGCCGAGAGGGACAGGTTGCGGGCGAAAAGAGAGGAGCTTGAGCGAGAATCAAAGCGCGTTAACGAGGCGATTAGCGAAACGGAGCGCATGCGAGCGCGGATCAAAGACGCGCAAAAAACTGCAGAAAAGAAGATTCATGCCGAGCGTGAACGGATCGACCACGAGGCGGAGCGAGTGACTTTGGAGATGTTCAAGGCGCATCAAATGCGTGAAGAGCTGAAGGCCGATGAGCAAAAGGTGAAGGAACGGCTACAAGCCAAAGAGCAAGAGCTCGAAAAGGAATCCCAACGCGTTAGCGCAGAGCAAAACGAAGCCTGTCGCATGAAAGACGAAGTAGAAACGCAGCGCAGGCTGGTTGCGGCTGAGATGGAAAGGTTGCAGCGGGATCAGGAGCGAATTCATCGTTTAAACGAAGAAACCAAAAAGCGCTTGCTGGAACAAGAAGCGCGCATTGCGGTAGTTTACGCCGAGAAAGAAGAAGAACTGAAAAAGGCAAGGATGTTTCGAGAGGAAGTGGAGCAGCAGCTTCGGTTAGAGCGCGAGCGCCTTGCGGCGCAAACTGAAGAGACTAAACGTAAGCTTGCTGAGGCCAGAAGTATAGAGCAGGCGATGGAGACAGCTCGCCTTGCCGCCGCCGAAGAAGAGGGTCAGATCGAGCGAAGGCAGCACTACCTCGAGCAAAAGCTGCGCGAAGAATATGAGGAGAAATTAACAGAGGAGCGCAGGAAGCTGGAATTGGAATTCGCCAGCAACGCGGAACAGCTCGCTTTGGCGCGCAAAGAAAAAGCGGCAGCCGAAGCGGCGAGTCGCGCGGCTGCCGAAGAAGTGAAACGGATAATCGCCCAACACAAGGACGCCTATCAGCGACAGCACGAAGAGCAACAGGCAATGATGCAGGCCGAGCGCGAGCGCTTGGAGCGGGAAGCGCTAAAACTGCGTGCACAACTGCAACAAGCGGCTTTGATCAAAAAAGAGGCTATGAGCATCAAGCATACGGCCGCGGAACAGCTCGCCCGGGTGCGCAAGGAACAGGAGATCGCCACATCAGGAGCGCAAAGATCCGATATCGAGGCCCAGGTCACCGCCATGGAAACCGAGCTCAGCGAAGCCGCTCAAAACCTGGCCGTGGCCCAGCGTGCCCAGGATCAAGCCGAGGCAGCCAACGAGGCTAACCGGGAAAAACGGGATCTACAACGCCAAAAAGAACAATTATTACGTGCCCGGATCGAGGCGGACATTCAGCGCTGGGTGCAAGAACAAGACGCGTTTTGGTCCTCGGAGGAGCAACAGGCGCTGGTCCGCGAGCGCGAAACAGCGATGAAGCTCATCAAAAGAGAAGAAGAAGAGTCGAAACGGCGTATCAGACAACATGACAACCAGTTGTTGACAGAAATCAGGGAGATGTTGGACGAGGCCCCGCCTGCCGCGTGAGGAACTCGAACCGCAGCTTATTGGAACCGCTGCAACATATACAAACGCCGGCTCGATGGCGTTATGATTGTTACTTGAGAAGCGGTAAGAGTGGCTGCTTTAGGCTCTGGGACAGATTCTAGGGTTATACAGCCTAGACGGTGCAATTTGGGGACAAACGACCGCGCCGCGATAAGGGTCTTGCGGCGATTAGGCGCAGCGCCCGCGACCCAGCATAAAGTAGCGGATAGCATGTTAACGGGTGATATAAAGACGCACAAAGGCAGGGGGTCACAGTCTAATCCGCAAAGCCGATACCTGAGGCAGCGGCGCCTTCGAAGTGAAGTTCCTGATCTCAACGAAGCCGTGACGGCGCCGGCTACGACGGTTACCCAAGAACGCGCACGGGATATTATTTCGCGAAACAACTCTCCAGACCTTCCGTTTGAGCAATCCATAAATCCTTATCGAGGGTGTGAGCATGGCTGCGTTTACTGCTATGCCAGGCCCAGCCACGCCTACCTCGATCTTTCGCCCGGGCAGGATTTTGAGACAAAATTGTTTGCCAAGACCAACGCCCCCGAGCTGCTCGAACAAGCGCTTTCCAAGCCAAGCTATCGATGCCGTCTGATCGCACTTGGCGCGAACACGGATCCCTATCAGCCTATCGAGCGTGATTTTCGAATCACCCGGCGGATCTTGGAGATCCTTAACCAATATCGGCACCCGGTCAGCATAGTGACCAAGTCGTGTTTGATTGAACGGGACATCGATGTGTTGAGCGCGATGGCCGAGCTCGATCTGGTGGAAGTGCATTTATCGGTCACCACCCTGGAAAATCGATTGGCGGCAAGGCTGGAGCCGCGGGCGACCGCCCCGATGCGTCGAATAGAGACTATCCGCCGTCTCGCTGCTTCGGGTATTCCCACAGGGGTTATGTTCGCGCCGGTCATTCCAGTGCTGAACGATGCCGAAATGGAACGCGTGCTTGAGCGTGCGGCTGGTGCAGGGGCGAGCTACGCAGGCTATGTTCTGTTGCGCTTGCCGGGAGAAGTAAATGCGCTTTTTCAAGAGTGGCTGAGGGTCCATGTGCCGCTCAAGAGCGAGCACATCATGAACAGGATCCGTGATTTGCGAGGCGGACGTGAAAACGATTCGGCCTTTGGCGCGCGCTTCCGGGGGAGTGGGGTGTACGCACAGCTAATGCGTCGGCGGTTTGAAGTCGCGTGCAAGCGGTTGGGGCTAAACAGGTCAAAACATACCCTAAACACTGGGTGGTTCAGTTCGCCGTCTACGGCGCGGCGACAGTTGCGGCTGTTTTAGGCTGTATAATCTCCTGCACGAGGGACAGCCGATGATGGCGGCAAAGGGACAATACAAATAAATTCATAGAGGTAGAAATTGCAACACGGATTGCGCGATCAAGTGCTGGCTCTAGCGGGAATATTACAGGCGGCGGCGTTGGTGGATCGACTGGCCAAGTCCGGTACTGTTCCAGACGATGCTTACAAGACTTCGATTGCCAGCCTATTCGAGTTCAACCCGAGCTCTGCTCAAGCCGTGTATGGCGGCGATGCGGAATACCGTTTCGGGCTTGACCTTGGTATCCGCACGCTGAAGGAGATCCTGAACAAACGCCACTCAGCCCAGAAGGCCGATGTGATTCGGTATGCCCTGAGCTTGTT
>JBOIEE010000273.1:0-11923 GCA_050740975.1 Gammaproteobacteria bacterium | reverse complement strand
ACGAGGCGGATGCACCGCTGGACGATACCAATGTGGAGCGCTATTGCGTTATGTTGCGGTCGATGGCGGAGAAAACGCAGTTTGTGTTCGTCACCCACAACAAAATCACCATGGAGATCGCCGATCAGCTCCTCGGCGTGACCATGCAGGAACCCGGCGTCTCGAGAGTGGTTTCGGTCGATATGGATCAAGCGATACAGATGGCCGCTTCCGCTTAAGTGCAAGCGGTGCTTTTTATCTGGCTTCAGATACTGGTGATCAAAAGATATGAATAGCCTGCGCGTTGTACTGCTGCTCTTAGGGATGGTGATGATTGCGCTCATCTATTTTTTTGGAACCCGTCGCCGCAAGCGCAAGCAGGGCTCTCGCTACTTGCGCCGCCAGTATGACGACATCAAATTGGATGTGTCCGCCCTACCCCCGGACGAGCAGACGGAGGATGCAGATGAGCTGAGCCCCGCGGAAGAGAAGGCAATCGGACCCGAAGCGCCGACTTTGCCGTCGCACGAAGGCGTCGCAATCGAGCGCCTGCGCATCGCGCAGCGTTTGCGGCATCGTTCGGGCCTAGCAGAATCGGCCCGGTCCCCGCAGCGGATTGTATCTTTATATTTAACGGCACCCGCGGGATACAGTTATGAAGGAACTGCGTTAACCGAAGCGCTAAGAGCGGTGGGCCTGCATCATGGTGACATGGGTATATTCCACCACTATGGTGTGGCCGGGATGAGCGGCGGCGCTAGCCTGTTTAGCCTAGCCAACATGGTGGAACCGGGGAGCTTTGAAATGAACCAAATGGACCGAATGACCACCCCGGGCCTGGTGTTTTTCATGCAAATGCCGACGGCGTTCGAGGCGCCCGTCGTTTTCGAGTTGATGCTGCACACCGCCCAACGGTTGAGTGAATTGCTGGGCGGGGAACTGAGAGACGACAGCCGCAATGCCTTGGAGGCCAACAAGCTCGCCGAGCTGCGTCAGCTCGTGGCGGAGGCATGAATAAAACAGTCTCGCTCGAGAAGCATATCGAGCAGCTACGCACCGAGATCAACGAGCACGATTATCGCTACCACGTGCTCGCTGAACCCATCATTCCGGATGCCGACTATGACCGCCTGATGCGCGAGCTGCAGTGGCTTGAATCACGCTACCCCCAGCTTATTACCAAAGACTCTCCCACCCAGCGCGTAGGGGCCAAGCCAATAGCGGCGTTTGGGGAAGTCCGACATGAAGTGCCCATGCTATCCTTAGCTAACGCCTTCGAAGAAAAGGAGGTAAGCGATTTCGACCGCCGTGTGCGCGAGCGCCTGGGGGCTGAACGCGTAGAGTATGCGGCAGAGCCCAAGCTGGACGGGCTCGCCATCAGTCTGCTTTACGGGGATGGCGTCTTGATTCGCGCGGCCACCCGTGGCGATGGCGTTCACGGCGAAGACGTCACGGAAAACGTGCGCACGATACCCAGCATCCCTTTGCGGCTGCGCGCTCGAGGATACCCCCGCTTGCTGGAGGTACGGGGGGAGGTTTATATGACCAAGGAGGGTTTTGAATCCTTGAACCGGAAACAAGCTCAGGCGGGTGAGAAGATTTTCGCTAACCCGCGCAACGCCGCTGCGGGCAGCCTGCGGCAATTGGATCCGCGCATCACCGCCAGCCGACCGCTGTGCATGCTCTGCTATGGCATCGGGAGGGTCGAGGGCGGCCCACTGCCGAAACGCCACAGCGAGATCCTATTCCGCTTAGGTGAGTGGGGGCTAAGGATCCAGCCACAGATGGCCGTGGTTGAGGGCGTCCAGGGCTGTCTTGGCTATTACCGCACTATGCTGCAACGGCGGGATGCCCTCGACTACGCCACAGACGGGGTGGTATACAAGGTCAATGAACTCGCGAGCCAAGCCATCCTCGGCCACATCGCCCGGGCCCCGCGTTGGGCTGTTGCCCACAAGTTCCCGCCCCAAGAGGCGTTGAGCGTCGTCAACAGCATTGACGTGCGGGTGGGGCGCACCGGGGCCCTGACGCCCGTGGCACGTTTGCGGCCCGTATTCGTCGGCGGCGTCACCGTCACCAACGCCACGTTGCACAACGAGGATGAACTGCGGCGCAAGGATATCCGTGTCGGCGATACGGTGGTGGTGAGGCGGGCGGGCGATGTGATCCCGGAGGTGGTACGAACCCTCAAAGAGAGGCGTCCCCTGGGAGCCGCGGCATTTGAATTTCCCTCCCATTGCCCGGTCTGCGATTCGGAGGTGATCCGGGGAGCGGGCGAAGCGGTTGCGCGCTGTAGCGGCGGCTTGTTTTGTCCCGCGCAGCAGGTGCAAGCGATCCTACATTTTGCCTCGCGCCGCGCGCTTGATATTGAGGGTTTGGGCGAAAAGCTGGTGGCCCAACTGGTGAAACGGGGGCGGCTCGCAAACGTGGCTGATCTCTACCAATTGGATGCCGATCGTCTCTCTGCCTTAGAACGCATGGGACCCAAGTCGGCGACAAACTTGGTGGCGGCCTTGAGCAAAAGCAAGTCGACGACTTTCGCCAATTTCTTGTACGCGCTCGGCATACGCGACGTAGGCGAGGCAACGGCTGCTGCGCTCTCCACGCACTTTGCCGGCCTTGAGGAGCTGATGGCGGCGGACGAAGAAGCGCTCCAGGCCGTGCCCGACGTCGGGCCTGTGGTGGCCCAAAACATCGCGGTTTTTTTTCGACAGCTCCACAACCGGGACATAATAGCCCGGCTGCTTGCGGCCGGGGTGCACTGGACCCCGCAGAAATCCCGAGCGGAAGGCATCAAACCCCTGGCCGGACGTTCCTTCGTGCTCACCGGGAGCTTAGAGACGCTGTCCCGCGAACAGGCGAAGCACCGCTTAGAATCTTTGGGAGCGCAGGTCAGCGCCAGCGTTTCCGGCAATACCAGTTACCTCGTCGTGGGTAAAGACCCTGGTTCAAAGCTTGCTAAAGCTCGGGAGCTGGGGGTGCGCCTGATGCACGAGGCCGAGCTGTTGGAGATCTTAGGCCGGGTTGAGACCGGGGATCCTTGAGTTCCGCAACGAAACCTGGCTTCGATGTGCCATCCAAACAAGTTTGCCCGTTAACATAAACACAATAGAGAAACCGATGACCGTGGGGAATTCGTTGTTTTCTGTCATGGGAGCCATACTCTTGGTTGCTGGCCTCGGCTGGCAACCGATGGCGGCGGCCGACGAGACCTGCATGTCGCCCTATATGGCCAAGATCATGGGACAGGAGGATTATGTCTATGTCTGGACCCTGGGGCAGGAGGCCGTTGGCGATGAGCAGGACAAGCTCGTGACCATCGACGTCAACCAAACCTACGGCCAAGTAGTGCACACACTCTCGGTCGGCAGCCGGAATGAGGCACACCACGGCGGTTTCACCGATGACCGCATGCACTTCTGGGCCGGTGGACCCCACGCTGCTCGTTTATGACATCATTACCCTCGCCCGGTATGGTTTGAAGCCATCGGAGTCAACTTGCTTGGGAGAAGATTTTAAGACATCCACAACCGAACTCACACATAGCCCTGTTGTTTCAGGTAACGTTCGATGTCCTCGCGGGCAAATCCGATTTTTTTTGCGATCCGGTCCGCGTGACTGAGCTTCGAGATCCCTTGTACCACGCGAAAGGTCGGCCTATGGCCATTGAACTCCATCTGCTGATATTGCCCGATATTTCTCTTTTGGTATTGCTCTGCCAGCTCGTGGTTGTGGGTCACGAGCACCGTACTGTTCCCGATGTGGGAGAAGCCATCCAAAATGCTGCGGGATATTTCCAGCTTTTCCGCATGGGTAGTGCCTTCGGAGAGTTCGTCTAAAATCACCAGGCTGTTGGGGGAGGCCGCAAAGAAAATCGCTTTGGTCCGATGGAGCTCTCTTTCGAACCGCCCCTCCGCGTCATCCAGCGATCCCGCTTCGGGGGCTTGGTAGTAGATTTTATCGGCGACCGAGATCTCTGCGGATGCCGCTGGAACATAACACCCGATCTGCGCCAACAATTGGATCTGCGCGATGGTTTTACAAAGCGCGGTTTTGCCCCCGCTGTTCGGGCCGGTGATGAACGTGATCCGGTGTTCGTGTAAAACGATATCGTTTGAAACGTAGTCCTGGTTCCCTTTCGCTAACACGGGGTTACGCGCGGCGCGCAGGATAAAAAGATGGCGCTCGGCGGCCCTGATCTGGGGTAGTATGGTAATCGTTCCGAAGGAACGGGCGTAGCTCTGGAAGGCCAATAATTCGTCAAGCCGTCCTACCGCTTCCAAAGCTCCGTAAATCTCGGCCGAGCTTTTGAACTCGTCTCTAAGCGGGTAAATAAACTGATCGCGATCGAAAGCCCCAACCGAAGGGACATAAAGCAAAATACCCGGAAGCGCCAAACTGAACAGGATAGGCCACAGAAACACGCTGCCCCCGATAACCTTTGGGGTCAAATCCACCACCAGCCACAGGGCAACAAGTGCCCAAAAAATCAGGAAGGGCTTGAACAAAGACGGCCTGAATTTTATCGCGGGTAAAAGCCGGGGTTTCTCATGCCGGGTCTTGAGGCGTTTCGCGACGACGAGGTAGACTGGCCCTTGCATCATGTCACAGACACGCGCGATCCCGCATTCGCGTAGCGCATCAACCAATGCGCGCAAGTAGCGGCTGTTTGGCGTCGGCAAGTCCCGTGCCGTCCTGACCAGATCCAGCATGAAACGGGTGCCCTTTTTGTAGGCTGCATATCCGTAACCTTCGAACTGCAGCCGGCCGGAAGGGGTGCCCATCAATCCGATAAATTCCCCGAACAAGAGCTGGTAGAAGGCGCGTTCCGTTTGCGCCGCTTGCACCAGAAACTTTTCGATCCGCTCACTGAGATTAGCGTCTTTTTCCAGCTCGCGCAGTGCATCTTGCTTTTCGGCGATCTGCTTGGCGTCGCTCAAGGGCTGAGCCAAAGACCGATAAAGCACGGCTTTTCCTAGGCTCGTGCGGGTGGTGTCTAAAACATCAAACAGCCTTTTTACTTCGATCGTTTGAAAGCTATTGGCGTCAACGACCGCCGGTTGCTCGTCGCTGGCTAGAGGAGCTGTCAGCGCTTCCTGGGTTAGGGTTTGTAAAATGCCTTGGTAAAGCGGGTACGGGGATCCGTTCATAGCGAGGACATCACGGGGTTTACGTAGATAAAGATTTGGATGTTCATCGAAATTGCGGTCGACGGAGAGACTGTCCTGGTGTTTGATAGCCTAACACGGAGGCACCGATCTTGGCTTGTGCGCTACGCCGGCTGGAGCTACGCGCTATCCACGGTGCCGCTCGACAGCATCCTGCCCGCTGGACATATTGACGTCCCCAGGGTTTTTTGTTGGAGTCCTAGACAACACGCCACAGCGTTGTTATTGTCTCCAACATGCGGGCCAAGGAACTGTTCTATCGCCGCGTGATCCTGGCCGAGAATGCATTCGCCGAAATCGTGGCTTGGGAATTACCCCACCCGATTTCCGGCAGCCCCCACCGATACAAGTATCGGTTGGCCTTAGTAGTCCATGGTAGCTGCCTGCTGCGCTATGACAACGAGGCGGGTAAAGGCGACCACCGGCATGTGGGGTTGCACGAAGAGCCTTACATCTTTTCGACGATCGAACAGTTGGTGGCGGACTTTTTTGACGATGTGATGAGGTGGCGCGATGAAAACAGTAACGCTTGATGTCCGTTCGCTCGGGGAAACGCTCCAGGATCTCGTAGGAGCCTGGGACCGGGGCGAGGGATCCGGGCCCCGCATAAGTTTTGAAACACCGGCGCTCTTGTTCAAGTTGCTGACCGGCAAGCGCTGGGATCTGCTCCAGGCCATGACCGGCGGCGGGCCGATGACAGTCCGCGAGGCGGCCCGGCGCGTGGGTCGAGACATCAAAGCGGTGCACGGCGATATCCAAGCGCTCTTAAATGCGGGCATCTTGCAGAAAACCGACATGAGACGGATTGTGTTTCCCTTCGATGCAGTACACGTGGATTTCATACTGCGGGCGGCATAGTGCGAGCGATCTGCTGGCATGCGTTACTATAACGATCCTGCTCGCGCAACTGGTCGGCGACATTACGCGACTGGAGAACAAGTGATGGGAGAGATTACCGTATCCGATAGCAAGCTGATCGATGAGATCGCCCGGCTAAAAGGGGAGATCACAGTGATCAAGTGGATGCTGGGTGTGCTGCTTGCGGGTGTTCTCTCGCTTGTCCTCAAAGCGTTTTTCGTTTGATCGTCATCTAAGCGGGCCGCGTCCGGTCTACCCCCGGTTCCCATCTTGCGAGCCGCCGGAAATTCACCACGCACCCCGGATCCCGCATTGCTTCGTCCAAGCTACGCTGGCTTAAAGAGATCGAGGAGCGTTCCCCACAAATAGTCTATAGGCACAAGACAAGATCTGACCCCTGTGACCCCACTGTCAGGTTGGATGGTTGATAGCCTGTGGGCAATGTCCTGAGTTTTACGTATAGCTTCCTCATGCACCGCGGCCTTGCGGTCTACGTGCGAAATAGGGGTTTCGGTTTCGTTGCTGGTTTTGCTCTCTTATTTGGTTGGACGGTGGCAGTTTATCCCTATTCCAGCCGGCTCCCCCACGCGGGCGCAAAAAGCTTCAGGGTCAACCCAAAGCTAAGCGTGAGCCCGACGACGCGGATCCTCACCTCGTGCGCCTCGCCCGGTGGTGTGGATCAATGTGAGCCAGCCAAGCCCCTGAGCGCCGAATGAGTACCAAGCCAAAACCGCCCTGCGCGTCGCCGCCGAGGCTATCTTCTAGGTCTACTCTAGTCGCTGCGCGCGTTTGTAATCGAGGTAGTGGGCCATTGCTTCCTTAATGCCATCTAGGAGATTGGCGATGTTATCCATGAGTTCGGCCACGCGACGCACATTGGTATGCGTCATGTGCTCTAACGACCAGGTGCCGTCGCGTTTTTTTTGGGGATAACGAAAGACCTCTGATACTGGGTCAACGCGGCTGAACTGACTGATGTAATCTTCGAGAGCATCGAGATCGGTCTGCTCGTTCTCTGGCCAAAGCTCCTCTAGCATAGGGCGAAGCTCTCGCCAAAGCGTTTCGAGTCCGTGCCCGGAAGGAGTACCCCCGTCGTGATCCAGCAGTTCGCGGCCGTCCCGGACCAACCCCTTAAGACGCAACTCCAGAAAATGCCGATACAGGAATAATACTGGATACACCACGGTGTCCAATGTTCCACGCTGCAAAGGGAGGTGATCGACGATGATATCCGCGGCGTCCTTATAGCCAGTGGCGTAGATATCCCACCCGATGTCGATGCCCCACTCGAAATGCCACCAATTGAGCCACGAGTTTTGCCACAAAGCGCCGTCTCCGTCGAGAAGACTCGACGAACTTCCACGTCTTTTGGCACTCTTTCGCTTTTTCGGCATGGCGATCACCCCTTCGCGATTTCGGCCAGGGTACGGGCGAGGGGATCGTGGTTTAGGAGCATGCCGAAAAAAGTCTACCCATTTGTATGCCCCGCTCTGTCATGTTTCCTCATAGCTGTCCGGAAAGAGGTGTTTCCTTACGCCTTTTTCGAAATCCTCTGCGACACGCCACTCCGTTGAATTCGAGAGCCCGATAAGTGCTTTTGATGCTTCCCTGGGTTCTCATTTCTGCGTTGGAGCCGCCACCGATACCACGCCGGAAGGTCAGAAAAGATGGCCACCAGCTCCGAAGCGCAACGACGGTTGTTTTCCATTCGTTTCAGGGTGTCGTCTCGAAAACTTCCATTTTGTTTCTGTAGGTCCCGAGCGTTCGCAAAAAACACAAGGTCCGCAGCTACGCGGTATTTTATTTCCCGGTGTCTCAGGATCGGCTGAAACCTGGCTTCACCGCGGCGGCGGGGACGTCGTCTGCAACCTGTTGTTGGGCGCCAGTCTCACCGAAGTGTTTCCTCACACACATTGATGCCGCCCAAGCTCGAATCGGCCTTGCAGTTCAAACCGCACTCGTAGTCCCCCGCTTCGACGGAGCTTACACGGCGAAGAGCTTCGAGCGCAGAGGCTCTGCAAGCCTCGAGCGAATCAAAACTGCCGATCTCCATGTGGTCGGTGAGATCCTGTTTATTGGGATATACGAAACCCTTCCACTCCTCGCTGCATGCGGAGAGCGCCACGGATAAGGGGCCTCATGGTGGTGCCCAACGATCAAATCTGAAACCTAAAATGGGGACCCATCTCGATGCCGCTTAAGTTTGGCGGCGAGGGTGCGGGCGAGGGGGATCGTGGTGGAGTAGTTCAGAAGCATTTGCGGCGTAAGTTAGATAAATTTTAAGTAAGGCTTAGAAAGATTCAATGATATAAATAACTTACAAAGCCTGTTGGCCGCCGTGCCCCCAATGTTAGTGTACCGGGGGGCCGACCCACGGCGGATAAAATCTGTTGGACTGAACCGCTGGATCGAAGCCCCGTGCCTATGGGGATTCTACGGTTCGCGGACGGAGAAAAGCAACGAAAGGATGACGCCTTTGCTTGGCGTAAGTTTGGCAGCGGTTGGCCGATATTAGATCTCAGTTCCCAAAGGTTTTTTAGATCTCAAGCTCATGGCTCCCAAACCCCGGCTCTTGGACCAAGTCCGCGAGCGCTTGCGGCTCAAGCATTATAGCATCCGCACCGAACAGGCCTACCTCGATTGGATTAAACGCTACATCCTGTTTCATGGCAAGCGTCATCCGGTCTCCATGGGCACCGCAGCGACTCGAAAATGTACGCGGAACTGTCAAAGTCGGGTATCAGGGACCGACGATGAACCAAGGTCAACTCAGCGCTCAGACATTAACGCTGCGGGTAGGGAAAGGGGATCCTAGCGAGCTGGGCTATCCATCCCTTATGGCCTTGCGGTCGGGATAGAATGACTCGGTAAGGAGGCCGAAACGCTATTCCAGGTCTAAACCGGGTACCCAGGGTTACGCAAGCGGCGCTGCGCAGCCACCCTTTGGTGCGGCGCGATGAGAAGTGCACGCGACTCATGCGTCATCGAGGTTTGAGGTCGATATCCGCAAAACCGCTGATCGGGCGGGCTTCGATGACTTGGACATAAAAGGAAAGCATTTCTGCTCCGAGCTTATCATCGCCCCACTCTTTGGCATACTCCCTGGCTTCCTGTGACACGCGCGTGCGTAAATGAGGATCGCTTAATAAATGCAGCGCCTTTGCAGCGAAATCGTCCACATCCTCCTCGGCTACCAGCGCGCCACGTCCAGGCCCGATAATATCCTCAGTACCTAATACCGCGGTTGACACCACCGGGATCCCAAGGGCCATCGCCTCCAACAACACCAACCCTTGGGTCTCGGTATTTGGAAGCAAACACGAACACATCACCGGCGGCGTAGCAGTCCTGGAGATCGCCGTTGCGGGATTGGTAGCCTACGAAATGAAGGTCTTCCCGCACGCCGAGTCGCCGCGCCAGCTTTTCGAGGGTCGGTTTTGCGGGGCCTTCACCGGCCATGATCATCTGGATCTCCGGCCGCTGTTTTTTCGCTTGCGCCAGCACTTCGATTAGAAACCCGATGTTTTTCTCCAACGCCAGGCGCCCAACATGAATGAGTGTAGGGCGCGATGCGGGTAGGCCGTGCTTTTTGCGGAAGCGCACACCGTCACCGCTCTGAAAATCGGCCAGGTGAATTCCGCTGGCAATAATCCGAGGGGCTTGCTTTATGGCGTAACCATTCAGCACCTTGGCCATGGCCCGAGATGGCACGACTAAGGCGTCCACCGCCGCACACTGTCTTCTTGCCATCATCCTGGCCAGCATTCGCAGCGTTCGCTTCGGCACCAAAGGTATGTAGTGATAAAAATATTCCTCGAAATGGGTGTGAATGCTTTCGATGCAAGGAATACCCAGTCTCTTGGCTAAGCGCACCCCGAAGTAATGGGCCACGAAAGGGGTTTGGATGTGGATCAGGTCGAGGCCTGCTCGGGGTAATGTGTCGCCGCATCGATTGATGTGACGCCAACTGATCAATCGATCCTCGGGATCGAAGGGGACCGCTTTGGCTGGGATGCGGATCACATCGGCCTCGGGTTCATCGTCCACGCCATAGTGCGGTACTATAAGCGTGACCGAGTGACCGTGGCGCCGAAATATGCCTCGGAAGGTTTCTATCGAGCTTGAAACACCATTGACGCGGGGATAATACACGTCTGAAATCATGAGGATCCTCATACACGGGCCCCTGATACTACGAGTCCGAGCACAACCTTGGAGGTTCTATCCCCATACGTCGCGATACCCTAGCGCGCTTTCGTGTCAGAGTTATGACAGCCTGATTACAGCGGAATGACGGTATCTGCGTGGCAGGGCTCCGTCCCGCGAGCCGCTTACTCGATTGCCTACTGGAGCAGGCCTTGCCTCAGAAGCCGCGCCATGTCCTGTATAGAGCTCCAGGCATTCTGCACGTGGGATAGCTCGGTATGGGTCTGACCTACGCAAAAACGTAGCGTCAGCCGCCCCTGCAAGCGGGTATGGGTCAGATAAAGCTTTCCGCTGCGATTCAGCGCATCTAACAGCGCTAGGTTGTCTTCATCGCCGCTTCGGTAGCGGAAACACACCAGATTCAATGGCGGCGGCCGTGCAAGGGTGAAACGCTCGTCAGCCTCAACCCAAGCGGCGAACTGCTGGGCCAGCTCGACATGACGCCGAATATGATGGCGCAGCCCCTCTACGCCGTAATGGCGGATCACCAACCAGAGCTTCAAAGCCCGAAAGCGGCGCCCGAGCGGGATCTGCCAGTCCCGATAATCCGTCACCGTACCCGAGGCGCTGGCGGTGTTACGCAAGTACTCGGGCAATATGCCGAGCGCATTGGTCAAGGCGGCCTTATCGGCGACGAAGAAACAGTTGCAATCAAAGTTCGTGAACAGCCACTTGTGGGGATTGAACGCGTAGCTGTCGGCCAGATCCAAGCCGTGGTGAATGTAGCGGAATTCAGGGCACAGCGCCGCCGTGCCAGACATCGCCGCATCCACATGCAGCCATAGCTGGTGTGGGGCGCAAATGCGCCCGATCTCCGCCAAGAGATCCAGGCCGTTGCACGAGGTCGTGCCCACGGTGGCGCAGCAGAAAAACGGTGTGTACCCGCAGCTCAGATCTTCGCGGATCTGTTGAGCCAAGAGCTCTGGACGCATCGCAAAGCGATCGTCAACAGGGATCCGGCGCAGGTTGTCGCTGCCTATGCCCGCGATCCGCACCGCCTTCTCGACGCAGGAATGCGCCTCGCTTGAGGTGTAAGCGACCAAGCCCCCGCTACAACCGTGCTGGTTCGATCGGAGTCTGGTGGCACGCTCGCGGGCCGCGATGAGCGCGCAAAGACACGCGCTGGAGGCGGAGTCTTGGATCACGCCGCCGCCCGAGCCCCGGGACTTAAACCGCTGCGGCAGCGCGAGCATATCGACCAACCAATCGAGCACATGGGCTTCAAGCTCGGTGCAAGCGGGGCTGGTCGCCCACAGCATGCCCTGCACCCCCAGCCCGGCCGACAACAACTCCCCGAGGATGGCCGGACCGGACGCATTGGCGGGGAAAAAAGCGAAAAAATTGGGGGACTGCCAGTGGGTGATGGCGGGAAGAATGATCGACTCGAGGTCCCGGAAAACGTGTTGGAAATCCTCTCCGTGCGGCGGCGGATCCGGGGGCAATTGCGCGCGGAGCTGGCCCGGTTGTACCCGCGAAAGCACCGGCAAGGATTCGACGCGCTCGTAATAGCCTGCGATCCAATCCACGAGCTTGTATCCATGCCGGCGGAATTGCTCCGGTGTCATATGCAAGGATTTTTCCGTTTTTTCTTGTTCGCTCATGCGCATGAAACCTGCGATCGGCTCTCCTTCCATTCTTTGGCCGTGTCGTGACACCGCGCAGAGAGCAGTTTACAAAAGGCGTGGCAAGAGCTCTATCGGACGCGCCGCGGG
>JBOIEE010000272.1:0-7425 GCA_050740975.1 Gammaproteobacteria bacterium | reverse complement strand
CGTGGACCTCGACCCGTCGTGCTTGACCGGGCGCGATCTCGTCTCTCTTCGCTACTTTCAAAAACTCAGCCATACCGCGATCCTCCAACTCTCCGACGTCTATGCCGCATGCCGCGCCAGATCCCAGTAGCTGCCCCGGAGCGTGGCGGCCAATCGATCTTGTAAGGCTACATAACTGGTTCAATCCCCTAAACATCGGTCGCTTTGGAAACAGTCCAGCTCCGTTTGAAATCCTAAGAGATCGTAGGCGCAGAGCCAGCGCAATAAATCCTCATGTCCGGGCAGGGTTCGCAAAACCTCATAGGGCGGGAACGGGATATGGAGAAAAAACCCGATCGGCTGGTGAACCTTGAGTCGCCGCAGCTCAGAGGCTAGGGGGATGAGGTGGTAGTCATGGGCCCAAATGATGTCCTCGGCTTTAAGCAGTGAGGTCAGCCGTCTGGCGAGCTGCTTATTGACCCGCTCATAGGCCAGCAGGTCTTGGCGTTGGAACTCGACCCTGTGCAGCTGGGTAGGAAACAAGGGCCAAAGCACGCGGTTGGCATAACCCCGATAGTACCCGCGATAATCGTGCGCCGACAAAGGTACGGTCGCAAACGAGATCCCATCCTGTTCTAGGGTATGGACTTTGACGGGCACAGCGTCTGTCACCTCGCCGCTCCAGCCAAACCACAGCCCGCCCGATTCGTTCAGAGCCGCCATGAGGCCGATTGCAAGACCACCCGGCGCCCTGCGCCCGCTGCGCGGCACGGCCACGCGGTTCGAAACGATTACTAAACGCCCCAAAATACTTCCTCGCTGGGCTTGCTGGTAATAGCAGTCGTTTTCATAGCGGTGATAAAGATGGCAAATCCGAGGGCAGACCACGAGGGCGATGGCAATTCACAAGGGTCACACATTCACATTCTTCTAACGACCACCCCGGCAACAAACGTTCCATTCATTGGGTCGCGCCTTTTCGAATTTGGGAACGCCCCCTAACTCCCTGATTGATTAATGATTGGCGATTAGTCAGCAGCGTAATCGCAGCGCCTGCCGCTTCCGAAGCGCCTGTTTAATCGCCTATCGCGATGGTAATTTTTTCCTGTCGATCGGAAAGGTTTACCGATGGTGAAAGCCAGGAAAGATCTTACCACAGCCCGCGGGCGCACTGACAGCGGACCCTACACGACGGCCACTTCCGCGTCGCCTTCTTTGCGCAATACGTTGACTGCCACGTTGCACTTTTGCCGGCGAAAAGCGAGATCAAGAACGCCATTTCCGACCCTTAGGTTTCTGATCTCCAGCCAATCCAAATAATCGGGCAGCAACGGACGGCAGACATGCAGTTGGGGCTTCTGCGCATGGAACGTCAATCCCAGTAACGCCTGCAGGAGATGGAACGGGGTCCCGCTCGCCCACGCTTGGGGAGAACACGCCACCGGGTACTGCGTGGGTCCTTGCCCGGGGCGACGAGGAAAGCCGCAGAACAGCTCGGGCAAACGATACAGATCCATGGTGCTACTCGCTTGGAACAGCCTGGTGAAGATCTCAAGCGCCTTGTCCTTGAAGCCGTAGCGTGCAAGGCCCATGGCGATGATGCCGTTATCATGCGGCCATACCGAGCCGTTATGATAGGACATTGGATTAAAGCGCGCCGCGCTCTGAGCGAGGGTGCGCACACCCCAACCGCTGAACGAGTCTTCAGAGAACAGGGTCTCTGCCACGCGCTGCGCGTACTCGTTGCGTACGATGCCCGTGAACAGCGCATGCCCCGCGTTGGATGCCGGCACGCGGCAGGGCCGTTTCTCCCCGTCCAACGCCAAGGCGAAGGTATTGATGTCTTCACACCAGAAGGCCTCGTTGAAGCGCCTCTTTAACTGCTCGGCTTGCTCGGTAAGCTCGTGCGCACGATGATGCTCCCCTAAGCATGCAGCGAGCTTGGCGGCCGCCTGCTTTGCCGCGAACACATACCCTTGTACCTCGCACAAGGCGATCGGCGGCTGCGCTGGCTGCCCGTTCTCATGGAACACTGCGTCCGCGGAGTCCTTCCAGCCCTGATGCACGAGACCATTCACGCTTTCGCGCGCGTACTCCACGAAGCCGTCGCGGTCCATATCGCCATAGCGGTCGATCCAATGAAGCGCGCGCTCGACATTAGCCCAGATACTCTCTACGAAGCTCCGATCGCCGATGCGCTCGAAATAGGCCTCGGTCAGGATGATGAACAAAGGCGTTGCATCCACGCTGCCGTAATAGCGCCGAAACGGGATTTCGTCGAGCACAGCCATCTCGCCACGCCGGGCTTCATGCAGGATCTTCCCCGGCTCGGCGTCTTGCGCAGGCGCCTCGGCATCGGCTTGCGCGGCCGCGAGATAACCCAAGACCCCGCGGGCAAGCTCGGGCTGCATCCAAAGATACTGTAATGCGGTAATGATCCCGTCGCGCCCGAACTCCGTGCTGAACCACGGTACGCCCGCGTGCGGGTAAGGCCCGTACCGGGTGTCGGTCGTGAGCATGTGTAGATCCGCGGAGGAGCGGTTTAACCAGTGGTTCAACGGCTCGTTCGACGTAAGAACAGTGGCGATGGCCTCGGTATTCGCTGTCGTTGCGACGTTCCATCGGTCCAACATCCGCTCGTAACTTGCGATGCTCGGGACTCGCTCGCCGATTTCACAGACCGCAGTTAAAGAAAGCTCATGTTCATCCCGAGGGTTGAGCACGAGCGAAAAACAGAGCCGGGTGCCGGGGCCCGGGTCGGGGTCTACACTCGCGATGACACGGGTGCGACGCGAAACGCGGTCGAGGCCCTGGTATGCAAGGATCAGCTCGCGGCCGAGGCGCCGTGCAGGGAGACAGTTCCCTCGGACGGCACGACGCACGCCCCGAACCTCGAAGATATCCGCGTAATCCGCCTCGAACAAGACGCTTATCCGAAGATTCATCGGGTGAACGCTGTAATTCACCAAGCGTATGCGTTCGTATTGTGCCCCCTCCCACAACAGCTTGGCGCGGAAGATGTGGAGGGTGTCCTTGAGGATGCTGAGTTGGGTGTCTTGGTAAAGATCCGGCGTAGTGAGGTCCACCATCAAGAGCCTGCTGTCCTCCGTAACTGCGGAGTTGAGCAGGAGTGGGCGGGCCCCGTTAATCCTCAGCTCCACCACTGACAGAAAGCGCGTACCTTCGTGATAAAGCCCCTGCTCGCCAAGGCCGAGTGCTTGGATATCACCGCATCGCTCAAAAAGTCCGAAGGTTTCGCCATGCTTGAGGACTCGCGCACGATCATCGGCGCGCGCAGACGTCGCGAGCACGTACCAATTGTTTTCGGCCTGTATCAGGTCTTGCATTACTCTTCACCGTGCCGGGCGCGCCCGGTAACTAAAAACCCTCTCTCGGTTTGCGGAGAGGTGGGATGCCCTCACCCCTCTCCCGGAGGGCGAGGGGATTACTTTATTGCCGGCTCCCTGCGGGGCGCGAGGTTATGGCCTCGGCAGGCGGTATCTCGACCGCACCCCCGGTGCTGCAGGACGCGGGCCACGAGCCAGTAGAGCAGAGCTCACACCAGCCCCGCCGACCACCCGGCCAGTAGATCCCTCGGGAGATCCGGCTCAGCCCGATGACCAGTCAGCACCAACGCCAACATAATAAATATAGCTTGATCACTTGTTGCTGGGACAGGCGTGCGAGGAACGCCGCGGCAGTGCTTTCGCGAGCCCCCGAGGCCCTCGAATCAAACGAAGATCCGAAGTACCATAAGCAAGACCCCGGGCGCGAGGACGACCGGAGGGAGGACCACGAGCGCTGCGGTAAAACTTACAAGGAAGGTTGGTAAAAGTTGCAAGAGGATTCTGGTGCCTCACTCACTCTGCCTGAACATTATCCTTAAGGATTAGTGGCTTCCTACATGCGGCCATTTTCTCTAAAGTTGGCACATTGCATGCCCGTTTGCTTACGGAATATCGAGGGCAGGCATTTGCTTTCGAAATGGCGCTTAGAGAACTGCTTGAGACGGATGATCGCCGCAGCCACGGCGTCGGGTTTGGGGTGGCTCCTTGTGGACGTCCGGCAAAGGGTCCCGGCGGACGGTGGCGATCACTTTCTATTACGCCACTGCCGTGGGGACGTAACGATGCGGTCCCCCTTAGGGAGGAACCATGAAAATAGCTCAAGTCGCGCCTCTCTATGAGAGCGTGCCGCCACAGCTCTACGGAGGCACCGAGCGCGTCGTCGCGTATCTGACCGATGCCTTGGTCCGGCAAGGCCACGATGTCACCCTGTTTGCGAGCGGTGACTCGCGGAGCCGGGCACGTCTGCAGCCGGTCTCTAGCCGGGCGCTGCGCCTAAGCGATTGCCGTGACGCCCTGGCCCATCACATGCTGCTTCTGGATCGGGTGGCGCGCGAGGCGGACAGATTCGACCTGGTGCATTTCCACATCGATTATCTGCATTTCCCGCTCACGCGGCTGTTAAAGATCCCGAACGTCACCACGCTGCATGGTCGCCTCGATCTGCCGGATCTGGTTCCCGTTTATCAGGAGTTCAACGACATGCCCGTCGTCTCTATCTCTGATCATCAGCGCACACCCCTGCCGTTCGCGAACTGGCAAGCGACCGTCTATCACGGACTGCCCGAGGATCTCTACCGTATATATCCCGAGTCCGGCAAATACTTGGCTTTCCTAGGGCGCATCTCTCCGGAGAAGCGCGTCGATAGGGCTATACTGATCGCGCAACGCGTTGGCATGGAGCTCCGTATTGCGGCCAAAGTGGACAAGGCGGACGAAGCCTATTTCAAAGCGCGGATCCAGCCATTGTTTTCCCATCCGCTGGTGAATTTTATTGGCGAGATAGGCGAAAAAGACAAGAACGAGTTCCTTGGTAATGCTCATGCCTTGTTGTTCCCCATTGACTGGCCAGAGCCTTTCGGGCTGGTTATGATTGAGGCGATGGCCTGCGGTACGCCGGTCATCGCTTACCGGCGTGGCTCCGTGAGCGAGATCGTGCGCGATGGCGAGACCGGTTTCGTCGTTGATGACCTGAACCAAGCGGTGGCGGCCGTCGCAAGGCTCGATACCGTGAGCCGCCGCCGTTGCCGGGAGACGTTCGAAGAGCGTTTTTGCGCTTCTCGAATGGCCCGCGATTATCTCGCCGCCTACCTTGCTATCATTGATACCGGCCTTCGCAAACGGTCGGCGGCTTAGCCGGGCACGTCAATCGTCGGCTTGATTCACGCCATGGTTCACAGGCCGCAGGGAACGCCACTCAGATCAGGCAGCGCTATCCGAGCTTGTTGTGCCGGCAGAGCTCGGCAACGTGTAATGTTGCTCGATGGCGTGCTTGATGTGTGCTCGACTCTCAACGGGGGACAGCTCCAACCATTGCTCGATGCGCAGGGCTTCGGCTGCGAGGTCTTGGTTTTTGATCACTTCTTGGAACCAGCGCGAATAGTCGCCGTTGCGCAAGTGATAGACCCAAGTAGCGTCATCCACCCCTTCGGCAACTTGGTTAAAGAGAATGAGATTCTGGGCGCGAAGGTTCAGCTCTCCTTTAGCGCCTCGAAAGTAGAAACTTCGCTCCGGCCCTAGATCGCCTTCCGCATACTTGCGCCGATGGCGACTGCGTTCGCTGCGGCTCACCTCCGGACGTAAGCGAAACGGAGCCTCGCCCGCATACCGTGCCCACAGCAGCCCCTCACCAGACTTGAGCTCTAAAGACTGGGTCGTGGGCAGGCGTTCGCCCACTCTGTGCACAAACTCGTCCAGCACCTCGGCCGGATTCCCGCCCAATGCGATGACGATATCCACCGATCCCAACACCGCAAGCGCCACCGATTTAGGATGGACCGTGATGAACACCATGCTGGTGAAGCTCTGAGCCAGCGTGATCTCGGCCGGCTCCCAACCCGCCGACAACAAGTGGTGGGTCTCGTCCAGCACGATCCAATGCGGCCGTCCCGTGCGGGCCCTCAGCTCCTGCAGACGTGAGCTCAGCGCACCGAAAAACCGTGGCCGCTCTTCCAACGGCAATCCCAGCAGATTAACTGCTACGTTGCTTGCCGGATCATCCAATACCCGCAGCACTTCATCGATGCTCGGTGCATGTTGGGTATCCCCTAGCGTGATAGCATTCTCCACCTGCTCGTAGTCGCCCTCAGGATCGATGACACAAAACTGATAGTCACTTTCGGCAAAGCGTTCCAGTAAACCGGTCGCGAGCGTGGATTTTCCTCCGCCCGAAGATCCGGCCACGAGCAGGTTCACGCCGTAGGGGGGGATGCGAACCTCCTCGCCGTCCGGGCGCGACCCGATGAGAAGATGGTGGCGCGTGAGCTTGTTCCCGACGCTTCGCAGATCGTCCTCCAACAGTTCATCGATCAGCTCACGCACGCCCGCGCCGTGACCGGCGCGGGTCACGATATCCGCGTGGTCGATGACCGCGGGTAAAGCGTTTGCAACTGCCGCCGAGCACTCACAGAGTTGCAGAAAGGCATGGTCGTTTTCGGCATCCCCTATACCGACCACGTTGTGCGCTGAAAGCTTAAGGTCACTAAGCGCAGCGGCAAGGCCGGTGGCCTTGTTCACGCCCGAAGGCAGTATCATCACCGCTCCTTTGTTAAAGATCACTTGCAGCTCCAGGCCGAGATCGCGGATCGCTTCAAGCACCGTGGGCTCGTGCGGTTGCCAGGTCGCAACGATGACGCGTCCGACGGCTAATGGGGTGACATGTCGCTCGCGCAACGCTTCTATAAACTCTCTTGGCGGTGGGCTCGCGAGCATCGTCTCCTCACGAGCGGAAGGATCAAAAAGCAAGGCGCCATTCTCGGCGATCACCCGATGAAACAGATCCATGTGTGGGAACACGGCTACGAGATCCCCAAGCTCTCGGCCAGTGACGAGAAGTAATTTCCTCCCTGACGCGACGAGGCGCTGTAAGGCGCCTATCGTCTTTGTATCGGTCTGAGCATCTACAGCTAGAGTCCCGTCGTAGTCACACGCTAAGCCGAGATATCGCATTGCGCTAACCGATCAAAACGAACGCAATTACCACTGGAACTAATAACCGTTTCATCTCAAACCTCCTCTTTAATCTCCGACAAGTCGGCTCGCTGGGAGCCCACCACGCACCTACCTCTCCCCAGCCGATTCGACGCCAGTGAGGTTGTGAGGGGCGGCGAGCGGATCCACATCGCTTGTCAAAGCTGCAGCATAAAGGCCACGAGGTCCTTCCGCTCTTCATCGCTAAGACTAAGCCCGAGCACCAGATTGAAGAATTCCACGGTATCCTCCAGGGTCAGCAGCCGCCCATCGTGCAGATACGGCGGTGAATCCTTGATGCCGCGCAAGGGAAAGGTCTTGATGGGGCCGTCGGCCGAGGCCATCCTGCCGTTGATCATCTGCGGTTTGTAGAAGCGTTCCACCTTGAGGTTGTGCATGAGGTTATCGGTGT
>JBOIEE010000271.1:0-4996 GCA_050740975.1 Gammaproteobacteria bacterium | reverse complement strand
TCCTGATCCTGATCCATTTCTGAAAACGCATGGCGATCTCGTCTAGGGCTTCTGCTTGATGCGGGCTTGTAACAGCCGGATGTCCTGTGGCTTCCCCCGGGCTTCTAGGATCTGGCACGGGCTGGTTGCCCTCTAGTGCCTCCATCCCTTCAACGGTCTGTTCTTGGTGCAGCGTGGCGGGCGCTACCACATCTTCCTGTTTCGGTTGTGCCGCCTGTACGAAGACAGATGTGCAAGCGGCGCTAAATAAAGCAAACAAAGCGTTTTTTTTCATCTTTATCTTTGCCATATTTATAGCGACGTAACCGAACAACGCGGCGCTACGACGCCAGAGTGTTTCCGTTCGCGAGTGTTATTTTTCGAGAACCTCTGCAGCCTTGTCCCATAGCTTGTATTTTCGGCTTAACGGAAGACTTCCTAAACCCGTGTCCGCTGCAGTGTGGCTCTATCGCCGGGGAGATTGGAGGGCCTGATCTCCGGGGTAACTTTCTTCTCCGGCGAACACGATCTCCACGCGTCGATTTTCCTGGCGCCCGGCCACCGTATCATTGGACGTCTTGGGATAGGCCTCGCCATAGCCTTGGGTCATGATCCGGTCCGGACCGATGGCGTTCTGCACCAGAAAGTCTGCCACGGCGCGAGCGCGGCGCTCAGATAGTTTGAGATTATAGGAGTCACTCGCCGTGCTATCGGTATGGCCCTCGATCGATATTTTTTGCTCCGGGTGCTGTTTGAGGAAGGTAACGAGCTGATACAGATTGCGCTGTGCCCTGGGCTTCAAGCTGCTCCGGTCCACTTCGAACAGCACATCGCCCAGGGTGAGCACATAACCGCGCTCGGTCTTCTCGGCCTTGAGCGCAGCGAGTTCCTGCTCGAGCGCTAGAGTCTCTTCTTCGAGCTGCTGCGCTTGTAATTGTGCCGTCGCGGCTTCGTCTGCAAGAGCCTGGGTGACGATTTCATCCTGCCGTTCGAGTGACTGCTGCACCTCTGCCTCTGCCGCTCTTTCCTGCGCCTCGGCGCGCGCGATGGCGACCTGTTGCTTCGCCATGTAAGCGAGATGCTCGACCTCGTCCTGCTCCTCGATCTCTTCAGCCCGACGCAGGCTCTGCTCAGCCTCGCGCATGACCTCCGGCGCGAGGCTCGCGACCTGAGGATCCGTGCGCGCCTGATCGTAGGCTTCCTGGGCCTCCTTTAATGCCAGATTTGGACCGGCACAAGCCACAGTGCCCAAGGCCAGGGATACCGCGGCCAGCGAACGTCGATGTCGTTTGTTGGTTACCATAGTCTCTCTTCCCAATGTTGCTAAGCTTAATAAACCGGCTGCTCGACCGCGCGTTCCAGCGTATCGGTGGTCTCTTGGACCTCCTGCACCCCTTGGCGCGCGGCTTGGGACAGGGCCAGGGCTTCCGCAAGGCGCGCGTCCACCCATGCCTGTTCGGCGAGCCGCTGAGCCTCTTCATAGTGCTCCGCGGCGATACTTCGCTTAGCCAGCTCTAATTTTTCCAAGGCCGGCTGTAACTCCCGCGGCGCGTAGCTCGCTGCCTGTGCCTCGGTCGCCCGATTGATCGCTACCTCGGCTGTCGACAACGCATCGGTCGGCGGCGGCCCAGAAGCGCAGCCCACTAGCAACGCCGCCATGATTACAATTCCAACCGCCCAGATCCAATCGAGCCGTTGGTTTGAACTATTTGTCGCCATTACAGATACTCCAGCTTTACGTCGAGCTAATCACGCACTTACCATACCACCGCCCCTGCCAAGTTCGTTTGTTGGATATCGTATAAGATTGAAAGACTTATCAGCCCACTCGCGGGTTCAGTAGGCAAGGGGAATCGGTAATAATTACCAATTGAATGTAAGATTTACAGCCCTGGAGCTGAACCCCTTCAGCGACCGGGGATCGCCAACATGGCCGGTGGAGAAGCGAAATCTTATATGACCCAACCATGCCGGACTAAGCGGCTGGATGCACGGTACATTTGACCAAATCAACCTGCCCGCCGTACGCAAATCCGCGGTAGAGCTTGCGAAACCGCTTATCGACGCGCCGCTCGCGCGGGGTGCTGTTGCGGTCGCGATAACGCGTGGCCGCGCCAGGACCCGCGTTGTAGACGGCGTAGGTGGCGCGGGCCACGTTCTCCAGCTTACCCGTCTTGTCGCCTTCCGCAAGGCCGTATTTTTTTAGGTAATGAATGAGGATCTCGGCTCCCGCCCGGCCGTTGTACACTACGTTCCACTTGAGTTGTTCGACGTCGTAGAAGCCGCGCCAGACCCGGGGATTGATCTGCATGAGGCCGATGCTTCCCGCCGCCGAGGCAAGGTAGGTGTTCTGTTTTCCCTTGTATTGAAAGTGACGCCAGCAACTCTCCTGCAAGGCCGTGGCAGGCATGAGATCACGGAAGATAGGCGCATAGGACGGCTCCAGGGAGACCTTCTCTAAGCCTGCATTGGCGAGCCTCGCCAGCAGTTGCCCTAGGATCTCAGTGTAGTTTGGCAATTCCTCGATCTCCGGGACCCAGCGATCCAGGCGCTGCTTCAGGGCCGCAAGTTCGTCGCTTCCCATGGGGGCCGCGTAAGCTTCTGGCAACCACTGGAAATACGCCTGGGGCTTTAATTCGGGTGCCGGGTCAATGGGGATTTCAGGAGGAAAGCCAAAGAGGGTGCGCAGGGCCGGATCGATGGCCGGCTCGTAGCGCAACGGGTCTTCGATGGCCTCCGGCCGCAAGAGTCGGGTGAGGCGCCGCAGACCGTCGGCCGAGATCGCGATGCCGAGACCGGGAGCGGCCTGATCCAGGGCTAACAGCGCCTCTCCAGCATCGATGAAGGTGACGTAACGCAGCAGCTTATTGTCCAGCAATCCACGCCGCGCTGCCTCTGCGACGATCGCACTCAGGCGCTTCCAGGCTTCTAGGAAGAGTGCGCGCACCGGGTCACCTCGCGCCGGCTCCCCGCCGAGAATTTTCAGGAATCGGTAACGGCTAAAGAGGAGCAGATCGAAGAGCTTGTCTCGGATCTGAGGGTCCTCCACCATGTTTCCACCGAGATCCTTGATCACAAACACCAGAAAGGCATCCCAGCGCTCCAGGGCTTGCTGGCGAGCCTCGATCTCTTCGGCACTTAAGGGAGGCTCGGGTTGTGTACTCAATGGTGGCGCCTCGAGTAGAACGTCGGGTACATCGAGTGCTAGGGCCACCACCACCCCGGCGTCTCGGACCGCAACGTCCCCAACACGGGCATTCTGGAATATCCGTTCGATGCGCAGGGCATCCGTGGCGGGCACAGAAGCGCGTACGAGCGAGCTTATCTCGTCCACGGGCGGGGCGAGGTCTACGCTCAGGGTCTCCAGGCGGGGGAGGAATAGGCGTTCGGTGACCTCCCAAAGTAGCCCGGTCATAAGGCCCGGTTTCCACGCCTCGTCATAGAGACCTGAGTCTACGATACGCAGGTGCAGCTGTCGGTCCGGAGTCAAGTAAGGCTCCGCCAGCACCTCGATAAAGCCGGTCCAGTCCACAGGGCTCAGACAGGTTTGCAATACCTCGGCCCCAAGGCTGCCCTTGCCGTGGCTCGTGAAGCGCAGGCGGCCCGCCTTTCGGCTGAATTGGGGGTGATCGAGCTCGAGGTAACGGCAGTCGCTCTCCCGCCAGATGCGCGCGATATATCCCGCTTGCGTATAAAGCTGCTCGGAGAGCTGCTGCGTCAGCAGATCGAAGCGGATCGTAAGCGGGATCCTGACTTCGGCCGCTCGCGCCAGGGCGGGCAGAAACAGCACGATAAGGGCAAGCCCGCCGAGCGCCAGCCGATGGAAGCGCAGCGCTCCGCGATCGCCAGTCTCAGGCAATGTTCATCAGCGGGAGGTTGTTTCTGCGGAGAAGATCAACGCCTCAAATTCCTCGCCAAGCCAAGAAGACCGATGACGATCAGGTAGATGGCCACGATGATCCCCAACAGGGTGGGCTGGATGAGGATCAGGATCCCCACGATCAAGGCCAGAGCCGGTTCGATATTTTTTCCCATCTCTCTCCTCCCGCCGCGCTGCAGCTACAAAGCTTCTTCGCCTCATTGCTGCTGCATCAGTTGGTAGCGTCCTCAGTCAGCCGCAATCCGACTGGGGACGCTATATATACCACTCACGGAACTCGCGATCTTAACCTTTGACCGTGAGCTTGTTTTCGACTTCCTTCACACCATCCACACTGCGGGCGATCGACTCCGCTTTCTTCTTTTCATCTTCGCTTTGAACCGACCCGGTTAGTTGCACCGTTTGATCGTTGGTTTCCACGCTGATCGCCATGGCGCTCGTGCCGGGATTTTTCGCCAGCGCCGCTTTTATCTTCGTGGTTATCATCGCATCATCGACGTATTGGACCGCGGCGCTCTTTTCGGACCCTTGTCCCGTGGTTCGCTGCTTGGCCTTAGCTTGACTGGCTCCGCCCCCCGTCACCCCCGGATCCGCGCCAGACTCTTGCGGCGCCGTATAAGTCTCACTGGACTTGAACGGTTCCTGGCCTTGACTGCCTTGTGATTCCCCAGTCTCGCCAGCCCAAGCGACACCCGAGGCGATTAAGGCTAACCCAGCCATCGACGACATTAATGCTTTCATTTGTACACTCCTCATTTGCTTGCGATTGGAAACGAGATTCGAATACCTCGAAGTCATTCCCGGTTGGTTATTACATTAAACAAAACGCTTGTTAGATCACACGGCATCCATGCCGCGTGCGCGAGCGTGGCTTACTGAAGACCCTTGACCCAGCTGTCTGCCTCCTGTTCGGCTTTCTCCTTGGTGTAGCCGTATTTCGATTGCAACTGGCCGACCAGCTGCTCGCGTTTGCCTTCTATGATATCGAGCTCATCGTCTGTGATGTCGCCCCACATCTGCCTGGCCTTGCCTTTGACCTGGTTCCAGTTGCCTTTGACTTGTTCCCAGTTCATGTTTTGTCCTCCTCTTGGAAGTTTGTGTAGATTCCACCCCGGCGTAACGGCCGGGGACAACCGT
>JBOIEE010000270.1:0-2065 GCA_050740975.1 Gammaproteobacteria bacterium | reverse complement strand
AGATCAGATCGACCGGAAGGCCTTTAGTTCCATCAACTAAGAAGCACTACACTAGTTAGGAGAGGCTTCGATGGACGCAATCGCAGGTAAGAAAAGCTTTATCGTTTCTAAGTTCCTAGATGGTAGTACCTCCAACGTGGACCGACATACGCCTCTATCTGAAAACCGGGGTGGGGTGATCGCACGGGGTTTGAGATCGCCCAGAGCGTCTTTCAGAGCTGACGATATACACCGAATCACGTCTGAATTTTGAGCCGGTGGCGCAAGGGCCCTTCTTGGGTACCTTAAATATTGTTGCCCATTTTTAGGTATTGCGACTATACGGGTAAAAAACCCATTGTTATGGACGTCGTAAAGCCAAACGTAAAGCCAAACGCGGGTAACGGGCCCCCTGCTAATCGGAGAATCAAAAGGATGAAGACGGATGTAGTGATCATAGGAGGCGGGCCGGCGGGATCGGCCAGTGCCATGTTGTTGGGCCGGGAGGGAATCAAGCCGCTGATCATCGAGCAGGAGACCTTCCCGCGCTATCACGTCGGCGAGTCCCACACGGGGGCAAGTGCCCAGGTCCTTCGGGACCTGGGCTTGGCGCCGGAGATGTATAGGCGCAAGTATCCGATCAAGCAGGGGCTCACAGTCTTTGGCCAGAGCACCAGAGGCACCTGGTTCGTCCCGGTCATGGGGCGTGATGAAAATTGGAAACTCTTTGACTGGGAGACTTGGCAGGTGGATCGCAGCGACTTCGACAAGATGCTGCTCGACGAGGCGGTAGGACGCGGTGCGATCCTGATGAAGGGCCGGGCGCTCAAACCGCTGATGCGGGATGACGGCTCGGTGCGGGGTGTCCAGGTCCGCATGGCGGACGGCCGCGCCGTGAAAGAGATCGAGTGCGAAGTCCTCCTCGATTGCTCCGGGCAAGCGACCTGGCTGGCCAACTTGGGTAAGGTGACCGGCCCTAAGTTCCTCGGGGCCTACGACAAGCAGATCGCCATCTTCTCGCGGGTGGGGGATGCGATCCGCGACGACGGTAGCTCGCGCGAGTTGAACAAAGACAACACCCTGATTTTTTACCAGCAGAAATACCACTGGGCCTGGTTCATCCCGCTCGACGAGCAAGTCGTGAGCGTCGGCATCGTGGTGCCGGCAGCTTATTTCCTAGGCAAGAAAGAGAGCAAGCGGGATTTCTTGATCCGCGAACTGCACGAGCTACACCCGGAGCTCAAACGGCGCATCCCCGAGATCAAACTGGTCGAAGATGTCCACGTGATCCCCAATTACTCTTACCAAGTCAAGAATTTCTGTGGGAGAGGATTCATCTGCATTGGGGATGCTCACCGCTTCATCGACCCGATTTTCTCGTTCGGGCTGACGGTCGCCCTGCGGGAACCGCAGTTCATGGCCCCGCTGGTCAAGGCCTACCTGGGCGGGGCTAATCGCGATCGCCCGAACCCCTTTGCCGAGTACCAGCTCTTGTGCGAGAAAGGCATCGATATCCTCGAGGATGCCATGGACTGCTTTTGGGAGCACCCTTTTGCCTTCGGGTTCTGCGTGCATTCCCGCTACCCGGATTATATGAGGGACGTGTTGGCCGGGCGCGTCTACGAAAGGCAGCCTTCGGCGCCGATATTCGGCTTCCGCAAGCTGCTCAAGCGTGAAGGGGAACGCGAACGGTCTTACGAGAACGCCGACCTTTACTCGGTGCCGATCGGCTCGCGCTACCATCCGGAGCGGGCCCCGATCTGGGAAATGAATTCCACGGTGGAGTCGACGGAAGCGTGGATGGGGCCCACGGTGACGGATTGACGGTCTCGGCTAAATAAGCGGGCGGGATCCGAGTGGTGCCTTCACGCAGCTCGCTGTGCGCCAAACGGATGCTGCCATCGCGGATAACAGGATGTCGCGGCCTGCCATCTTGCGCTACCCCCGCGGCGCAGAGCGCGGCAGCAAGAGGCAGGCGACGCTACACAGGTTTACCGAAAGGACACGAAGAATTGGAAAGGTGACAACTTTCTTGGTAAGGATCCAGCGAGCACCAAGGTCAAGCACAGGCCGGTTGATCCTGCGG
>JBOIEE010000269.1:0-6949 GCA_050740975.1 Gammaproteobacteria bacterium | reverse complement strand
CTGGAGAGCTTGTAGGGAACGGTGTAGGCGATCCGCTCGGGGAAGAGCGGCGTCGCGTCGAACTTAAGAAGGCCCTCCTTGACCATGCGGCGCATGAGATCGGAGACGTCCGCGGCATGGACACCGTAGCGGAAGCGGCCCTCGAAACGATCGCCGTCGAGCAAGGCCATGAAGAGCTGGAAGTCCTCCTCCTTGCCGTTGTGCGGCGTCGCCGTCATCAGCAGAAAATGCCGCGTCAGGGTCGAGAGGAGCTGCCCGAGCCGGTAACGCTTGGTGTATTTGATCTCGCCCCCGAAGATGGTGGCAGAGAGCTTGTGCGCCTCGTCGCAGACCACGAGATCCCAGCCGCAATCCGGCGCCTGCAGTTTCGCCTGCACATCCTCATTGCGGGAGAGCTTGTCGAGCCGGGCGATTACGAGGTTGGTCTCGAGGAACCAGTTGCCGGTGCGGGCGGCTTCGAGCTTGTCGTCGGTCAGGATCTCGAAGGGAAGCTGGAAACGGCGGTAGAGCTCGTCCTGCCATTGCTCGGCCAGGCTGCCGGGGCAGACGACTAAGCAGCGCTCAAGGTCGCCGCGGGCGATCAGCTCCTTGATGAGTAGCCCCGCCATAATGGTTTTGCCCGCGCCCGGATCGTCGGCGAGCAGGAAGCGCAGCGGCTGGCGCGGCAGCATGGCGTCGTAGACGGCCGTGATCTGGTGGGGCAGGGGTTCCACCATCGAGGTGTGCACGGCGAGCACCGGATCGAAGAGGTGCGCGAGCCGGATCCGGTGCGCTTCGGAAACGAGGCGGAAGAGGTGTCCGTCGCCGTCGAAGCTCCAGGGGCGGCCCTGCTCGGCGACTTCGAGGCGCGGCTCGTCGTGTCGGTAGAGTAGCACGTTGGCTACCCGCCCGTGCGGCTCTTTATAGGTGAGCTCCAGAGCCTCGGAACCGAACCGCGCGACGCTCACGACGGACACGAGTCCGTCGGGCAGAATGCCACGGACGGATGCGTTAGGTTTGAGGTCCTCGAGCTTGCTCATACCGCATAAGCGTCTGTCTAAGAATCGGATCTTAGTCCGTCCTGCACAAATCGGCGAATTTCACCGCGAAGCCCAGCCGCTTCCATGCGCATCACCGCTCTTGTTGAGGGTCCACTCTGGCGAATCGTCGGTTCCGCCTGGTACAGGTTTGGGAACCATGAGAGCTGTACCCCGATCCACAGCAGTCATCTTCATTGTAGGCGAGGATGCGTTCTTCGACCTTTGCGTAATCCAGCGGTCGTACCATTCGATGGAAGCGGCGGGGGGGTGTGCGGATCGCGCCAGTGGAAACCGAGGTATTTGGCCAGGGCTTTGATCGAATAGTCCCGCGTTGGCCATTCGGTCTTGGTGTGCACGACATCATTGTAGAGATCCGCAGCCATGGGAGGGTCAAACAGCGCATTTAGTTCTTCCACACGGCACACCTGCGGATATTTCTCCCATAGCCGCCGATAGGTCGTGCGCTCGTATTTGGAGTAGTAATACAGCACGCGCGGACGGATCTCATATAGGTAGCGCGAGGCTTCAGTGAAGGACCTTTCCCTCGGCTTCCTCGGTCGGCTCGTCCGCGAAGAAGGCGACATATCGCTCGCTCATGGCCTGCCGGCGCTTTGAACACCATTTTGAACCCACGCCCGATGATAACTTTAAAACCGAATCCTAGACGGGTCTTCGACCTGTGTCCGGACTTTCAGTCCTTATACCTAACCCACCAGCTTTTAGCTGCTGGTTGTTTAGTTGAAAAATCGCGTGCAGCCGGTTCGTTTGGCGTTAGCCCGGACCCTTCGCAAGGCCTGCCCACGTCCCCTATGATCGGCGGCAAAGAACAAGATGCCCCCAACACATGAGCACTATTCTGATCGGCACAACTTCTTGGACCGACAAGACACTCGTCGAATCCGGCCTCTTCTATCCCGGGGCCGCTAAGACCTCAGAAGCGAGGCTGCGCTACTACGCCACGCGATTTCCCATTGTGGAGGTGGATAGTTCCTATTACGGCATGCCCTCGGAGCACAACTCGATGTTATGGGTCGCGCGCACACCCGAGGCCTTCGTGTTCGATATCAAGGCATTCCGTCTCTTCACCGGTCACCAGACGTCACCGGTTACCCTGCCGGCCGACATCCGCAAAGCGCTGGGAAATACCGATAACAAAAACATCCACTACCGCGATGTGCCCCAGGACGCCCGGGAAGAGCTGTGGCGGCGCTTTCGCTTGAGCCTCGATCCGCTGCGACGGGCGGGGAAGCTGGGGGTAGTGGTGTTTCAGTTTCCGCCCTGGTTCGTGTTCAGAAGGACAAATCTGGCGCATATCCTGGAATGCGCCGAGAAGCTTTCCGGATTTCCGATCGCGGTGGAGTTCCGGAACAAAACCTGGCTTGAGGAGCGACATCGCGACGAGCTGTTCGCATTCGAACGCGAAAACGCCCTGGCCCATGTGGTGGTCGATGAACCCCAAGGGTTTGGGAGCAGCATCCCGGCCGTGTGGGAAGTCACCAGCGCCGAGGTGGCGGCGGTGCGGCTGCACGGGCGCAACCGGGAGACCTGGGCGAAGAAGGGGCTAACGGCTGCGGAGCGCTTCAATTACTTGTATGGCGAGCCCGAGCTTCAGGAGTTTGTCACACCCATCAAGGCCCTTAGCTCCCGTGCCGCGCGCGTCCATGTGCTGTTCAATAACTGTTACCTCAACTATGCGCAGAGGAACGCCGCCGATCTCCGACGCCTGATCGACTAATGAACCAAGATGGGCTTCTGAACAGCGGAACGAGCGGTAATTTTTTCGAGGCGATGATCCTGCGGGCTAGGCCGTTGAGAGAAGTTGCCTGGCCCTGATCCGGACGCGCAGGGTCTGCCAGGAGATGAGGGCACACGCCTGCCGAGACTCTGCGGACGTTCGCATCAAGCTAACTAATGGAGGAGGAACGGTACTGGCCCCCAGTCGCGGTATCTCTTCGAGGGGAAGATCCATCAGTTCGAACCGCTCCCATCCGCGAAAGTCGTAGTGCCTGCTGCCCGAGCTTTGGGAAATCGTGGTGCGCGGGGTGAAAACTCATCATAGGCGGTGGGCATCTCGAGTTCGCGACCTGTCGCGCGATCGACCAACGTGAGGTCGACCGCCGCCCCCCGGTTGTGGCGTGACCCCTTGGTTGGATCGGCCACGAAATCCGGGTTCCGAATGAGCGCCCATATTCTCTGCGTCACGCGGTAGGGTCGATAGGCATCCCAGACCTTGAGCCCGAGCCCCTGCGCAGCGAGCTCCCGCTGCACCGCTTGCAGCGCCCTCGCGGCAGGCGCCCGCAGCAGGGGACGGGCGATGTTATAGACGGGCTGCCGCATGAAGTTGCTCTCTGTCGCGTAGCGAATATCAATGACCATGCCGGGTATCCTATCGCGGAGGTCGATCAAGCGCTTTGAGGGATCGCGGCGAACCAGCTCCTTATAGTTTGCAAGGGAACGGACAATGGCAAGACCCTGTTTGTTTTGCGGGATCGCGGTGGCGCAACCTGTGAGCGCCGCGACGATGAACAACAAAGGGCGAGCTAAGAAGACGCGAACGCGGGATCTGTGCATTTTCGCTGCGTCACATTCGGCTAGGCGCGTGGTGAAGCGGGGCCTCCGATATTCCTCCGGCCCAAGGATTGGAGCGATGGGAACAGGGCGAGAACCGTGCCTGATGGCGTTCGGCTCAGGGCTTGTGAAAAAATCGTCGCGAACGACGGGAGGTTCAGCAGACTTTTTCACAAGCTCTCACTCGTTAATTTACACCGTCATTTTTCTTTTCGATGACTTGGGTCTCCTCGATCACCACACACTCTCCATCAAGGGTGCGAGTACGCGCCAATTTGCGAAATCTCCGGCGCACCCACCAAAACCACAGTCCGAGACCAACGGCCCCTAATATAGACAAGGCTACAAAAGCCGCAAAAAAGAAAGCAGCCAACAACGCGACAGCCACAAACGCAGGCACGACGAGGAGATAGATTGTCCAGCGCCGGACAGGGATAATGCGCACCCTCTCCGCAGCTGAGGTCCTCGTTCCATCATCCTCCGAGGACCAAGAGAATGTTGTCTTCTTGCCTGTCTCTTCTGTCACATCACGGCCCCTGGCCCTCCTTTACTCGCCCGGCGCATACTTGAGCACCTCATCACGCGCCGCCTCGAGCTGCTCCCATTGCGGACACTTGCGCATACGCCTGTTCGCCTCATCGATATCCTGCTTGTCGAAAAACAGGTGGTCTGGCGGTGATGATCGGATGGGCGGTTTGATACAAACGCGATGAAGCGCGCAACATCCCTATTTATCATAGTGCTCGTCGCCGTCGGCGCATGGTTGTTTCTTGGTGGGCCGCTGATCGATCGGCGACCTAATGCCGAACTTTGCAATGCTGCCTATGCGCTAGTCAAGCGGCAGGTCCCGGACGATGCCGTGCGGCGCGAAGGGCACTGCCTGGTCATGGGCTCCGGCGCCCTCCATACCATTCGCTGGGCCTACAGCACGGCGACTTCACGGGAAAGGAGGCGCCGCCGATCGCTTACGAAGCAAAGGTGGCCTTTGACGGCAAGACCTATCACTTGTGCTCGCTAAGATCCTTGGAACGGAAGCAGGAATTCTCCCATCACCCGCTCTGCGCCAAGCGGAGCGCGCCTTGAGCGATACGCATGTCGAAGCTGCGTGAGGCAGCGAAGGCTGCGTATATATATTCAGGCAACGACTTCGCCTTGTAAGAACAACTGTCGTTGAACATGAGGGCAGTTGCCTCCTTTAGACCATGTGGTGTCGTCTATACTGGACGCACCTCTTGCAGGCTGCGACGTTGTTGAAGGACAGAACGTTCCTGAGCCGATTTTTCGGTTCCAGGATCTATCGTGCTGTGGTCCGCGCCCTGTCCCGGTCGTACCAGTCCCGTAACCCTTATCCCGAGCAGACGCAGCCTGCGATCTAGGGGCACCCGTTTAAGGCAAGCGCGCGCCGCGGAGCGGATCGCCTCGGCATCGGCGATCGCCCGATCGAGCGTGACCGCGCGGGTCAGGGTGCGGAAATCCTCATAGCGAAGCTTGATGCCGATGGTCTTAGCGAGGTAGCCTTTGCGCGCCAGATCTCCGCTCAAGCGCTGAGCGAGCTCGAAGAGTATCTGGGTGAGGGTCTCACGATCGCCTCGGGGATGCAGGTCGCGCTCGAAGGTTATCTCACGGCTTAACGACTTGGGCTCCCGCGCAGTGACCACGGGGCGCTCGTCGCGCCCGTGCGCGGCATCTGATAGCCAGTTTGCGTAGCGTTGGCCGAAGGTCTCGATGAGCGTCTTTAGGTCTGCGGCGGCAAGCTCCCCAATGGTTCGGATCCCGAGTGCCTCAAGCTTCGCGCTCGCTCTCGGACCGATGCCGTTGATCTTGCGTGTCGGCAACGGCCAGATGCGGGTGGGCAGATCGCTCTGCGAGAGTACGGTTAAACCGTCCGGTTTCTCGAGATCCGAGGCGATCTTGGCGAGCAGCTTGTTAGGCGCGATGCCGATGGAGCAGGACAAGCCCGTGGCATGCCGGACCTTGTCCTTGATTCTCTGGGCAAGCTCGATGGCTTCACCGGGAACATTGGTCAGATCGATAGTGATCTCGTCGATGCCGCGGTCTTCGATTCTCGGTGCAATTTCGGCCACCGCCGCTTTGAAGAGGTGCGAATAGCATCGGTATTCCTCGAAGTCTGCCGGCAGCAAAATCGCTTCGGGAGCCAGAGCCGCTGCTTTCATCAGACCCATGTCGGAGTGCACACCCACAAGGCCCGCGCCTCATAAGTCGCGGTGGTCACGACACCCCGGCCGACATACCCCCCTAAACGGGGGAAGTCCCGCTTCTCTTTATCTGGCCCTTCCTCACTTCGAAGCTTGCCACCGATCACCACCGACAAGCCCTTGAGCTCGGGATGACGCAAAAGCTCCACCGATGCGTAGAACGCATCCATGTCCAAATGGGCGACGCGACACTCCATTAAGCGGCTTGCTTCCCTGGTGCGGGCGGACTTGTTCGTGTGCCTCACTCAAAGAGCTGACCGCACGCGCTATCTCCGCTCAGATCCCCGCTCGTCACATCGAATCCCGGTTCTTCCACGAATTGATCGTGTACAAGAACCGACCCGCCACGGCTCCCACGGCGAAAGCCACTCCCAGCAGCATGATTTCGGGGCTCGATAGCGATACCAAACCCATCGACGACTGCGGTCCGGGAGGACACACGATACCGGCGAGATCTTTGGTGGTGATCTGGGTCATCTGCGGGATCTCCTCGATGCCGTAGATGCAAACCTCACCGGTCGATAAGGCGCAGAACCGTTCGCGAGGACACTGCGTCAGGATCTTTTGTTCCGCCCCTTCACTACAGCGAGCTCCCGCTCCCTTGAGGACCTCCATAGTCACCTCCGGATATTTGGAAATCTGCTCGGGCATACAATACCTCCGTCAGGGTCTCGAATCAGACAGGCTTCCTGCGCCACTCGACCTCCTATCCCTTTAGAGCTTAAGATCCACGATGTGCTGCAGCTCAGCTGTTCTTGCGTTGGATTCATGCGCGCTTGCTATGCCAACAAAGTGAAGTCACACGGGCGGTTTGCGATGCGCTCGGCCGCTACTATGACCCTGCCCGCATCCAAAACGCCACCTAGGATTTTGCCGAGGTCCTTCTTGGGGGGACGTATTATCTCTCGATATATGTCAGATCCTCCGGCTCAAGCGGACAGTCGAAAATGCCTAGTGATCCCTTCACCGGGATGGGTTCGATCCGCCTGATGTCCGTCAACATCCAGGCATGGGCTCGAGGGTAGAGTCGGCAGCACGCCGCTTTTTCATCCTTTAGGGTCATCGGCCGGCAGCCTGTGAGTGTTACCACGGCGACCGCGAAGCCCGCAGGCTCGATCCTCGGGCGTTTTGAGGACACGATCAGCA
>JBOIEE010000268.1:0-5565 GCA_050740975.1 Gammaproteobacteria bacterium | reverse complement strand
GCTCGGGCCTTGGGCCTCAAGAACAAGGGACATTTGGGTATAGGCGCCGATGCCGACATCACCATTTACGAAGAGCAGGAGGATAAAGAGCAGATGTTCAGCGTGCCGCGTTATGTGATCAAAGACGGCAAGCTGATCATCGACAACCACGAGTTTCGCCAAGACCACTATGGCCGGGTGTTGCATGTGGCACCTTCCTATGATCCGGCGATAGAGCAGGTGGTGCGTCCGTTTTTTGAGAGTTACTACAGCATCGAATTTGCGAACTATGCGGTGGCCGATAGTTACCTCCACCAGCACCAATTGATCCCAACGGCAGCGGCCTGAACGCCATGCAGATCCATTCCGCTCAGCTCATCGACACCTTTGCTGAGGCCTTCAAGATGTGGGGCTCGCGGGTGATCATCACCGGCGAAACTTCGGGATGGGCCTTAGCGGCCGCCCGGTCCATGACCGGGTTCGCCACCTCCGTGATTGGCTGCAAGTGCGAGGCGGGTATCGAGCGAGAGTTAAGCCCGGCGCAGACGCCGGATCGCAGGCCCGGCGTCAGCGTGCTCTTGTTCGCGATGGATAAAGAATCCCTGGGCAAGCGATTGGTGGAGCGCATCGGTCAGTGCGTCATGACCTGTCCCACCACGGCCTGTTATAACGGGCTCGATACCGAAACCACCGTGGTGGTCGGCGGCCAGCTCCGATACTTCGGCGACGGGTTTCAGGCCAGCAAAAAGCTCGCGGGCCGCAGGTTGTGGCGCATTCCGGTGATGGACGGGGAATTCCTGGTCGATGAGCGCTTCGGGGTTCAACCTGCGGTCGGCGGCGGTAATCTATTGGTGGTGGGGGAAGATATCCACGCCACCCTAGCGGCCGCTCAGGCCGCCGTGGGCGCCATGCGCGGCGTGGAAGGGGTCATTCTGCCGTTTCCAGACGGCATCGTACGCAGCGGGAGCAAGGTCGGTTCCAAGTACAAATCCCTGATGGCATCGACCAATGTGGGGTATTGCCCCAGCTTGCGCGGCATAGCGGAGGCGACCAGCCTTGAGGATAACGCCCATTGCGTGCTGGAGATCGTGATCGACGGGCTGGACTTGGCGGCGGTAGAGGAAGCTATGCTGCGGGGCATCCAGGCGGCCGCCGGCGCGGGCATAAAACAGATCTCGGCAGGTAATTACGGCGGCAACCTGGGGCAGTTTAAGATCGAGCTGCATCGGTTACGCCTATATGCAATAAATCTATTCAAGAATGCCGACAATGTCGAAGAATACTCGGCTGGAGAGACGATCTTCGAGGAAGGACAAGCCGGGGACGTGATGTACGTAGTCCTCGAAGGCGAGGTCGAGATCCGGGCGCACGGACAACCGGTCAACAAGTTAGGCCCTGGAGACCTGGTGGGTGAGATGGGGTTGATCGATTCGAAAGCGCGCAGTGCGAGCGCCGTGGTCTTGAGTCGATGCCGGTTGACTCCGGTCGATGAGAAGCGGTTCCTGTCCATGGTGGTACAGAGCCCCTTCTTCGCGTTGTATGTCATGCGGGAGCTAGTGTATAAACTCCGCTCCATGACGGAAACAGTGTGAAGGCCTAAAGGCGTTAGGGCCAGCCGGTTAAGCAGATTGCGCACAAGATAAGTTCGTCTCACATTGGCTCAAGTATTACGCGAAGCTTCATTGACTTTTCTCCTCACAGCGCGGGAACGGCCGGTTGTCGCATGAGTCTCCACGTTTCACTGCATACATTACCTGCGGTACCCCTGGAAGCCGAGGTGCTTTGCCCGAACCGGGTGCAAGGACTCACCAGCGCCGAGGTCGCTAAGCTCCTGGTGTACCACGGAAACGAAAAGGCCACCCTGGGTGATTTCTTCACAGTAAGTGGCACCGGCGATTCGGAGATCCGCATCGAAGGCGATCTCAAACGGGTCAAGCACATCGGCGCAGGCATGACCCATGGCCGGATCGAGATCGACGGTCCCGTGGGCAGCCATTTGGGAGCAGGGATCTCGGGCGGAGAGATTTGTGTTCATGCAGACGCCGGCGATTGGGTGGGGCCGGAGATGAAAGGCGGGCGGATCTTCATCGAAGGCAACGCCGGCCACATGATAGGCTCCGCCTACCGTGGAAGCGCTGTGGGCATGCGGGAGGGGGAGATCATCGTCACCGGAAGCGTGGGCAACGAGGCCGGAAACGCCATGCGCGGGGGTTTGATCGCCATCGGAGGAGACAGCGGTGATTTCGCCGGGGTAAACATGCTGGCCGGCAGCATCATCGTCTTGGGGCAACTGGGGATCCGCACAGGTGCCGGAATGAAGCGCGGCTCTATCGTTTCCATGCACGAGGCTCCGGTACTACCGACCTTCACCTACGCCTGCACCTACCACCCGCTCTACCTGCGATTCTATCTCCTTCATCTTTTGGGTCTGGGCCTGAAGGTAGAGGAAGCGCAGCTGCTCGGCCGCTATCGCCGCTATAGTGGGGATGCAGTGGAGCTCAACCGCGGCGAGTTGTTGTTTTATGCGGGATAAGCCCATCGAGTAAATTAGGGGAGTGGGCACGCCGCGAGCGGAGGGGGCGTGCGTTATGCAAACTAAGGCATAGATAACGTCACCCATCGGGGCGTTGGTTGCTTCCTTACCAGGATCTGGAGCTTCTTTCGGCTAACCCGTTGCTTTTCGATTATTAGGAGCGGAAAAACCACGATTACCAGGATTTCCTCCTCTCAGCCTGCACAGGCTAGATGCGACAATAATCGTGCGGCCCCATTTTGTATTTCGCTACTTACGAGATCGCTTCAGGCAAATAAGCAAGCGTGTTACCGCGCTGTTTTCTGAGCGCATATCGATGCGCGCGGAGCATGGACTCGCAGCGCTTACGTTCGTCTCGTTTAATGTGCTTGTGCTCGTAGATGAGAACCAGAGGGCTTAGTTTATCGAAGTCGATCTGCTTGATGATCTCGTAATCATAACCCTCAGTATCGATGGACAGTAAATCGATTTTTTTCACGTGGTGTTTCAGGAGCAGCGACCGTAAGGCTATGCATTTGACTTTTTCAGTGACGATATAGTCGCTTATGTTGGGCATCGCCCACCGATGGCTTAGGACCACATTCAAATCGAAAGAGCCCAAGCCTTCTGACCAATAAGGAAAGTGGCTCACGCCCTCGCGCACGCGATAGAAATCTCGGATCTCGTCTTTATCGGAAATCGCGATATTTTCCAAGATCAACTGATCGTTCGCTTCGTAGGTGCACTTGAGCTTTTCAAAATAGTAAGGCACAGGCTCGACCAAGATCCCCCGCCAGCGATACTTGTAGATGTACTGATGGAGGATATCTTGGGTGACGCCATCGTTCGCCCCGATCTCAATGAAGAAAAAGTCCTTCGTTCGTTCCGCACAGCGCGTAAGAACGTCTCTGAATCTGCGCCATTGGCGTACGCGCAAGAGCTTGGCGCCGGCCCTTACGGCGAGGAGATAGAGAAATAGGAGCGCTCGTGCCACCTCAGCGCGTCTACCGCCATTATAGATTTTATGAAAGACCTTCGAGCCTCGTTTTTCGTGCTCCCATACGAGCAGCTTGCCTTTGGCTAAGTAATTTACTGCTTTTTCTATCTCAGCGATTCTATCAGAGCACCGCCTGATTATATTGCCTTGCTGGAACCGATTCACGCTAACAACGATGCCGCTTATAGTGAGCAAGATCATCTGATCTTTTGTCAGTCGCGTTTCAGTAAAAAAGGCATATGCACCCATAGCGCCTATCAAACCTAGAGACGCAAAGCGGTGATGGATTCGTTGGAGTATTTCTGCTCGGAGCGTGAGGATCTGCACCTTATCACTTGCTTCCATATTTATCCCCGAGTGCTAACGAATGGCTATTATCCGTCGTAGCAAGTCAAGTTCAAAATCTCTTTTCTCTTTACTTTGATCGATAACGTTGTTGCCCCCTCCGGTGCTACGGGCGCTTGCGCTCCCAGGGATTGGTCCATGTCGAGGTAGAATCATGACCGCCAAAACAGTAACGTAGTAACGTAGGATGCGGTGAACGCCGGAACCGCATCAATCGCGTCATTCCCCACTCCTGTCGATGTCCGCGACGCGATCGCCACCCCAACCCTTCGTGTAGACGCCTGCTCGCAAGTAGGCGTGGAAGCTGGAATGCGGCCAATCGGTCACACGCCTGACCCAACCGTGTTTCACCGGGTTCCAATGGATGTAATCGGCGTGGCGATTGAAGTCGTCCTGATGCCGAATCAGATGCTCCCGAAATCGGCGTTGCCACAGCCCCCGTTCGCCTCGTTTGGCGCGGCCCTTCGATACCTCAGGACAGGCTTTGCGAGATCCGCTCGCCTTTCTCGACGGCACGGGAGAAACGCCCTTTGACCCGCCCCCAGCGAGTCGAGAACTCGGAATCGCCCGGCGGCAGGATCCGAGTGCAATGAAATGATCCGGCAGCACTACCACCGCATTGATACGGAAAGCGTGTCGACTGCGGACGTACTCGAACGCCTCGCGCAGCGTCTCAATCCGTTTCACCAACAGCCGGTTGCCTTTGCGTTCGGCAAGATTCACGGTGAAAAACCAAGCCGCTCCGGGTACGTAGGCGCGGCGGTATTCGGTCATTCAATCTTCCGGTTTCCTGTACAATGTCCCATTGATGTTATACGTCTCGCGCGGATCATCACTAGCACCGATCAAGGCCTCGAACGATGCGGTTCCCTTCGTTCACCGCATCCTACGCGGGCTTTCGATAACACATTGAAACACGCAAAACGCAGTCGGGCGAGACGCCGCGTGGTGTCCATGACGAAAGATTTGCAGTTTTTTAATATTTAGGTGCCCGGCTCGGTGCGCACATGACGATTACAGTTTCCTCGTTGATGGCCACGGTCGACAAGACGCTCGATGAAAAGGCCGCTCACGTTGATCGCGTTTATGGTCCACACTGGGAGGCGCGAGCGGATGTCATTCGAAGCCTTGTCGCTGTTGGAGCGGCCATCTTTGCTGGCACTGTCACTTTTGTACATAGAACACCGTCGGTACTCTGTACCATTGAACGGTGGTCGTTGGTCGCGAGCTGGGTTCTACTGATTGCGTCGACATCGTCGGGCCTATTTGTGCTGTGGCAGTCCGTAACGTTGCGCAGCTTCTACCCGAAGCTCTTAAACAGCCGACCGCAACTGCGGCAGCAATTCGAAGCGCTGGATTTAACGTTGCCTGACGCAGCCGCTCAAAGTGCAGCGATTCTCAAGAGCGCTGTTGATGCCGTGGTAAATCCGATGGGGCTTGCTGACTCCCTCGCTCAACTTGCTGCACGGGTATGCCTAATCTCGTTTCTTGGTTCCATGTTTTTGGTTTATGCAGGCTGGCGCGTGGTGTCTGGCAGCTAGGGTCCAGGATCGATTTGTTTGGGGCAGGATTAATTGAATACTGCCTAACAAGTGCAATAACTTGGGGTAATTCAAAATGAAATATACCGTTATTTTTCATCGTACCGAAGAGGGTATCAGCGTTTCAGTTCCGGGGCTCCCAGGATGTTGGTCTGAAGGAGATACCGAGGAAGAAGCGCTGGAGAACATTC
>JBOIEE010000267.1:0-4636 GCA_050740975.1 Gammaproteobacteria bacterium | reverse complement strand
ATAGCCTTCGCGCAGGAGGATGGCGGGTGGGGAGTTGCGATTCGGGACGACCGCGATATACATGCGCACATTATATGGATATGCTCCTTAACATGCAAGCACTATATGTTGTATTACATGCCAACATAGCTAGGTGCGAAATCACACCTTTCAGCAATATTTCAAGAACTTAGGAACACCGGGTTAAGGAAGATCCGCCCGAGGAGCGCCTACGCCCCCTCATGCAACGCTTCGCCGCAATGCTCCTCGAACATCGCACCTTCTCAGAAGTGTTCGGTTATGTGTAAATATGAGGGGATGGCTAAGGTTTGTGGCGTCAAAATAGACCCAAATGGCACTTTCCACGACTATGGCGACGATTATTACATTTACCATTTATTTCTCCTTGCAATCAAACCTTGCTAGTTCGGGACCACTCTTGATATCGCTTAAGTTTGGCCGTTGTTTGCCGATTATAGATCTCAGTCCTCAAGACTTTTTAGATCTCACCTGATGGCTTCCAAAGCCCGGCGGTTTCCGCGAATGGTCACTTCTAAGCGTAGACAGACATTCGCACCCGTCAAGCCATGATCGCCGGAACCCATATCGCTTTTGCATCGAGCTTATACCTCGGCGGTGCCGCGCTCTTTGAGTACGAGACCGATCCGATGGGACGGGCTATCGCCTGTGCCGCCGCTCTTCTCCGCGATGCCGATCTGCGGACCTCAAAGCTCGGCCGGGGGCTCTTAGGTTATGGCTCCGGCTAGATCCGAGCCGACCGAGCCATGCCGAGCCCCGCGGGCGCACAAAACAACAATCGCCGAGCGAACAAACTACACTTTCTCCAACACAACAATGCCGCCGTCTTCTCCCGAGCGCGATCCCGCACCTTCATACCACAATGACAGCACCTTTGATCGCGCATGTGATCCACCGCTTGGATATCGGCGGGCTTGAAAACGGCCTGGTTAATATCATTAATCACATGCCAGCGGAGCGCTATCGGCACGCCATCATCTGTCTGACCTCTACCACGGAATTTCGCGCTCGAATTAAAAGCGAGGGGGTCCCGATCTACGAGCTCCACAAGCGGGACGGAAATGATGTTCGCATGCACCTCAGACTGTGGCGCTTGCTCCTGCGCTTATCCCCGCACATCGTGCACACGCGCAACGTAGGCGCCCTGGAATGCGTGCTCCCCGCCTTTTTTGCGCGGGTACCGTATCGCGTGCACGGAGAGCACGGCTTTCACTTGAGTGACGTCAAGGGAGAAAATCGGCGTTACCTGTGGTTGCGCCGCTGTTTGCAAGGGTTGATTGACCGTTACGTGCCGATGTCGGCGGATCTCGAACGCTGGCTTATCGAAGAGGTAGGGGTGCAAAAAGCCAAGGTAACCCAGATCTACAATGGCGTTGACTGCGAGCGATTCCATCCCTCAGCCCTGGGGCGCGGACCTTTGCCGATTGAGGGGTTTGCTCCATCCGATTGTGTGGTGATCGGATCTGTGGGAAGGATGGACCCAGTTAAAGACCAACTGACGCTGATCCGAAGTTTTGTGGAGTTAATCGCGCATATTCCCCACGGTCGGCGCAGACTGCGCTTGGTTCATATTGGAGAAGGCGAGCTGAGGACACAGGCACAAGCTCTGTTGGGGGAAGCCGGTTTGGAGGAGTTCGCCTGGCTTCCGGGAGCGCGTTCCGACATTGCAAGCTTATTGCGGGGCTTCGATATTTTCGTCCTGCCTTCCCTGGCGGAAGGAATATCAAACACCGTACTGGAAGCGATGGCTTCAGGGCTGCCGGTTGTTGCCACCCAGGTCGGAGGCAACCCGGAGTTGGTATCGCCCGAGGTGACCGGTTACTTAGTGCCCCCAGGGGAACCGGGGGCCATAACCCGCGCGATCACTCGCTATCTTGCAGAGCCAGAGCTTATGCGCGCACATGGGCGCGCAGGGCGGGAACGGGTAGAATCTCGCTTTAGCATCCAGACCATGGTCGCGGGGTATCTAGAACTGTATGATTGTTTACTCCAGCCGGCTCGATCGGCATTGGATTCTGTGGCCGGGCGCAGGTTTGGGGGGTAGTGATGATAGTAACGACAACGCCGGATATCGAAGGAAGGCCGGTAACGGCTTACCTGGGTGTGGTCGCGGGTGAAGCGATCCTCGGAGCGAATCTCTTCCGGGATCTTTTCGCGGGGATCCGGGACATTGTCGGGGGGCGTTCCGCCGCCTACGAAAAAGAGTTGCGCAGGGCGCGCGAGATCGCCCTCGAGGAGTTGATCGATTCCGCCAAATCCCTGGGTGCCGACGCCGTGGTCGCTGTCGATATCGATTACGAGGTCCTGGGCGAGCACAACAGCATGTTGATGGTCAGCGTGAGCGGCACGGCGGTGAAGTTGAGCTGATCGCTGTAGCCCACCCGGTCTAGCGGGTAACCACGGCGACCAAAGGTTCGGGCTTTCGCATCGCGGCGAGCACCACCCGTTCAAAACGACTGGAACGCTCTAAAGCCTCCCGGGCTACGGCGCGCGCCAAGCGCTCATGCCCTGGGTCATCGACCATGTTTATCAGCGGCACCACGGTAGCGTCGCCAACCTGTTTCAAGGCGCCCATCCTATCGCTGAGCAACCGGGCGAGGTGGGTGGGAAGAATCAGCTCGCCTGGGTTGATCCCCATTAACGAAGCGAGCCGTTCCACCCGATGGGCGATGGACTCGTCCAACGGGCGTCCCAAAGCCAGGGCGGATACTACCGGAATGACGGTGTTCGCGTCGCCCGGGATCTGTGGCTCATCCTCCGCCGGCGCTTTTAGCCAGCGGCTGCGCGCGCCGTCTGCTTTGACGAAGGTTACATCGAGCCTCGCTTGGCGATGGATCCGGGCAATGCAAGAGGCACTTACTCCAGCAAACCGGCCGGGTTTGTCTGAAGGTTGGGCAAAGAAAAGCATTCTATTGAGAGAAGCTAATTTAAGCACCGCATCGAACAGCTCCGGTTCGGGAGCAATGACACACTGCGCTGCGAGTGGGGCTGGGGGCAGGGGAATAAATACCGTGGAGGTTATCCCCACCCGCCCCGCGTGTAGGGATGCGAGGCGGTATATGGTGGTCTTCTTGCCACCCGCGCCGACCATACAGACCAAACCCCGCTCGGCTCTCAAAGCCTGTATCAGTCCCCCTCCGTTCATCCTTGGCTTAAGCCTCATACAAGGGCCGCCTTGATCGAAAGGATCCGAGGCAAAAACGCCGCAACCAGTTCCCAGTGCTCTCCGCGGTCCCGGCTCGCAAATAGATGACCGCCAGCGGTCCCGAAATAAACACCACAGGGATCTAAACCGTCAGTGACGAGCGCTTCCCGCAACACCGTGACGTAGGCGTGTTGCTGCGGCAAGCCATCGGCCAATGCCTCCCAGTGCTGCCCAGCGGTGGTGCTGCGAAAGATCCGCAACCGCCCGTCGACCACCGTACGCATATGGCTGCTTTGCTCGGGTATGACAAACACGGTATCGGGATCGGCGGGGTCAACAGCGATGCCATACCCGAAATCGCTCGGTAAGCCTGCCGTGATCTCAGTCCAACATTCACCACGGTCATCGCTGCGGTAGGTTCCGTTGTAGCATTGCCGGTACAAGCGAGCAGATCGGGCCGGATGGAGAAGCAAGCGATGAACATTATGCCCGGTTTCTGGTTGGTTTAGCGGAAGGTTCTCTGCCCTCACCCCCCGGTTGATCGGCTTCCACGTTCGCCCCTCGTCATCGGAGCGAAAAGCGCCGCCGGCGGAAACGGCGGCGTAGATCCGCTTCGGATCGTGGGGATCCACTTGGATCGAATGCACGGCAAAACCACCACGCGCTGGCTCCCAGGTATTGCGCGTGGGATGATGATTCAAGCTTGTGATCGGCGACCAATGCTGGCCCGCATCGCGGCTTACGAACAAGCCCGGCGGATCAATTCCGGCATATAGAGCCTCCAGCTCGCTGGCGGGACCGGGAGCGAGATACCAGAGTGCGCGCACAGGCTGTTCGTAGAGGTCGAAGTCGTGGTGAGGAGCAGGGCCTACGCTTTCCCAGGTTTTTCCATAGTTTAGGGTGCGATAGACGTGCGAACCCCAGACCGGATGATTGGCCGCGGCATAGCCCGTTTGCAGCTTGCGGGGGTCCAGCCAGGCATGCGGGATCTCGTATCCCGGAATGAAAGGCCCGTCGAGGGTCCACGCTCTGCGTTCGAGGGTGGCGCGTGCCAGAAACAATCCTTTTTGAGTCCCAATGAGCAGGATCAGGCCACTCAACATGTGAGGACAGTGTTTACCCGATGTCATCTGCGTTTTCGGCCTGCCCAAGGCAGCGCGTCGGAGAATCCATAGCGCCAACGCTCAGCAAGCTCGATAGCCCGACCGTGAAGCGCGGCGGGAATACACGTCACATAGCGGATACCTCTGGCAGTAACAAGCTCTTTTTCCCATGCCACGCTCACTAATGTATCAGCCAGCGGATTGAATCCGGGCAAGAACCTTACCGCTGTCGAGCACCTCCCGTACGGCCCGAGCGGCGGCCGGCACGGAGTCATAACGGCCTACATGCCAGAGGCATAATGCCGCTGAGAAAACCAGCCCCTCTCGAGTAGGCCCGGATTGACCTGCGAGCGCCTCCATCCCAGCTTGC
>JBOIEE010000266.1:0-14805 GCA_050740975.1 Gammaproteobacteria bacterium | reverse complement strand
GGATATGCTCCTTAACATGCAAGCACTATATGTTGTATTACATGCCAACACAGCTAGGTGCGAAATCACACCTTTCAGCAATATTTCAAGAACTTAGGAACTCCGGGTTAAGGAAGATCCGTCAGAGGTCAACGAACCTCGTCCTTAGGAATACATATAGTCTCGCGACCATGGTAGGTCGTTGTCATGCGCGCGGTGAAATAACACCTGATAAAGTTGCAGCCAACCGGCGCTAAAACTCGCGATGGAGCCCGCAAGATACAACCGCCAGGCGCGCACGAAGGTTTCGTCGTAGAGATCGCAGACCTCTTGCGCATGGTTTTCGAAGCGCCTAAGCCAATGTTCAAGGGTCTTGGCGTAGTGCATCCGCAGATTTTCCACGTCGATCACAGAGAAAGAGAACGGCTCGAACACTGCCATCATCTCGCGGAGCGTGGGCGGATAAGACCCCGGGAAAATGCGTTTTTCGATCCATGAGGTTGTACCAAGAGGCCGGTTGCGGCCGATGTTGTGGATCAATCCACGCCCCTTGCCCTGGAGGCATTGGTCGATCACTTTCCCCAGCTCATGATAATGTGCGGGGCCCACATGCTCCAACATCCCGATCGACACAAACACATCGTAGTGGCCTCGGATGTTCCGGTAATCATCTTCTATGTAGTCCACGCGGTCTGACGATCCCTCAGTCTGCGCCCTAGCCCGCGCGTACTCGACCTGCTCGTGAGAGATATTATAGGCGCGGACGGTGACCCCGTAGTGTTTGGCCATGAACAGAGCTAAACCTCCCCAACCACATCCAGCCTCTACGACGGTCTCGCCCGCCTTGAGGCGCAACTTGCGGCAGATGTGGTGCATCTTGGCCGTTTGCGCCTGCTCGAGCGTCACGTCAGGTCGAGGGAAATAGGCGCAGGTGTACTGCATGGCCTCGCGGTCCAGCCACAACTGATAGAAGGCGTTGCCGAGGTCGTAGTGATAATGGATGTTCTGGCGCGAGCGCGCCGGCGTGCCCGCACGTGGGCGATCTATCCAGGACAATAACCGCCCGAGCGCGCTACGTTTCCGAAACAGATCCACAAGGCGATAGACGTCTTCGAAAAATTCGACGAGGTCGCCTTCAATCTCGATGCCGCCGGTGCAATAGTCGTCACCAAAATAGCGATTCGGATTGACTAGCGATCTATAAAAGGCGCGACGGCTATTGACCTTCACGCTATTTCTAGCGCGCCGGTGACGAGGCGCGGTCTCTTCACCGTTCCACAGTACGACCGAGTACGGTAGCTCGCCGACCGCGTCAGAGACCTTGCGCAAGATCCAACGGTCGAAAGCATGGACATCCGCGGATACCCCGTGACTGGCGGGCTGGAATAGCGCGCTCGGGCGGCGTTCCACTGCCTTTAGCGCAAGAATCTTCGCATCTTCGTCTGCATCGCACACTCCAAAAGAGCCAAGCTTAAATGACGAACGATTACCTCAAAGGCCATGCGCATGTGTTCAGGGTAGCTAACGTGCGGATCGATCTCTCACAGATTGAGTCAGATTGTTGAAGTGGGCGGGTTAGAAGCTGGATTCGATGCTGTCGCTGTGCGAAATTAGTGCGAAAAATATTTCATCTCATCAAATTTACTTTGAAACTCAGATACTTCCTGATACTGACCCCTATAAAATAAGCCTCATAGTCTCGTCTTATAATATATTGAGTTTTATTAATAATATGGTCGGGGCGAGAGGATTTGAACCTCCGACCACCTGAACCCCATTCAGGTGCGCTACCAGGCTGCGCTACGCCCCGATTTCCTCTGTATTGTTGCCGCGTTATGCTTTCAGAATCGCCAGAACTTCTTCCAGCTCCTTTTTTAGCTGTTTTACGATCTGTTGGCTCAAAGTGGAGTCCGCTTTAACCTCATCTCCAGACAAACGCTGTCGTGCACCGCCTATGGTGAATCCCTGTTCGTACAACAACCTACGGATCTGCCGGATCAGTATAACGTCTTGGCGTTGATAATAACGCCGATTACCCCGCCGCTTAATCGGTTTGAGCTGGGGAAACTCCTGTTCCCAATAGCGCAGAACATGCGGTTTCACTAAGCAAAGTTCGCTTACTTCACCGATTGTGAAGTATCGTTTGGTCGGTATCGGCTGTAGGTCTAGGTCAGTTATTGCTTCCAGCATAGGACTCTACTCTTTCCTTTAGCTTACGGCCTGCACGAAAAGTGACCACGCGCCGTGCACTAATGGGGATCTCCTCTCCCGTTTTCGGATTCCGGCCTGGTCGTTGATTCTTTTTTCTCAGATCGAAATTGCCAAATCCCGATAGTTTGACCTGCCGACCCGACTCCAAAGCGGATCGAATCTCCTCGAAAAAAAGTTCGACAAGCTCCTTTGCCTCCCTCTTGTTAAGGCCCAATTCCCGGAACAGCGCCTCGGCCATTTCAGCCTTGGTTAATGCCATAGATGGATTCCTCTCACCTTCTATTCTCGCAGTCTAGCCCCCAACTCGCTGCAAAGCTGAGCCAGGATGTCCGCAACCATTTTATCGATGTCGCTATCTATAAGGGTGCTCGAAATTCCCTGAAAGATCAAGCCTAAACTTAGACTTTTTTCTCCCGAATCAATACCTTTCCCCTGATACAGATCAAATAACTGAAAGTCTTTGAGCTCCGTCACCGCGATACGGCGCAGACATTCGAACACTTGCGATGCCGTGACTTCATTAGCGACGACCACCGATAGATCGCGGCGGACTGTGGGCAATCGAGAAAACTGAGTGTAGCCTGGCAGCATGCTTCGCGTGACAGCCGCCTGCTCTAGCTGAAAGACGTAAACAGCCCCCGGAAGTTCGAGCTGCCGGATAAGCGCGGGATGGATCAGACCCAAAAACCCAATGCAACGTCCATCCAAGTCGATTTCGGTGGTTTGTCCCGGGTGCAAACCGGCGCGCTCTGCTGGCCGGAATGCCGCTTGGTCCGCGTCGGATAGCGACAGCAGCGCCTGTACATCACCCTTCAGGTCGAAAAAGTCGACTTCTCTCCCGCTGTATCCCCACTGTTCCGGCATAGCGGGACCGCTTACGATCCCGCCGATCGCGGCGTACTGAAAGCGCTTATTCGCTCCCTTCGTGAACACTAAACCTGTTTCAAACAAGCGGATCCGACTTTGTTGCCGGTAATGGTTATAACGTAGCACGCCGACTAAGCCTGGGACCAAGCTGGTGCGCATGGCCGCCATCTCACTAGACAGAGGGTTTGCCAGGATTATTGGCTCATCGTTACCGATAAACTTCGACTGTAGGTTTGGATCGACGAAGCTGTACGTAACGACTTCCTGATAAGCACGATCCACCAGCACCTGCTTGACCCTCGCCAGATGTATCTCGGCCTCGGGACGCTGCGCCATAGACATGTGCGCTGAGGGTACGTGGCTGGGGACCTGCTGGTAACCGTGGGCCCGTACGACCTCTTCGATCACGTCCGCTTCAATACGCACATCGAATCGAAAGGAAGGGGGGGTGACCCGCAAGCCGCTTTCCTTTTCTTCAACACTCATGCCTAGCCGTCGTAGGTCATCCTTTACTTGGCTTGTCGGTAGGTCTATGCCCAGCAGTCGTTTCACCCGCGCTCGGCGCAAGGTAATGGACGCTCGCATGGGCAAGTGGCCCGCGTTGTCGACACAGACCAGCTTACCTGCTTGACCACCACAGATCTCGAGCAACAAGCCTGTTGCCCTCTCCGCCGCGAGCCCTGGTAGCTCATAATCGACGCCCCGTTCAAAGCGTTGGGAGGAATCGGTCTGCAAGCGATAGCGGCGAGCCTTGCCCGCCATCACTGTGGGGGTGAAAAACGCGCTTTCGAGGAAAACGTGTCGAGTACCGTCATCTACTGCTGTATCTAAGCCGCCCATGATCCCGGCCAGCGCAATAGCGCCATCGCTGTCCGCAATTACCAGCGTATTTGGACCTAACTCTAGCGTTTGGCCATCGAGCAACGCGATGAGCTCACCTAGGTGGGCGTATCGCACCACAACTCTGCCACCTCGTAATTTGCGCCAATCAAAAGCATGCAAGGGTTGGCCTAGCTCGAGCATCACGTAGTTGGTTACATCCACAATCGGATTGATTGCTCTTAGACCGCAGCGCCGCATTCGCTCTCGCATCCACAGCGGTATGCTCGCTTTCGGATCGATATTTCTAATAATGCGCCCCACGTATCTCGGGCATCCATCGGGCGCGAGAACGTTAACCTTTGCCCGCTCCTCGGTTTCGCTCTCAACCGGCTGGATCAGGGGGTACCTGACCTCACACCGATTGTACGTTCCCACCTCGCGCGCCAATCCGCGTACGCTCAAGCAGTCACCCCTATTCGGGGTAAGCTCCAACTCGATAGAACGGTCATCAAGCTTTAGGTAATCACCCAGATCCGCTCCAAGCGGTGCGTCATCGGGCAGGAGAAGCAATCCGGAGGGGTCCTCCGCAAGCCCTAGTTCCAGCGCCGAACACAGCATGCCTTGCGAGGTGACGCCGCGCACGCTGGTCGCTTCGATCAGGTGATTTCCTGGAAGCACCGCACCGACCCGAGCCATCGCGACACGCTGGCCAATACCCACATTATCGGCACCGCATACGACCGAGACATGTTCGCCGCCTCCAAGGTGCACCCGGCAGAGCTTTAGTCTCTCGGCGTTGGGATGCGCTTGCACCTCCGTGACTTCCGCCACCAGGACTCCATGAAAATTCGAAGCGATGTCGGTAACAGCCGCGACCTCTAGTCCGTGCATGGTCAATTGCTCGACTAGGGTCTCAGTGGAGATGGCTGGATTAACGAACTCCCTCAGCCAGCTTTCGCAAACTTTCATGCTTTAAACAGTGCTAAACGCTGCCTCCCTGCCTGGAACGGTGATCCTCCGAGGGGAAAGCCGCGAGGGGCCTATTGGAATTGCCTTAAGAACCTCAAATCGTTCTCGAAGAAGAGCCGTATATCGTTAATGCCGTATCGCAACATGGCCAAACGCTCTACCCCAAGTCCGAAAGCGAAGCCGGTATAGGCTTCGTTGTCAATGCCAACACTCTGGAACACGTTGGGGTGGACCATGCCACACCCCAGCACCTCCAACCACCCCGTCTGCCCGCATACCCGACACCCCTGCCCAAAGCACATGACGCATTGGATATCGACCTCGGCGGATGGCTCTGTAAATGGGAAATAAGACGGACGAAACCGCAGTTTCAAGTCGTCCCGCTCGAAAAAGCAGCGCATGAAACGTTCCAGTACACCTTTAAGGTCAGCAAAACTGACCTCATCGTCGACCATCAAACCCTCGACCTGATGAAACATGGGCGTGTGCGTTAAATCGGAATCACAGCGGTAAACACGGCCTGGCGCAATGATGCGCAGTGGGGGTGTCCGCTTCTCCATCACGCGGATCTGAACGGGTGAGGTGTGTGTGCGTAACAGCGTGTGCGCGTCGATGTAAAAAGTATCGTGCATCGCGCGCGCCGGGTGCTCGGCGGGAATATTCAGCGCTTCGAAATTGTGGTAGTCGTCCTCTATCTCCGGGCCCTCCACAACCTCGAAGCCGATCTGCATAAACAAGCTTTCGATGCGAGTCAAAGTCCGCGTCACTGGATGGAAGCCACCGAGATTTTCTCCTCGGCCCGGCAAGGAAACATCGATGCGTTGCTCTTCGAGGAGCTTCGCGAGTTGCTGCTGCTGAAGGGATTTTCTTCGCTGTTCGAGCAAGCCACTAACCTGGACCTTAGCGTCATTAATGGCCTTGCCCGCTTGAGGGCGTTCAGCCGCCGATAGCTCACCGAGTCGTTTCAGTTGTGCGCTCAGCGTGCCCTTTTTTCCGAGATACCGTATGCGAAGTTGTTCCAGCGCGGCCAAATCTTTAACCGCTTCAATTTCAGCTTGGGCTTGTCGGGCGAGATCGTGTAGATTTTGCATCGCGTGGATTGCCGCTGCGGCGCGGCTCCACTATCTCTACGGGCATGCAGGGCGCGGGTCTGAAACGGGTCTAACCCAAAGCACCTTTGGCTCTGCTTGCCAATTCGGCGAAAGCCACCTGGTCGAAAACCGCGATATCCGCAAGGATCTTACGGTCCAGCGCTACCGCAGCCTTTTTGAGGCCCGCCATGAACCGGCTGTACGAAAGTCCATATTGCCGAGCCGCCGCGTTGATGCGAGCAATCCATAAAGCTCGGAACTGGCGCTTGCGCTGGCGCCGGTCGCGATACGCATATTGCGCGGCCTTTATGACCGCTTGATTGGCAACACGAAACACATTCTTGCGCCGTCCGCGATAACCTTTGGCTCGGGCGATTATCTTTTTGTGCCTGGCATGGGCAGTGACGGCCCTTTTAGCTCTGGGCATGGGTTACCTCAATAGGTCCCTAAAGGTAAGGGGCCATCCGCTTAACTGCCCTTTCGTCCGATACATCGATTAGGATGTTCGATCGTAAGTGACGTTTTCTCGTTGCGCTCTTCTTGGTCAGAATGTGACTTCTGTGTGACTGCCGGTGTTTGATGCGCCCAGATGCTGTTTGCTTAAAACGCTTCGCCGCCGCTCGATTGGTCTTCAGTTTTGGCACCTTAGTTACCTCAAAACAATACAGTCACCTGACTCAGACGGATAATTTCCGATCGCAAATAAGCACAATAACCCCCAGCCATTGGGAACTGGAGAAAGCACCTAAACTCCACAAGGCTTCGTTAGATGCGCATTCTCAGGGTTTCTTTTTCGGAGAAACCATCATCACTAACAGCCGGCCTTCCAGTCTGGGGTGTTGTTCGATGACCCCCAGAGTTCCCGCGTCTTGCTCAATGCGCTGCAGCATCATTACCCCGAACTCTTGATGCGCCATCTCGCGTCCCCTAAATCGCAAGGTCACCTTTACCTTGTCTCCATTTTCCAGAAAGCGCATCAGATTACGCAGTTTGATCTGATAATCCCCCTCTTCCGTTCCGGGACGGATTTTGATCTCCTTTACCTGGAACTGTTTCTGCTTCTTCTTGGCCGCCTGACGTTTCCTATTTAGCTCATAGAGGAATTTGCCGTAATCCATGACCCGACATACTGGCGGGTCAGCGGTGGGGGAGATTTCTACCAGGTCTAAGTCGCTCGCTTCCGCGGCGCGTTGCGCTTCATCTAGTGTAACGACCCCTATCTGGTTGCCGTCTTCCCCAATCAAACGGACCTTCGGGGACGTGATCTGACTGTTTAAACGGTTCTTTTTTTCCGCAGCGATTTATCGATACCTCAACTATAAGAGAGCCCATGGTGGATTACCTCGGCGCCTAGCCGTTGTCTAAACTGTTCCAGGCTCATTATTCCCAAATTATCGCCGCCGCGTGCCCGCACCGCCAGTGTCTGCGCTCCCACTTCCCGGTCGCCTACCACCAGCATATAGGGAACGCGCTGCAGCGTATGCTCCCGGATTTTAAGCCCGATCTTTTCGTTTCTCAAGTCCGAAACAACACGGAAGCCTTGATTCGTTAAGATTTCTGCCACGCTATTCGCGTACTCGCGGTGCTGATCGGTGATCGAAAGCACCACCGCTTGCACCGGCGCAAGCCATACCGGGAACGCCCCGGCGTGTTCCTCGATCAAAATCCCGATAAACCGCTCTAACGACCCTAACACCGCGCGGTGCAGCATGACCGGGGATCTGCGGCTGCCGTCCTTAGCGATATATTCGGCCCCGAGACGCTCAGGCATGGCGAAATCCACTTGGATCGTCCCGCATTGCCATAGCCGTCCGATGCAATCCTTAAGCGAGAATTCGATCTTGGGACCGTAAAACGCCCCTTCTCCAGGCTGCAGTGCCCAAACCAAACGCTTATTGTTCAGAGCAAGCGTAAGCGCTTGCTCCGCTTTATCCCAAACGGCGTCGCTGCCAACGCGCTTTTCCGGCCTGGTCGAAAGCTTGACCAGGATGTCGGTGAAACCAAAATCTGCGTAGACTTGGAACAGTAGGTCAATGAAAGCGGATACCTCGGACTGTACCTGCTCCTCAGTGCAAAAGATATGGGCGTCATCCTGCACGAAATGACGCAAGCGCATCAAACCGTGCAGCGTGCCGGAAGGCTCATTACGGTGGCAAGATCCGAACTCTGCCATACGTAACGGAAGATCCCGATAGCTTTTTATCCCTTGATTAAAGATCTGGATATGGCAGGGACAATTCATCGGTTTGACCGCATACTCCCGGTTCTCCGAGTGGGTGGTGAACATATCGTCGCGGAACTTATCCCAGTGACCGGAACGCTCCCATAACACGCGATCCACAACCTCCGGCGTGCGCACCTCCTGGTAGCCAGCGCGGCGGATCCGAGATCGAATATAGTCCTGAATAAGCTGATAAACAGTCCAGCCCTTGGGGTGCCAAAACACCATTCCCGGGGCCTCTGGCTGAGTGTGAAACAAGTCCAGCTGTTTTCCCAGTTTTCTATGGTCGCGCCGTTCGGACTCTTCCAAGCGGTGGAGATAGGCTTTAAGCGATTCTTTGTCCGGCCACGCAGTTCCGTAGATCCGCTGCAGCATTTCGTTGTTCGAATCACCGCGCCAGTAGGCACCCGCTACTTTGGTGAGCTTAAAAGCCTTCAGCTTGCCGGTACTCGGTACATGCGGACCGCGGCAAAGATCCACGAAATCCCCCTGAGCATAGAGCGATATCTCCTCGCCCTGTGGAATGGCTTGGATGATCTCAGCTTTGTATTCCTCTCCCAACCGGCGAAAGAACGCGACCGCTTCATCCCGGGCCATTAGCAGGCGTCTAACCGGAAAGTCCTGTTTGGCTAACTCGTGCATCTTAGCTTCTATCGCCGCCAGATCGTCTGGGGTAAACGCACGCTCGTAGGCAAAGTCGTAGTAAAAGCCGTCCTCGATCACCGGTCCGATGGTGACCTGGGCCGTCGGATAAAGCGTCTTTACCGCCTGGGCCAGGAGATGGGCGCAGCTATGTCGCAGCACCTCTATACCTTGTGGATCGTTGCCGGTCACGATCTCAAGCTGCGCATCCTGTTCGATGAGCCACGACGTATCGACAAGACGGCCATCCATCCGGCCCGCCAAAGCGGCCTGCGCTAACCCCGAACCGATCGAGCGGGCGACTTCTGCGACGGTGACGCCGTTCTCGAAATCCCGCTTACTCCCATCAGGAAGCGTGACTGTTGGCATGATCTATCCGCGTGGCTTATACGAGAGCCCGTAGGTTTTAGGTGTTCAAAATAAAAAAACCGCATGCGTGATCGGTGCGGGCGGCGCCATCATTCTCGACCCCAGCAGCGAGGCCAGCGTGGTTCGCGGCTCCGCACCGATATTTACAGCGGTAACTTATCGGGAGACTATCTTGTTTATTGTGGATTGTCAAAACGTTGTATCGGTCCACCACCTTTGGGCCTGACAGCGTGAGCGGGGCTGAACGTGATGCATAACCGGCTGCCAACGAAGCGCAGCGTAGTTAAAGTATCGCCAAATCCCCATGCGTCGGAAGCCATCCATGGTTCCGACTTACGCGGGTTGAGCAGGCGACTTCTGCGACAGTGAGCCTGTTCTCGAAGTTCCGCCTACTCCCATCAGGAAGCGTGACTGTCGGCATGAGCTATCTCCGTGGCCCATCGGTTTTAAAATAAAAAACCGCCCACGCGATGCGGGCAGCGCCATCCTTTCAACAAAGCGGCGAGGCCAGTCGCGCTCAAATTGCAACCTACTGATAGGAAGAGGTTATCTGCTTTACCTGGGGCGCTTCATTCACCCGGAAGTGGGAAAAGTAGCAAGCCATCGGTTTCGTCAAGATTCTTAAGAACCGCGTGTGCACGCATCAGCAGACGCCGCTCGATCAATAGGGCGTACAGCCGCTCCAGCTCCGCTTTACGCGGGGCAGGGTTGGTCGATTCGAGGGCGTTCTTAACGCGATTCACGTAATCGCTCACCCGAGCCTGCAGATCATTAACGGCATTCGCTGAGGTCAGTAGATGGCGGAATTCATCCGGGGTAGTCCCCGGAGGTGGATCGGCTTGATCGATATTGGAGATAACCGCCTGGCTGAGCAAATCCTTGGTAACGTCTCGCGGCACGCTCACGGGATCCACTCCCTCGGCCACCGGAGTGAATTCGAACTGATCCGGCACAAACTTCAGTAACTCAGCTCGTTTACTCGAAAAAACCGGCGTCTCGACATCCACCGCCAAGACGGCAGCGACAAAGTGCGGCGTGACGACACCGAGCTGCAGGGCCTGATCGACGAGGTCGCTGTCTACGAAGCCGGGTTCTGGCACTAACCATCCGAAGTGGGTGTCCCCGGATACACCGTTGAGGCGGAGTTTGAACTTCTCGGCCAGGTCTTTGTTTTCCTGCTGACTCAGGTTCGCAAAGCTGGAAAACTGGTTCGCCTCTGTCAGCTTTAGGCCGCCGAAGCCCCCCGTACCCCCGCCCGCAATTAAATGCGTGTTGAGAAAGAAAGACCCGGGGATCTGAATGTCGAGCGCGGGGACGAAGTCGGTCGGCTTGCCAAAGGGATGGAAGCCGGACGTATGGCGGGATGAGATCAGGTTTATGTCGCGCGTTTCAAACAACGGTCGCAACAATCTGCCGCCTTCCTGCACGCTCATTCTTCCCGCGGGCGACACGAAGAGATCCCCGGTTGCGTCTTCGCGTTTCAGCGTGGCATGCAAACGCGACCGATCAAACCGCTTAAACGACGGAATTAGAAAGTCTGTTTCCAATTTGTCCGCTGTGGACAGTCGCCGGAACAGGGCCGTGGTTACGGCGGGCCATTTGTTTGTATGCGCCGAGCGCGGATCGAGATAGTCGGCTTTAAAGCTTCCGCCCACTCCAGCGTGCCAGTTGTTCCAGGGAAACAGCAGCTCCTTCATAACCGGCGCCCCCACAACATGGCAGCGCATGCAGGTGCCTGCTCGCTCGGCGGGGGTCATCAAGTCCGCTACGTCGGATGAACCGCGAAACTTCCACGTCATCGCACCCGCCGCCGAACCCCCGGGATCCAGCTTATAATAATTATATCGTCCCCTGTGGTTGTCCCAGCCCCACCCTTCGATCTCAGCGTCATTGCGGAATCCGCTTGGCCCAAACGAGGTTGACAGCATTACATTGCCTTTAAGCGACTCGCCAGCGTTCGTTCCGTCAAACGCCAACACGGCGCGCCGAAAACCCGTTGGCGTAGATCGGACAATGCTTTCGCTAAGCACAAACATGTGGTGGTTGGCCACGTTAGGTTGTATCGCGGCCATCACTTCCAACAGCTTCACCGTGTTGGCTTTATCTTTCAGCAACAGCTTGAATAGCGGATCGCCTAGGGTGGCTATTTCTGAGGCGCTCAGGAGTTGGGGTGGCGATCCCTCGCTTGTCTGCTTGAATCGCAGGGGAGATTGTGCGTATGCGAGGTTCTGACCAATCAATGCGAGCAGCCCCGCAGCGAATAGAATCCGAGTCGTCATAGTGATCGCTCCCTACATCACTCTGGGCCGCGAGAACTGGACTCGACGCCGATACGTGCCCACTCGGGAAGGTTTGCGCTCGGGGCTGCGAACAAATCTGCGGCAACTTTGAGTTTGCGGGCGATCTGCGCTCCTGTCACTAGCGGATCGCTATCTAGGGTTAGGGCATTTTTCACCGTCAAAACTCCGCGCCGTCCGTTCCGATTCACAACCCATATCCCTTGGTTCAGCGTCGGATCGTTGATGTCGATATCGCTGTTGCTGAGCTTCCAAACTCCTTCCAGTCTTACGATCCGTACTCCGGCAGGATCGCGCAGACTAAACCCGAGGTCGCCACGAACGGCGCGTTGCGCCTCAGCGCATACCGCTGGGTCGGAACTTCGGCCCGGCCCACAAGCTCCGGTGGAGGCCACTAGGGCACAGGTATTTTCTGGCGTCCCTTGCGTTTTGAGCACTCCGCACGCCGCTAAGAGATTAAACAGCGCCCCTAGTGTGTTGAACTGCTGCGTCAGGCAAAGGATCCCTTTCTGGCCGTTGTTCCACGGATTTACCGCAAGGCGATTCCGGAAAGTACGCGACCGCGCGAGGGATGAGTTCGCGGCCGGGCTGAATCCGGGACCGAATAGCTCACCCACCGTAGGGTTCCCATCGGGAATCACATCATGGATGGCGTTTACCAACTCGTCGAAGCCTACCGCGGCGAAGGCCTCGAAGTATTCTGGGAATTCCGTCGTGAAGGTGACCCGGATCAATTTATTCTGTTGCATTTCTGCATGCCATTCGACGTATTCATCCTGGTGGTCGAAACGATCACGGTCGATTATCTGATCCGTCGCCTGTGCTGTGATCGGAAACGCAGACCAATCGACAGTCACAGGTTGCGGCATTCCACCATCGGATAATTGCTGAAACGCTTCGAGCCATGTGAAGCCAGAATTGACGCGCCGTGCAAACCCATCATAGATACTGTGCATCTGTTGCTGAAAAACGCTAGCCACAGAAGAATTGCTGAGGAAGTTTCGTCCTACTGGATCGGTATACTGAAACATAGTGATCTCCTTGCTCTCTGGTAGCCTTTGTCAGAGTGATTCGACACGTATTACCGCCCGTATCTACGGGCCAACGATGGAGTCTCCCACCGCGCAACCATTAAATTGCAAAATCTTTCCTTATGCACCGGGCGCTGTAGGACACAATTGCGTTTTGGGTGTCTCTTCAACGTGTTAGCAAAGGTTCTTAAGGATAAATAAAAGGGGGATAGACTGCAAGGCGTGCTAACCGATCCGCCGCAAAGAATCGGCGCTGAGCGGCGTTTGTCGAAAAAAAAAATGCTAAAACATTTAGTTACGAGACATTGATACAGTCTCTCACAAACCCCGGAATTGCCTGCAGCAAGTCGGTTACCCTGCAGTCCGTAGGGTGGGTTAGACGCGCGCCCCGCAAAGTTATCCGGTTTCCCTTGGCGTTGGTGCGCGTCGTAACCCACCGATTAGAACCGCGATTCTGCCGGACGCCGCAATGGTGGGTTACGGCGCGCATCGGGGTCAGTGCCAACCGGAAGGTTTTCCCAGTGCGCGCCTAACCCACCCTACGATTCTTGTTTATTGTGGATTGTCAAAACGTTGTATCGGTCCACCACCTTTGGGCCTGATGGCGTGAGCGGGGCTGAACGTGCTGCATAACCGGCTGCCAACGAAGCGCAGCGTAGTCGGCAGTCCAAATTGATGCGATTGTTAGGCAGGTTGGGATGTGCGCCTTGCCAGCCATTTCTTGAGGGATGTTTGACTTTCGCCCGAGGGTTTACCCGCCAATAGTCCCTCTACGCTGATGTCTTCGTCGAGGTCTTCCCAATGTATCCCATACCCTTTTCCAATCAGGCGCCAATTATTTTGCTCTGATCGGGATGCGTAAGTTAATCGCGGATACCACGCCAGCGGGACAGAGATCGTTCGTCCATCGCTCAGGTCAACACTCAAAGTGTTCTCTGTGACCGTGATGTTTTCTGCCGCTGGAACCTCAATTTCAATCGTGGAAGTATGCATTCCAAGCCTCTCTTGCCGGTATTTGATATTCGCCGACAACTACTCGACCAGAGACTAAGGGTAAAAATCTGGCGGAAGCGCGGTTCAAGCCACTGCATACAGCTCTCCTGCCCGTCCCACGGGACCGGGCCAAGGTCCAAAACCATCTTGCGGAAGGCGAAAGCAGAATAATGCACGCTTAAGGGAAGCCATGCCGCGAGCGCGGCAAACCCAGCCTGGGCCCACAGAATTCGCCTTTCTCCGAAGGCTGCTATGAGCAGATCCCCCGCGACGACGCAGCGGCACCTAAGAGTGACCAGTAAAGGAAAGGGGGCAGAGTCGTCAGGAGATGAAATCGGTCCCAGGTAGTAGCGGCCTGCATCCTGTCGAGAAACCCTCCGTAACAGCAACCTAACTATTAAATGAATTGCAAATCTTTCCTCAAGCACACCGGGCGCGTAGGACACAATTACGTTTTTACCGTATCTTCAACGTGTTAACAAATGGTCTGAAGCATAAAGAAAAGGGGGATAGACTGCAAGGCGTGCTATATGACTGATCCGCCGTAAAAGAAACGGGCGCTCAGCAACGTTTGCCGAAACAAAAAACGCTAAAGATTTTGGTTACCCACAAGACAATTGAGACGGTCCGAGCAGAAGCCCTCATTCAATAGCCGACGGCTCCCCCTTCCTCTCTGGCATCGAAAGCGCCTTCTAACAGACCCTCGGGCGTAACGCGGATGGCGTAGACACGCCCCACGCGCCGCTCCGAGAGCGCATGACCTCGCTCTTGCAGTGCTTGCCGGGTATCCGGCGAAAGCATTTTGTCGTGGAACAGGGTGTCGGGACTGTACTGATGGTGGATGCGCGGCGCCTGAACCAGCTCATCAAGATCATAATGGGGCGCGGTGAGCGCGCGGTAGCCGACCTGGAAGACGGCATTGATGATCGCCGGCCCGCCCGGCGCACCCAAAACTAATAAGACTTTGCCGTTCTTCTCAATGATGGTCGGGGTCATGCTGCTCAGGGGCGTTTTTCCGGGTCGGACCTCATTGAGCGAACTTTGCGTTAAGTTAAACTGATTTGGCTGACCTGGCTTGGTGGTGAAGTCATCCATTTCGTTATTGAGTGCGATCCCAAACTTCTCGGTGACTACACCGGAGCCCCAAGAACTATTGAGAGTAGTGGTCGCGGCCACGGCATTTCCTTCTGCGTCAACCACGCTGTAATGCGTGGTATGTTCGCCTTCATGCACGGGACCTGGCATCGCGTTGCTGATAGCGAATGCTTCGCGCTCAAAAGCCGTCTTCTTCTGGGTATCGATGGTGGCAACCC
>JBOIEE010000265.1:0-15243 GCA_050740975.1 Gammaproteobacteria bacterium | reverse complement strand
GGCCACCACTCGCCTTATGCCCGCCTTTACTAGAGCCTCGGTGCAAGGCGGCGTACGCCCGTGGTGGCAACAAGGCTCCAGGCTAACATAGCAGGTCGCGCCCGCCGCTCGCGGGCCGGCCATCGATAAGGCATCGTTCTCGGCGTGCGGGCCACCGGCAAAGCGGTGCCATCCTTCTCCCACACGCTCTCCCCTGCGGACCAGCACGCAACCGACCCTCGGGTTAGGGTGGCTGGTGTTCAGCCCGAGCCGCCCTAGCTGGAGGGCTCTCGCCATATGTTGGAAGTCTTCCGCTGCCCAGACCATAGGTTACGGCGCGGCTCAGAGCTTGTGAAAAAATCTACTGCGCTCGGAACCTCCCGTTCCGGCGGTGCTCGGACCAATCCGCCGGGAGCGGATCGGGAACGCAACCGGCGGCCCACAGGGGGCGCGCCAGGGATGGCGTGCAACAATCCTCATGTATTTCACTATACACTCCGGTTGCTCGTCTCGTCCTTGAGACTCACCCCTTCGGGGCTTGCACGCCGTTTCGTTCCCGACGAAACGGTCCTGTGCTCCGGCGGAAAGCCAGGGCCAGGGGCGAGTACCCGAGCGCCAGCGGAGCTGGCCGGGGCCGGAGGCGGCCCTGTTTGGCGCGCCGAGGATGCAACGCGACCTTACTTCGCTCGCGACGATTTTTTCACAAGCTCTGATTTGAAAACAGAGAAAAACCAACGAGACAGATCGGACAATACATTTTCGCCGTCCCTTCATTGTGATACACCCAACAGTGGAACGAGGGCGGGCCAAACGTTATCCAGGATCTTTGTCTGCGCCTCGGCTCGCGGATGGATTCCGTCCGCTTGCATGAGTTTGGGGTGCTTCGCGATTCCTTCCAGTAAGAATGGAGCTAAGGTGACTTGGTATTCACCCGCCAGATCGGCATACACTTGTCTGAACTTTTCCGTATAAAGCGGCCCCAAATTGGGGACGATACGCATCGCGATCAAGAGGATCTCTGCACCCGATTGCGCCAGCTGGTCCAGAATGTCTCGGAGGTTTGAGCGGATCTGTGCGATGGGAAGGCCGCGCAAGCCATCGTTACCCCCCAACTCAACGATCGCGACCTGGGGACGGTGCTGCCTCAGAAGCGCAGGCAGGCGCGCCAGTGCACCGCTTGTGGTCTGCCCACTGATGCTGCTGTTGACGACGATATGCAGATAATTTTGCCCTTGCAGTCGATGCTGGAGCTGTGTTACCCAAGTGGATTCTGGGGCGATGCCATAACCGGCGCTCAGGCTGTCGCCCAACACCAGAACGATGGGAGCCTCCTCCCCACGAGCTGAAACAGCTACGAAAAACAGCAAAAATAGCAAGCATCGCATCATGGACAACGATTTTCTTATTGAAACACGGCATTTGTGCAAACGGGTCCGCAGTCCCGCAGGAGAGCTTACGATTCTGCATGATATCAGCTTTTGCATAGCGCGTTCCGAGGCGGTGGCCATCGTCGGGGCATCGGGCTCGGGCAAATCTACCTTACTGTCACTGTTAGCGGGTTTGGATACGCCCACCGGGGGACAAGTCATTTTCGATGGAACGGATCTGTCCCGCTTGGACGAAGACGGACGCGCCTTTGTTCGCCGCGGGCGCGTCGGTTTCGTCTTCCAGTCTTTTCATCTACTGCCGGGGCTGAGCGCACTCGAAAACGTGATCTTGCCGCTGGAGCTCTCGGGCCATACGGATGGCAGGACGCTGGCCGCGGCCGAACTGGCGGCGGTGGGATTGGGCGAGCGCCTGGATCACTACCCGAATCAGCTTTCAGGCGGTGAACAACAGCGGGTTGCGATTGCGCGCGCGTTCGCGCTGCGACCGCAGGTTTTGTTCGCCGACGAACCCACGGGAAATCTGGATGCCGAAACGGGAGATCTGATCGCGGAGATCTTGTTCCGCTTACAGGGTGACCACCAGACAACGCTGGTCTTGGTCACCCACGACACCGCCTTGACCAAGCATTGTGATCGCACCCTGAAACTGGAACGAGGCCACCTGGCGGACGGCGTATGAGCAGTCTGCGTTTATCTTTGCTGATGTTGGGGCGCGATTGGCGCTCGGGGGAGATCCGCTTGATGGCGAGCGCGCTGGTCCTCGCGGCGGCCGCCGTTACCTCTGTCGCCTTTTTTGCGGATCGCCTGCAACTGGCCATACGCCAACAGGCCAGCGTCCTGATCGCGGGGGATCTCGCCTTAAGGTCGCGCCAGGCGCTGCCCCATCACTTTCAAACCCGTGCCCAGGCGATGGGCTTGGATACCGCCCGCACTATCAGCTTTCGCAGCATGGCCGCGGTAGGCGATGAGCTGGCCTTGGTCGAGGTGAAAGCAGTGAGCGAACACTACCCGCTTCGCGGATGGTTGGAAGTCGATCGCTCGAGAGAAATCAGAAAAGTTAACCGGATCCCCGCATCAGGCACGATCTGGCCTGAACGGCGGATGTTAGCGGCCTTAGGATTAAATCTCGGAGACCGCATCGATCTGGGGCACGCCCGCTTCGTGATCGCGGAAACCTTGAGCTATGAGCCCGACCGCGGAGGCGAGTTGTTTCACATCGCGCCCCGCGTGTTGATGAACATCGACGATGTAGCAAGCACGGGGCTCATTGTTGCCGGCAGCCGTGCCGATCACCGGCTTTTAATCGCAGGCCCTAACGCAGCTATTCAAGACTACCGCACTTGGGCTAAGAATCACCTTGAAGGCGACCAAGACTTTCTCAGCGTTCAGGACGCTCAACCACAGCTGCGGGCAACGGTGGAGCGCTCCGACCAATTTCTGGGTTTGGTCGCTTTGAGCAGCGCGTTGCTCGCCGGAGTGGCGATCGCCACCGCCGCCAGGCGCTATGTCAAGCGCCACAGCAACCATTGCGCCATCATGCGCTGCTTCGGCAGCAGTCAGAGCATGATCCTCCGCCTTCACGCTTTGAGCCTGTTGTCACTGGGGCTGATCACCAGCCTCATCGGTTGCACCCTGGGATGGTTCGCGCAAGTGGCGTTGGTTCACTTAACTCCGGGGATAGCCGCCGGCCCTCTGCCCACGCCTTCACTCAACCCTTTGCTCATGGGGACCGTGACCGGCTTGATCCTTCTGTTTGGGTTTGCAGTGCCCCCCTTGATGCAATTGCGCCAGGTGCCCCCAAGCAGGGTGTTGAGGCGCGACTTACCCGTTCCAAGCCATTCCAGCTACGCGCTCTATCTCAGTGCGGCGGTAGCCAGCTCGATGCTGATCGCTTGGCATGCGGGCACGCCCCGCCTGGCCCTCTACGTGATGGCCGGCAGTCTCGCCACGGTGCTGGGGCTGGCGCTCACGGCCTTAGCATTGGTGCGCCTGGTGAAGCGCTTGCAAACGCACCTAAGGGTGTCCTGGCGTTGGGGATTAGCTAGCCTCGGAAGGCGCGCGGGCGCGAGCGTGATGCAAGCGGTTGCCCTCGGCCTGGGTCTCATGGCGCTGCTGCTCCTTACGCTGGTTCGCACCGAATTACTGCGCGACTGGCGGATGAGCCTGCCGCTCGATGCACCCAACCAGTTCGTGATAAATATCCAGCCCCATGAGATCAGTGAGGCCAGACGATTTTTCCAACAACGGAGGATGCCGGTACCGCATTTTTTCCCCATAGTCCACGGCCGCTTATTCGCGATTAATGAGACACCCGTAGATCCCGCTTCCTACGATAGCGACCGTGCTCGGCGACTGGCGATGCGGGAGTTTCACCTGACCTGGGCGGAACTGCTTCCCGCCGACAACCGCTTGCTAGTGGGGAAATGGTGGTCTGGATCTGGGCGAACGGCGGAATTTTCCGTAGAGCAGGGGATAGCCGAAACCTTAGGGATCCGCTTAAGGGATACCCTCACCTTCCGCATCGAAGGGCGAGAGTTTTCCGCTCCCGTGCAAAGCCTGCGTGCGGTTGACTGGGACACGTTTAATCCCAATTTTTTCGTCATCGCCTCGCCTGGAGCGCTGTCCGATACCCCTGAGACCTACATCATGAGCTTCCACCTGCCGGCGGAGCAAAACGCCATCGTGGCCGAATTGGTACGCCACTTTCCCAATGTAACCGTTTTGGATATCGCCGCGCTCTTGCAACAACTGCGCACCATAGTCGACCGTGTCGCGCACGCGTTGCAGTTCATTTTCACCTTTACCCTGGGAGCAGGTTTTTTGATCCTCTTTGCGGCGATTCACGCTACCCAAGATGAGCGCCGCTATGAAAGCGGTATGCTGCGAACTCTGGGGGCCAGCGCTGGTGTGATCGTTCGCGGGCTGGTTGCGGAGTTTTTGAGCTTAGGGATCATCGCCGGCTTGGTCGCTGCTTTGGGAGCATCGGCCGTCAGCTATTATCTGGCCGAGCACGTATTTGACATGGCTTACCGCTTCAACCCTTGGCTGTTTGCCTTGGGCGTAGGGGGCGGAGGATTAGGGATCGCCATGGCCGGCGTGCTGGGAGCTAGGGATGCGCTTACTACGCCCCCCATGGCCACCTTGCGCGGTTTGCCGTGATCCTAAACGTTTCTCACACATCCACCGCCCCGCCAAAAGTCCGGGATTCGCTCAACTTTAGTCATGGCCTACCTCCATGCGACAATCTTCGGTTGGGCACGGTATCGCCGAACTGTGGATGTTTGCGAAGGCTTTCAATGGCGCCCTGTTCGTGGCTGCCATAGGGCTTCTCGCTCACGCTAACCGCCGTAGGTCAAGCCGCCTTATCCACGGTCAGCGAGACATGGCGGCCCACAGTGGCCAGCATGTTTACAAGCCGATCAATGGTGCACTTCTCGATCCGGCCCTGGACGATGTCATTGATCCTCGGCTGCGTGGTGCGCATGCGCTTGGCCGCCTCGGCCTGGGTAAGCGTGTTCTCCTCCATATATCGCTTGATCTCGATCATGAGATGCGCCCGCAGCTTCAGGTTCTCGGCGTCCTTGAGGCCAAGATCTGCGAAGACGTTGCCATCCGCCCGGGTCACGTGAGTAATACCTTTCATCGCCGTTTCCTCTGCTCCTCGATCTCTATCAATCTCGCTTTCGCCCGATCGAGATCGCGCTTCGGCGTTCGTTGAGTTTTCTTCTCAAAGGCATGAAGCACATATACCGCCTCCTCGAACTTGGCCACATACAGCACCCGGTATTCGCCGCCCCGGTGCAGGCGGATCTCTCGAGCGCCCGCGCCGATACTGCTCATCGGCTTCCAATTGGTCTCCAGCCCAGACTGAACCAAGTAAAGCTCATAACCGGCCTCATGCCGTGCCGCAACCGGGAAATTGCAGAGGTCCTTGTAGGTAGAGCCAGCCCAGCGGATCTCCTTCATAATATATCAAATATAGTATAACATATGAAGAAAAAAGCGATTGAAAAATGTACCTCGATTTCCCACGTCTGAGGCATCTATCTTATGGCTCGGAACGACCAGGTCACCCGGCAGTGGCTACTACTTAAGAGACTCGAAGGCACGCGCGGGGCCACACTCCAAGAGTTGGCTGAAAGTTTAACTAAAGACTTCGCTTGTCATCCGCGCACGATCCGGCGGGATTTGGAAGCCCTTGAGATGTGTTTTCCCTTGATCGCGGAGCGTGTTGACGGCCATACTCACTGGCGGCTATTCGGAGGTTGTAGCAGTGTCCCTGCCCTCGCATTCTCCCCGACCGAACTCATGGCCCTGTTGTTCACTCACGAACTCTCGAAACCGCTTGAAGGCCCGTGATCGAGGCGTCGCTCGATTCCGCCCTAAGCAAGGCCGCCGCGGCGCTTCCCCCGCAAGGAATGCATTATGTCAAGCAAATGCAGGGATTCTTCTCCGTGGGGTTGGGTCCCCACAGGAGTTATAGCGAGCATAGGGAGACCATCGACCAACTCACTCGGGGTATCGAGCGCAGCAGAACGATCCAGATGCGTTATTACTCCGCTTCACGCGACAGAACGACCCTCCGCAAAGTGGACCCGTACCGCCTCCGGCATGTGGCCGGTGCGCTGTACGTAATCGGGTATTGTCACGTGCGTCAGGACGTGCGGATGTTCGCGGTCGATCGCATCCGCGCTTTGACCATCACCAATCTTCCCTGCCAGATGCCGCTAGGCTTCGATCTCGACGCCTACGTGTGCGACGCCTTGGTAGTGATGCGCGGGCCGCCGGTTGAGGTTGAGCTGCTGTTCGATCGCCGCACGACAGCCTGGGTCAAAGGCGACCGCTGGCATGAAAGCCAAAAGACCACCTTGCTCAAGGACGGTCGCCTGAGCATGACTCTGAAAGTCGCCGACACACCAGAGCTCGTTGCATGGATCCTGCACTTCGGTGGCGGAGTTAAGGTTATTCGGCCGGATTCGCTGCGGGATAAGGTACGGGAAGAGGCCCGAAAAATCGCTGGGCAAGAATGACCCCGGATGTCACGCTCGTCTGCTAAGGTTTCAAATATAGAATTTGAGGTAGCCGATGCCGTACGTTGATCTCGCATTCCGCTTGAGCGGAGCCACGGTGCCCGTGGACCATGGCTATGCATTGTATTCAGCGCTTAGCCGCGTTGTTTCTGAGATTCACAGTGATCGGAGAATCGGGGTGCAGCCGATTCGCGGCGTATATGCCGGCGATGGGACGCTCCATTTGGCCCCGTTTTCACGCCTTATCCTGCGGCTGCCTGATGAACAGATCCGAACCTACCTTACTATTGCCGGAAAGAAACTGGAGATAGATTCACATCCGGTTAGCGCAGGTGCTCCACAAACCCGAGCGCTACGTCCCGTGGCCCGCCTACGTGCCCGGTTGGTCACGATCAAAGGATTTCTGGAAAACGATTCTTTTTTAGATGCCGCTAATCGGCAGCTAGAGGCCCTGGGCATTACAGGCCATATCCATCTCGGTGAGCGGCGCACCTTGCGGGTTAAGGATAAGCAGGTGGTGGGATTCGAGGTGGCCGTTAGCGGATTAACGGCAGAGGAATCGCTGACCTTACAGGAAAAAGGACTCGGCGGCCGGCGGCGGATGGGGTGTGGGATGTTTGTACCGTGGCGCGGCTAATCACAATGAGTAAACCGCTATTGGCGAAAAGTTCTGTTTTGGGCAAACCTTCAAAGACCTTGGTGGATCACACCGCCGAGGTAATCACGACCGTTGGATTCCTCTATGGGGGCGTAGACCAGCCGACACGATTAGCCCAGGAATGGTTGCGGTTCTTTCGTCTGAAGAGCAAGGATTACGATGGCTTTCTGGCCAATACACTCGCAGCGGCAGCCTTCCACGATCTTGGTAAGGCCAATGACGGCTTTCAGCGAATCGTTACCCAGACCGGAGAGCAAAGAATTCGTCACGAACACCTGAGCGGCCTCTTACTCAGCTTGCCGGAGTTCAAAGAATGGCTTCAATACCATACGCTGCTCGACTTCAATATCGTGCTGGCCAGCGTGATCTCCCATCACCTCAAGGTCGATCCAACCCAATGGGGGCAACCCCTCGGTATCGGTACTACGTTTCGGGTCCTCGCGGACAAACCGGATTTCGCTACACTCCTTGATACCATTGGTTCTGCTCTTGATCTGCCAGTCCCATTTCGGCCGAACGTTGATCCGTTATGGAGCTTTCAGGACGCGCCCTACGCGTTTAACTTTGCCAAGCTTTTAGAAGCAGCCAAACGGCAGGCCTACCAGTTTGGGAACGAAATCAGCCACCAACCACAGCGGCGGATGTTACTCCTTGCTGTAAAGGCCGCTCTGCTGGCCGCCGACTCGGTGGGCTCCGGCGTGGTGCGGGTCGGACATGATCTGGAAAGCTGGATCAAAAGCGCCTTTGGCGCCCCATTAACAGCTACCGACGTGCATAACAAAGTGATAAATCCACGCATACGCGATATCGAGATTAAAACCGGCAACATGTTTGTCCTGCAGGATTTTCAGACGATAGCTTCTACGCTCGGTGAACGAGCACTGTTACTCGCTCCTTGCGGAAGCGGTAAGACTTTAGCAGCGTGGTATTGGATCGCAGCTCGTATGGAGAAAAAACCGGCGGCAAGGGTATTGTTTCTCTATCCTACCCGTGCGACCTCCACCGAAGGGTTCCGTGACTATGTTTCGTGGGCACCGGAAGAGGAAGCGGCGTTGGCTCACGGGACGGCAGCGTACGATTTGGAAGAGATGTTTGACAATCCTGCCGATAGCCGAACAGAGAAGGATTTCACGGCCGAGGATCGTCTGTATGCGCTGGGGTTATGGCCCAAGCGCCTGTTTAGCGCCACGGCTGATCAATTCCTCGCTTTTATGCAAAACCAGTATGGTCCATTGTGTCTATTACCCTTGCTGGCTGACAGCGTGATCGTAGTTGACGAGGCGCATAGTTTCGACAAGCTGATGTTCTCCGCGCTGGTGAAATTCCTTAAAGAATTTGATGTACCTGTCTTATGCATGACAGCCAGCCTTCCCGCCAGCCGTCGGCGTACCTTAGAGGAGTGCGGGCTGCGGGTTTTCCCCGAAACGTTGGAGGGGCTCGAGGATTTGCGCATCAAAGCAGAGCACATCCGTTATCGTCTACAGAAAATCTCCGGGGAGGAGGGTGAAAAGATAGCAGAGCAAGTCCTCCGCGCCGACAAGAGGGTCCTCTGGGTGGTCAATCAGGTCAGAAGGTGCCAGGCCATTGCCCAGGCAATGAGCGGGCGCATCAACGAAGCAACACTTTTATCCTACCACAGCCGCTTTAAGCTAGCGGACCGGCGTGCTCGGCATAAGGAAGTCGTGAGCGCCTTTCAAACCCGCCCAGGACCGCTGTTAGCCGTCACCACACAGGTTTGCGAGATGAGTCTCGACTTAGACGCGGACGTGCTTATCACCGAAGTAGCTCCTATCCCTTCGCTAATTCAGCGGATGGGGCGCTGCAATCGCCGAGGAAAGCCGGGGGACGGCAAGATCGGAGAGGTGTATGTATCGCCGGTTCAGGATCCGAAACCATATGCGCTCGAAGAGATCGAAGCAGCGCGGGGTTTTGTTGCTACCCTTGATGGCAAAGAATTCTCCCAAGCTGACGTGGAAACCGCTATGGACCAGCATCAGCCAGCGCGGCGTGAACCTGAACGTTTCAGTAGTTTTTTAGAAAGTGGGAGCTACGCGATGAGCTATCCGTACCGTGAAGGCGACGATTCCACCGTAGCAGCCGTGCTTGACACAGAACTTGATATCTGGCTCGCAGCCAAGAAAGCAGGACAGCCCACAGACGGGCTCGTCGTACCCGTGCCCAAGCGATTAGCCCAGTCGCACCCTGCGCTTGGGCGTTTTTTAAGCGCTGCTCCAGGGAGTCATTACCATGCGAAATTAGGTTTTCTGGATAATCCGGTTCGAGCGGGAGATGTTACTAATGCCGACACTATCATCAGATGGTGAGATTTCTCTCACCTTCGATCTTTTTGAGTTACCTACTGCTCAGCATAAAGCGGGACTCGCCGGATTGTTGCTGTTGATCGACTCCCTGCGTGAACGCGAAATCAGCCCTCTGCCGCTTATGAACGGCCTGACTCCCACAAGCGTCACTATGACGTTTACTCAGGAAACCATACAAGCGGTTTTTGACGACCTCTATGACGCGGAATGGCGAGAAATCGAATCGAAAGCAAAGCGGAAAAAGAAGGGGACAGAAATAACACCCAAGCGGGAACAGACCGTTGAACAGCTCGACCCCAAGACGGAAAAGGTGAAAAAAACAAAGATATTTATATACGATGCGGTCGTACCCAAAGCATCCTTTCTCGAGCATCACTATCCGGGAGATGAGAACGGATGGCTAAAGCTCTGGAGGGATATGCTTTGGACCACTTTGCGCGGACGTGACAAAACGCGGTTAGTGTACAAAGAGCGTGCAGATAAAAAACGGAGTCGGGAAGGATCAGATGCCTGGAACGAACTGGTTGGATTTACCAAAAACAACAAGACAGGAACGCTTGTGGTTGGCGAGATTCCAAGTTCCTTGTTCGTGGGGGCGCAAGCGCTGAACGCCGAACGGGTGCCGTTCAACGGCGTGTAGACCAAAATATTTTGCTCCATTTTTGGCCGCTCACCGCTCTCGTCTTCGTGCCTCAAGCGATCGACCGCGACGGCAAGCGAGACTTCAAGGGATATGTTGTCTCCATTCCCGAGGTGAGCGACCTAGAGGAGTTTCGCCTTGTATTCCCCCGCTCGCTTGCCGCACTCGACCCGCAGATACGGGGCTATCGGCCGAAAGCGGCCATTGTCGATCTACCTGCCGAGGGTGGACTAGAGTTCCTCAGGCATCTTGCGCTGATCGCAAAGCAGAAAGCCGAAGGCGGAGACCTGAAATACAGCGTCAGTGCCATCGAACTGTTCCATCTTGATAAACAGGGCAACAACATCAAGATGCTGGCGGCGGATAAAGTCATTCCGCGTGCCGGCCTGGTGAATGATTACGACGGTATTCGCGGGTCTTGCCGGAACCCTTTCTTTAAATCCCAGCTCATCATTAATCTGTTACGAGAAGAGGACTGGTATGAGGGATTTATGAATCTGTTTGCGCTATACCCTTGGGAGTTTTTCGTGCGATCGGAAAGCACGCCCAATACCTTTCCCCTATTTTCTTTTGACGTTCGCAAAAAGTTCGAGATTCTTGCGGACGAGTTTGCAAATCAACAGGAGGCACATGCCATGGCGGAGACCCCTGACCCCAAACCTCAGTCACTAGAGAAACGCATCTACGACATGATCGGCGCCTATGTCAGGCATAAGACGGAAGCGAAGTCCGGGATTAAATGGTCGGATTTCAAAGACAAGAAGACGGCAGATGGCAAGCTAGCAATCCCGCCACAGTACGTAGAAGCGAGACAAAAGACATGTGCCGATGCCTTCCTGGCGATACGATCCCGGCGGGACCAAGACTTTATTGAATACTTCACTGGCGCAATATGTTCCGTACCGCAGTTTCTCCCGCAAGACGATTATGTGTTCGTTTCACAAGCGCTCTTAGAGGATGGTGGGTGGGAACGGATCAAAGCGTTGTCGATGCTGGCTATAGCCGCCCATAGTTAGGATTTTTTAGACAGATTAGGAGGCTTCTTATGAACCTGTTTGGGACCGTACTTACTTATCCCGCTCCCGCGGCGAATTATCGCGGCGAAAGCGAGCAGAACCGAGCCGTTATTCAGAAGATTACAGATGGTCGATTTGAATATCCGGTTATTTCTCCAGAGGCCATGCGCAACGCGCTCCGAGAAATGCTGGCCGGATACGGTCTGCCCTGCAATCGCTCTCGATTGCATGATGAAGAGCAGTTAGCCGTGAAGTTTACTAAATACCCTTACCCAGAAGAATATATAGACGACTTCTTCTTTGGCTATTTGGTTGCGGCAGACGGCAACAAACGCAAGACCATTCTTAATGAAGTAGGCAAGGAGAAGAGACCACATCCCTTCCATTTTAAGCGCGATTCCGTCTTACGGATGAATTTGGCGAGAGGTCTGGAACCTTATCGACACGACTCCCTATTCACGCAATCGCCGAAGAACATTGACAGCCCGTGGCAAAATGCTGGCGACTCAGCTTTACTACACCGCGAAACCGCTCAAACTGCATTTCAATATCCGTTTGCCCTGAACTTAAACGAATGTCAAAGCAAGACGTTCAAAAGAAAAACCGACTCGGGAGAGGAAGAAGTTAACGGACTAGGATTCCTGCTAAAAGCCATCGGCGAGCTGAATTGTGTCGCAGGGAATCATGCCCGCAGTTACTACGAGATGGCTCCTGCTAGTATCATCCTGCGGCTCAGTGAATCCCTGGTCGCAGGTTATAACACCTATGGCTTCTCGAAAGACGGAGGTTTCCCAGAAGTCATCGAGGGAATTAAGAAGGGAGACTACCCAGGCAACGAGTTTTTCATCGGCGGTGGGCTTGTCAAAAGCATGGGAGATAAAGACAAGCAAAGCCTGGAACAAAAGAATGTCACGCTAGATCGTAGCTCGCAGCTCCTAATCACTACCGTGGGCGACAAAATCCTTCGGAATAGAAGCACCCCATGATTTGCTTATATGTGCAAGCTCCATTTGCAGCGTTTCGCAATTTCACCGCAGGTTCCTTTCGGCCCACGGCCGCTTTCATTACACCCTCGGCGGCATACGGCCTAGTTCTTAATGTTTCCGGCATTGAGTCGAGATACGATGACGGCAAGTTAGCGATGACGCTGATGAAGTCCGGTCTTCCTCGGGTCAAGGTTGCACTCGGTGCACTTTGTTTTCCGCAGGCCCAGAGCCTGTATCAACAAGCACACAACTATCCCGTTGGGAAAGAGGCAGGCGCACAGTATGCTCCTTTTGCGAAAGGTAACAAATATAACATCACTACGGTAAGGAGAGAGTATTTGAGTAACGTACGCGCTTACATCGGCCTTGACGAGAACCCGGAACTAGAACTTAGAGTGCGGGACGGCCTGTGCGGAAAGTACAACACGACTCGCTACGGAATTCCCTTCTTGGGCGACAACAACTTAATGATCGACGTGTTGCGGGAAGAAACTGAAATGCAGCCAGCTTATTGGTATGAGGTGGTTTCACAGCGTGATATCCACGGCCCCCGACCTAGAACCACCCGTCTCACCATCAGAATCGACCGCCAACACATGTCGGAAACGACAAGCGTACTTTTTGCTCCTATTTCAGAACGGAGCCTAAATATTCCGCACGACGCTTGGGTGACCGTACCGAACCAAATGTCGTGAAATAGTATTCATCTCTTGCAATGGATCGCTCCCTCTTTCGCCGGGACGGGAAGCATACAAACGATGTCAACGGAAACTCTTTCAGATCCCCTTATCCGCGTCATGGCGCTGCACGCGCTCGCCTATTGTGAGCGGCTCTTCTATCTCGAAGAAGTCGAGGAAATCCGCATCGCAGATGCGGCCGTCTACGCCGGCCGGCGGTTGCATGAAGAGGTCGCGGCCGATGAGGGCGAGATCGTCAGCCTTGTGCTCGAAAGTGAGTCCCTCGGCCTGCGCGGCAAGGTGGATTGCTTGCGCCGCCGCGATGGACGATTGATCCCCTACGAGCACAAGCGGGGACGCCCCGCCAAAGGCACGGATGGGCCTGAAGCCTGGGCGAGCGATCGCATACAGGCATGTGCCTATACGCTTCTTCTGGAGGAGCATACGGGACTGCCGATCGAGGAGGCCCGCATTCGCTACCACGCTAGCAATGTTACTGTTCGCGTGCCGGTTGACGAAACTGCACGGGCGGAGGTTCATAAAGCGCTAGCGCGGGCGCGGGAGTTGCGCCAATCGATCGAGCGGCCGCCTGTGACCGAAAATGACCGGTTGTGTCTGCGCTGCTCGCTTGCCCCGGTATGCCTCCCGGAAGAAGAGCGATTGGCTAAGGACGAGACCTGGGAACCCCTGCGCTTGTTTCCCCAGGACCGGGAGCGCCAGACCATCCATGTGATCGCCCAAGGAGCACGCATCGGCCGGGGTGGGCAAACGCTTACCGTGACGGACACAGAGGGTCATAAGCAAACGTTCCCGGTCCGCGAAGTCGGTGAAATCGTGGTGCACGGGTACGCACAGGTCAGCACACAAGCACTCCATTTCTGTGCTTCCCAGGAAATAGGCATCCATTGGGTCACCAACGGCGGACGCTATGTCGGCGGACTTGCCGCCGGTGCAGGACCCGTCCAGCGTCGCATCCGCCAGTTCGAGGCCCTCAGGGATCCTGGCCTCGCATTTCGCCTGGCACGCCGGTTGGTAATCGCACGGACATCAAGCCAGTTGGGATTCTTGTTGCGGGCAACCCGTGGGGGGAAGGAACGCGCGTCTTCGGGTGTTGAGGTAGCCATACAGGGAGTGCGCAATGCCTTGCGACTCGCGAGCCATGCGGAAGGCATCGACGCTCTGCGCGGACATGAAGGCGACGCCGGGCGTCACTATTTTGCGGCTTTGCCGGCGCTCCTTCGCGGTGACCTGGACGAGCGGTTTTGCTTTCAGGGACGCAACCGTCGTCCGCCCCAAGATCGACTTAACGCATTGCTCAGTTTCGGCTACGCCTTGCTCTACCGCGACGTGCTCCAAGGCACTTTGGCGGTCGGGCTCGAACCGGCATTCGGGTTTCTGCATCGCCCCCGCAGCGCCGCACATCCGCTTGCTCTGGATCTAATGGAGCTATTCCGTGTCCCGCTTTGGGATATGCCGCTGGTAGCCTCGGTCAATCGCCTGCAATGGGATGCGGATGTGGACTTCACCTGTGCTGGTAAACAAGTTTGGCTCAGCGACCAGGGACGAAAGAAAGCGGTCGAGATCTACGAGCGGCGTAAGGAAGACCAATGGAAACATCCGATCACCGGTTATTCGCTTTCATACGCGCGTCTCATCGAACTGGAGGCTCGCCTTCTCGAAAAGGAATGGACGGGTGAGCCGGGATTGTTCGCCCGCATGCGCTTGAGGTGATCGATGGCCGAAGAGAGATTCTGGTATCTCGTTTGTTACGACATCCGCGATCCGAAACGTTGGCGCCGTTGTTTCGAGTTACTTAAGGGCTACGGGGAGAGCTTGCAATACTCCATCTTTCGTTGCCGTTTGACCAGACGGCAGTTCGGGCGCATGCACTGGGAATTGGAAAAGGAAATGGCGCCGGAGGATAGTCTGATGATCGCCGGGCTCTGTCCCAGTTGCACATCACGATTGATCGCACGCAATACGCGAGTTGCCTGGACCGAAGAACAGAGGAGTTTTGCGATACTATAACCCTCCCGGTTAACCGCTCGCGATTCATGCACGGCCAGATGTTGTGAGCAAGTGGATTAGCGATCGTCGTTATCGTTAGAATAGCATTCAGAAAAGCGGTGTCGTTAACCACAAGAGGTGCGTGACGAGCGAAAAGAAGCGCTGCAATCTCAGGTTAGCGCGGCAACCTGCTTCATTGATGAAGTGTTCTAAAAAACGCACGTGTATTTTCTGTCCATGCCCGAATCTATACTCAAAGCTCACTGCAAAAACAGTCTGTTAAATGCAAGCCGCGATTTTATCTTTGATGCCGAAAGGCGTTGAGCACGGCGACGAGACCCCAGGGAGTCCAGAGAATGAGCAGGCGATTTTATCTTTGATGCCGAAAGGCGTTGAGCACAGATTTCAATAGACGAGGCTTTGGAAGAGCTGGCTGCGATTTTATCTTTGATGCCGAAAGGCGTTGAGCACTTTAAAAGGGGCCGGGCTAAGACTGGAGGAAGGATGCGATTTTATCTTTGATGCCGAAAGGCGTTGAGCA